>DATBGZ010000001.1:0-21865 GCA_036557785.1 Micromonosporaceae bacterium
CGAGTAGGTCACCCTGCCGATCAGCCAACCCCAACGACACAAGCCACTCCCCGAGCCGAGAACCACACTGCCGTGATTCTCAGCCAAAGCCAGCCCGACCGGTGGGAGCCACGCCCCGAGAAAGACACCGCTCACCTAGCACGCCTCGTCTGGCCAGGGTTCGGGCCTCGAGCGAGTTCGCCACCGTGAAGCTCGATGGCATGGAGATTGGGATGGTCGCGATGAACAGGATGACCAGGAACGGCAGCAACTCCTGCCACGCGGTCCCATGCACGACGGCGACCAGCACCAGGACCAGGGCAAGGACCACGTCCAGATAGGCCAGATAGCGGACGATGGCGAATAGCAGCACCTGCAGCCGTCCGGGCGCCTCGGCGGTGCGCACGAGTTCAGCGGTCTTGCCGTAGGTACTCGCCGTCCCGGTCGCGGTTACCCGCGCGATCGCCTCGCCGTGAGTCACGGTCGAGGCCGACGACACGGCATCGCCGGCACTCTTCGCGACGTCGATCGACTCGCCCGTGAGCGCCGACTCGTCGACGTTGAGGTTGCCTTCGACGATCTCGATGTCGGCGGGCACGAGGTCACCGAGCCGGACGTGCACGACATCCCCGGGGACGAGTTCGCGCGACGGCAGCGTCAGCCACCAGCTCTTCCTCAGGGTTCGGATGTTGATCTGCAGCTGTCGACGCAGGTAGCCGATGGCCGTCTTCGCCCGCGTCTCCTGAACTTCGCCTGTCACCGCTGAGAACAGCAGGAGGAGGAAGACGAAGACGGCTTGGCTGCCCTTGCCGAGCAGCACCTCGAAGATCATGGCGGCTTCCAGCAGCCACGGGACCGGACCCCACAATCGCTTCAGGGTCCCTCTTACCAGGCCGACTTGCGGCTCGGGGACCTCGTTGTAGCCGTATTGCGCCCGCTTGGAGCGAACGTCAGAGTTGGTCAGCCCGCGGCCGCGATACGTGTCTTCCATATCGGCGATTTCTCCGCTCCGCGCCACTGCAGGATGGCCACTCCATGTAGAACCGGCAGTGCCACGCAGTAGCGCCGTCAAGAACTTCTGTGCTCCATCTACATATAACAGGATAATGGTTGCGAGTGGCGAAGTTTCTGTGGCCGGCTCGACTTCGAATCCGTCAGGCCGCCTCTGCGAATTGATCGACGGTGCGGGCAGGCGTTGGGTAGTCACGGCGGCCGGACCGGGGAGCTCGACCGCGGCACCGTGGTTGACTCGAGAGGTCGCCACATGTTTCCCAGGTACACGCCGGTGCCTGCGTTGGTGGCTGTTAGCACCCGGCGGATGTGTCCGCCGATGGGTGGGCGCAGCGGCAGGCGAGCCAGGTCGGCGATCGGCACCAGTGCGGGGATCAGGCCGGGCTCGCGCTGCTGGGGCTCGTCTGGGGGGCGATGGTTGGTGACGAGGAAGACGACGTCGACCGTGCTCTGCCGCGTGAATGGGTCGTTCGCTTCGACGACGAAGGCGACGCGGTAAGGCAGGACGCGCACTCCGGTCTCTTCGAAGACCTCGCGCCGGGCGCATGAGGCCAGTGACTCGCCGGGGTTGGGCGTACCTCCGGGAAGCACCCAGCTCTCTTTGCGGTCGCGCTTGCGGCGGACGAGCAGGATGCGCTCATCGGTGGTCGTCACGATGACCGAGGCGCGTAGGGCTGGGTAGGCGTTGGGCGAGGGTGGCTGGTCCACGGTGCGGCCCCCTTTCTTGAATGGTCGACTAGGGGCGAAGGGTGGCGGTCAATGCCCGCTCGTCGGTGACGAGATCGAGGGCGGTCAGGATCGATGGGCAGACCACGTCGGCCGCGAGCAGGGCTTGGGTGCTGGCTCCCTCGGCGCCGAGCACCGCGATGCCGACGGCGACACTGCGCAGCAGTGCTGCGTCGTTGGTACCGTTTCCGATCGCGGCGCACAGCCCAGGGCCGAGTGCGTGGGCCACCGCGGCCTTCTCCTGGCCGTTGCTGACGCGGTAGGCCGGCACGCCGAGCAGGTCGCTGATCTCCGCCATGGTTGCCTAGGTGTCGGCAGAGATCAGGCGGACATCGAGCACCTGGCGTGCGGCCGCCATGCGCTCGATCACACCCGGGACGAGATTGCCGCGCTTGCTCAGCGTCCCATTGACGTCAACGAGCAGATGTTCCAGCCGTACGAGGGCGCGGCCGGGTACCGCTACGACCAGACTCATGTGCTCCTCCTCAAGGGTTGTGGGCGGGCAGGCGATGCGGCGGCCGGCGTGGATCCGGCTTGCGCCACGCTTGCATAGCATGTCAGCTCGTCGATGAGCTTGGTCAGTGTGTCGGCACGGCTGGTCAGCTCGGCCCGCGCAAGGCCCGCGGCATCGGCAGCCGTGGTCGCGAGAGCTTCGGCCTGGGCCAGCGCCGCGGCGAGGCCGCCAGTCGCCTCGCCGTACCGGGCGTCGATGCTGCGAGTCAGGTCGCGGGCGGCCTGGGCGAGTAGGTCCCGGAATGCCGCGGTAGCGCGCCCGAGCTGGCGAGGTACGAGATCGTCGACCTCGTCGAGCAGCACCCGCCGCACCAGGCCGCGTCCCAGGCGCGCGGGCAGTGCACGCCGGATGGTGGCGGCCAGGTCGGTGGTATAGCCGATGTCGGGCTGGTAGGTTGCATCCACGGTTGCCGCTGCGACGACAGGGGCGTCCGGGGCGGGCAGACTCAGCGGCAGGCCGAGCTGATCGGCGGCGACACGCCGTACGGTCTCCAGGTCGTGACGCAAACCAGCCGTAAGGCGTTCGTCGAGTTCGGTTTGCGCGGCGGCGATGGCGCCGCGCCGCTCGGCACACCAGTGTGCGACGAGATGCCCGGTCCGTTCGCCGGCGACCGCGCGACCGCCGGCCTCGATGTGGCCGGCCACGCCGGTGAGCCGGTCGAGAGCGTCGAGGAGGGCTGTCCGAACGTCCTCGGTGATGCTGGGCGTCTGAGCGCGGGCGGTTTCGTCCAGGTCGGCGCTGGTGCGGGTGGCCCAGGCGCGCACGATGTCGGCGGCGTCGCGGCGGTGTTGCTCGACGACGCGCAGGCTGGCGCGGAATGCGCCGACCCGGTCGTGGGCGTCGCTCGCGGCGAGTTCGGCGACGCGCAGGGTCAGCTGGACGTCGTCGAGCGATGCGCGGGCGATCCGTAGGGCGTGGGCGGCCACCGCCCGGGACAGGTCGCTGTCCCGGCGCCGGTCGAGGTAGTGGCGGAGGTCGACGTCCAGCCCGTCCAGCGCCCCCGAGTCGCCGGCCAGTGCCGCGACGCCGGAGATCGCATAGACGGCTATCGTCGCGTTCGGCACCGCTGTCGCGAGCACCCCGGCGACGAAGCGCTTGGCTTGGTCCAGCTCGTCGGGGGCGAGCCGGTCGACCTTGTTGAGGACCACGAACAGTGCCACGGCGCGGGCGGCGATCTCGGCGAGCAGGTCGCGTTCGCTGGCCGACATTGGTGGATCGGCGGTCAGCACGAAGACCGCCGCGTCGAGCTGCTCGTGGGCGGCGCGCGCATGGGCTGTTGCCTGGGTGTAGACCGAGCCAACACCGGGGGTGTCGATCAGCTCGACGCCGCCGCGCAGCAGCGGCGCCTCCAGGCACGCGGTGACCGAGGCCAGAGCCCGACGGTTGCCGGGGTTGCCGGCTTCGGTGACCAGGTCGGCCAGGATCGTGAGTGGATATTCCTCGGCGCGACCATCGATGTACTGGGCGACCACCCGGGGCGGCAGCCCGTCCCGGACCGCTGTTGCCACGGCGGTGACCGGGGTGACGCCCATCGGCAGCAGGCTGCTGGACAGCAGCGCGTTAACCAGGGTGCTCTTGCCGCGCTTGGCCTCCCCGACGACGGCGACTCGTAGCCGCCCTGAGGCCAGCCGTTCGCTCAGTCCGATGACGGCGCCATGGCGCTGGTTGGCCACTGCGGCGAGCTCGTCGAGCACGGCAGCCAGACCACGTCCTGCGACCATGACGGCCCCTCCCACCACGAGGTGAACCAGGGACCGTTGGCGATCATCGCGCTTTGTGGGCGAGCCCCTCCGCCGTCATGCAACCTCCACTCTAGTCACGCGCGGTGCCGTCGGTCATGATGGACCGCGAGGGTGATGGGGCCCACCGACAACCGCGGCGATCCGCTGACGGTCCCTGCCGATGAGGCGGGGGGCCCTGATGGAGGAGCGGCGCTCGCGTGCGGGCCGCGTGATAGCGGCGGCCGCGTGCCTGGCCCTCGCGGCGGCTGGCTTGCCAGCGCGGGGCGGGGTGTTTCTATCGGCCAATGTGCCTGGCTGGCTCGGCCGGGCCGTTGTCTGGCTGCCGACCGTGGTGCTTTCGGCCGCCACGCTGGCCATGCTCGTGGCACTGGTTGCCCTGGTCGTGCGGCGCCGCCGACGGCGGCGCGACGACCTCTGGGTCGTGCAGCGCCCGCGGGGCCAGTGGTCGGGCCTGGTCGTCGTGCTGTTGCTGCTGCCCGTCGTTGCCGTGGTCGTGCTGGCGACGCGCGTCGTGGCCCGAGTCGCGGTGCCCGCACCGGCCGGTGCGCAGTCGGTGGGTCCCGGAGTGTCGATGGGAGCGCCGCCGACGGCGCCGCCGAGCACTGGGTCGCCGTCGCCGGTGGGCGGCTGGATTCTGATCGGGGTCATGGTCGTGCTCGCGGTCGTCGCTGGCTTGGTCGTGCTGCGGTGGACGGGCCGGGGGCGAGCCGGCACGGTGGCGGGACCGGCGCGCGTCGACGCGGGTGAGTTGGCGGTCGCGGTGCAGGCCGCGGTCAGTGCGCTCGAGACGACCCGGGATGAGGATCCTCGCGCGGCGGTGATCGCCTGCTACGCCGCGATGGAGGCCTCCTTGCGGTCGACGCGGGCCGCGCCGCAGGCGTCCGACGCACCCACCGACGTGCTCGCCCGGGCGGTGTCGCAGGGACTCGTCCGAGGCCCGGCGGCGATGCGGCTGACGCAGCTGTTCACCGAGGCGCGCTACAGCAGGCATGTGTACACAGTGGAGCATCGTGATCAGGCGGCCGAGGCGCTGCGGGTGATCCGGGCCGAGGTGGCGCGCGCGGGGGTTGTCGCATGAGACCGACCGGGCGGGCGGCCGGCGTGATCCTGGCCTGGGCGGGCCTGGCCGCCCTGGGCTATCTGCTCGCCGGTCCCGCGGGCGCCGCCGTTGTGGCTCTGGTCGCGACCTGCGCGGCCGTGGTGGCCGTACGCGTGCTCGGCCTGCCGGTACGCAGACCCCGGAGGTCGCCGGGCCCACCACAGCCATCCGGTGGCGCCACGGGCGGTCCCAGCGGTCGTATCCCGCGGTTGGAGAAGGTGGAGGCCATGGTGGCGTGGGCAGGCTCGCGCGGTCGCGACTTCGAGTACGGCGCGCGGCGGCTGATCCGGGATCTGGCCACCGACCGACTGGTGCGGCGCCACGGCGTCGATCTGGCGACGGACCCGGCCGCTGCCCGGGCGGTGATAGGGGAGCGATCGTGGCGCTACATCGACCCATCTGTGTCGTTTGAGGCGTCAGAGTCGGGTGTGGACAGTCGAACCCTGACCGAGCTCGTGGTCATGCTGGAGGACCTGTGACTACTGTCGATGTCCGTTCCGTCCGGGACCGTGCCGAGGCGATCCTGGCCGAGGTCGACCGGGCGGTGGTTGGCAAACGGGCGGTTGTGACGCAGATCCTGACTGGGGTGCTGGCCGGTGGGCACATTCTCATCGAGGACCTACCGGGTCTGGGCAAGACGCTGATCGCGCGCAGCTTGGCGACCGCGACCGGGCTCGGATTCAGCCGGATCCAGTTCACCCCGGACCTGTTGCCCTCCGACCTGACCGGCTCGGGTGTCTACGAACCGCGCAGCGGCGAGGTGACGTTCCGCCCCGGCCCGATCTTCGCCAACCTGCTGCTCGCCGACGAGATCAACCGCACGCCGCCCAAGACGCAGGCGGCGTTGCTCGAGGCGATGGCCGAGGCTCAGGTATCCATCGATGGAGTGACGCACGCGCTGCCCGACCCGTTTGTGGTGCTGGCCACCGACAACCCGGTCGAGTACGAGGGAACTTACCCGTTGCCTGAGGCGCAGCTGGACCGGTTCGCGATGCGCGTCCGAGTGGGTTACCTGGACCGGACGGATGAGATCCGTCTGCTGGACGACCGGCTCGCCCGCACGACCGCGACGCCCCGGTTGACGCAGGTGGTCGAGGCTGCCGACCTCGTGGCGATGCGAGGCGCGGTGGAGAGCGTCGACGTGACCGCGGACCTGCGCGGCTACCTGGTCGACCTGGTCGCGGCCACCCGACACCATCCGGCGGTTACGCTCGGGGCCAGCCCACGAGCCGTGTTGGCGCTGATGCAACTCTCGCGCGCCCGGGCACTGCTCGACGGGCGGGACTATGTGGTGCCCGAGGACGTGAAGTCGCTCGCGATCCCCGCGTTGGCACACCGGCTGAGCCTAAGCCCGGAGATGTGGGTCCGGCGGGCAAGTAGTGAGGATGTCGTCGCCGAGCTCCTGCGTCGCGTGCCGGTACCTCGGGTCGGCGCTGCGCCGTGACCGACCCGACCGAGGACCGTGAGCCGAGCGCGACCCATCCGCTGAGCTGGTGGCCGGCACCCCTGGCCACGGCGGCGGCGACGGCCGGCATGCTCGCGTTGCTGGCCGCGATCGTCCTGCACCGCGCCGAGCTGGTGATCGTCGCATGTGGACCGTTGGCCCTGCTCGCAACGGCCCCACGCCACCGAGCGGCCAGCACCATCTCCGTCCAGGTCGCCACGCAGACCGTCCGGCTGGTCGAGTTCGACGAGCTGGTCCTGACCGTACGGGTCAGTGCCGACAGGCCGCTGGACCATCTGGCGGTACGACTGGTCGCGGGCCTGCCGTTGACCACTGCGGTCGAGTCGAGCGGGGACGTGGCCATCGATTCCAACCACTTGCACTGCCAGTGGCGGTTGCGCCCTGCCCGGTGGGGTCGCTGGCCCATCGGCACGGTTGAGATCGCCGCGTACGCCTGCGGCCGCCTCGTCCACGCCACCGTGCGGGTCGACGCAGGAGCGGTCGCGGTGTACCCGCACATGGTGGCCCTGCCGGGGCTGCCGCGGCCGACCCGGCTGCGGGCCCTCGTTGGCGAGCATGTCGCGGCAGCGGTCGGCCCTGGAGTGGAGTTCGCCGGGGCCCGGCCGTACCACAACGGCGACGAGGCCAGGCGCGTGCACGCGCGCCTGTCCGCTCGGCGGGGGCAGCTGTTCGTCACCGAACGACACGCCGAGCGGTTGGCCGATGTGGTGGTGGTCGTCGATGGGTTCTCCGACATCGGCGCTCCGGTGCGCTCCACCCTCGACATCGCGGTCCGGGCGTGCGCGAGCGTCGCGGCAGCGTACCTGCGCGTGGGTGACCGGGCCGGAGCGATGCTGCTCGGCAGCGGCGGCGTTCCGCGCTCGGTGCCGCTGGGGCTGGGTCGCCTGCAACTGGCGCGCGTGGTGGAGCTGCTCATCCGTGCCCGCGACGGCATCAGCGCGGTGGAGCCGAACCTTGCCCCGTTGCCACCACAGGTGCTGCCGCCCGGGGCTCTGGTGCTGGTGGCGAGTCCGTTAGCCGATCAGCGGGTGATCGACGTGCTCGCGGGCCTGCGCGACCGCGGCGCAACGACGATCTTGCTCGATGTCCTCGACCCCGGCATCCTGCCCGCGCCGTCTCGACGCATGGACGCCGTGGCACGGCGTCTGTGGTTACTGGACCGCGAGGCGCTGCTCTCGCGCCTCGCCGACCTCGGCGTCGCCGTGCTGCCGGCAGCCGACCTGTCGACCCTCGCGGAGACACTGGCCACCATGCGCGTGCCGCGACCTCGATCGGGCACCGCCCGGGTACCAGTCGGGCGCGGATGAGACCCGCTGTTGCCCTGGCCTGCGCGTTCGCTGCCGTCGCCCTGCCCGGCGCGCGACTCTGGTCGGCGGCCGGGTGGCCGGCGGGCCTGCTCCTTGCCGCTGCTGGCGCCGCCGCGGTCATGGCGGCGCTGGGCCGATCGGCGCGCGCGGTGAGCGTGACCGCGTCTCTGATCGTCACCCTCGCCGCATGGGCGGTGTGGGTGCACCGTGCCCACGATTCGCTGCTGCTGGCGGTCGGGGAGTCGCTGCTGCTTGCCGGCTATCTCGTGGCGGCTGATGCGGCCCGGCTCCGGCGGCCCGAGGGCGGTCAGCGGGTCAGGTCGCGGCGCCCTCTGCCGTACCCCGCCGTGGCGGTGCTCGGCACGACCGGAATTGTCACGGCCGCGGCCACGCTGCCGGTCGCATCCACCGTCGCGTTTCTGATAGGACTTGCGGGCGCTGCGTGCGGCTATGCGCTGGCGATCGGCGGCCATCCGCGCGATCGGTCCAGTGCGGACTGACACCCCTGCGGGCGCCCCGTAGGATCGACAGCGCGGCGCAGCGCCGCCCGGCGATGGATCCCGCCGGGGCCACCCGAGCGTGGCCGAAACCGCCGGACGGCCGATGGGTCCTGCCTGGATGCGTCGGGCAGGAGGCCGACATGGCCGTGGTGAGTCACCCAGAGGTCCTGCTCTGCTGGCGGGCCCTGCGCCAGTTCCGCACCGGCCGGCGCCCGGCCTGCCGGCCCCGGGGGCAGCCACCGACGAGCGCCTGCCCGCTCTTCGACGCCTGTCCCCGATGGCACGGGCAGCCCGACGACTACTCGGCCTCGCTCGACGAGGACCAGCAAGCAACCGAGCGGCGCCGAGCCACGTGGCCGTGCACCCGGGTGCTGGACCTCCTGGGGCCGCAGACGCGCCGGTTCGAGGCATAATACGAACGCCAGGGCGATGAGGCTCGCCCAACAACCGCGGATCTCCGCTGATGGCCTCTGCGACGACGAGCGCGGGAGGCCGCATGTCCCAGCAGAGTTACCGCAGCATTCTGTTTGTCGACCCGACTCAGCGCCCCGGCGCGCAGGCGCCGGCGCCCGACCATTTCCGGGACCTGAACCTCGACCAGGTCGTGGCCGCGGTCACGGCCGGTCGCGACGAGTACGACCTGAACCCCTTCTTCCACACTCCACTGCGGACACTCGATGCGATCGCCTATCGGCACGAGGTGTTCCAGGACCTGGCCGAACCGGCGCTCGTCGAGAACGTCACGGCCTTCGCGCGGGGTATGGCCAGGACGCGTGAAGGGCTATCCCGGGCCGCGAAGCTGTTCCATGCCTACCAGAAGAAGCGGTGGTTCCTCGACTCGCTGCGCCGATACTGCGACACCGTGCGTGGGTTGGCCGAGGGGTTGACCACCGTGGATCTGGCCTCGCGTGGCTTGCGGGGTCTGCGCGACTACCTCGCCGAGTACACCGCCTCCCCGGCATTCCTCGCGCTGCAGGCCGAGACCACGGACCTGCGGGCCGACCTCGACGCCGTCCGGTACTGCGTGTTCATCCGCGGCCACCGGGTGCGGGTCAGCCACTACCACGAGGAGGACGACTACGGCTGGAGGGTGGCGCAGACGTTCGCGAGGTTCCGTCAGGGCTCGGCGCGCGACCACCGGACGACGTTTACCGACTCGCTCGATGTCGACCACGTCGAGGGCATGGTGCTCGACCTCGTCGCCCGGCTGCATCCCACCGTGTTCGGGGCACTGGACGCCTTCTGCGAGCGCTACGGCGGCCCAGGTCCCGGACGGCCCATCGCTTTCGCCGGCGACCCCGTCCTGGCCACCTTCGACCGCGAGGTCCAGTTCTATCTCGCGTACCTGGAGTACCTCACGCCGCTGCGGCAGGCCGGGCTGGCCTTCTGTCATCCCGAGATGTCGGCCATCTCCAAGCAGGTCGCAGCCGAGCAGACCTACGACCTGGCATTGGCCGCGAAGCTCGTCACCGCCGGCAGACCGGTGGTACGCAACGACTTCCACCTCACCGGCCCGGAACGGGTCATGGTCGTCACCGGCCCCAACCAGGGCGGCAAAACCACGTTCGCCCGCGCGTTCGGCCAGGTGCACTACCTGGCCAGCATCGGCGTCCCGGTGCCCGGCGAGCGGGCCAGGCTGTTCCTCTCCGACCGGATGTACACACACTTCGAGCGCGAGGAGGACCTGGACAACCTGACCGGCAAACTGCAGGACGACCTGGTGCGCATCCACGCCATTCTTGCCGGGGCCACCGAACGCAGCATCATCATCATGAATGAGATCTTCACGTCCACCACATTGGCCGACGCGCTCTGGTTAGCGCACAAGGTGATGGCGCGGATCATCCGGCTGGACTCGCTGGGCATCTGCGTGACCTTCCTCGACGAACTCGCCTCATTCAGCGAGAAGACCGTCAGCATGGTCAGCACCGTCGCCGCCGACGACCCCGCCACACTGACGTACCGCGTCGTGCGACGGCCCGCAGATGGTGTTGCCTACGCGATCGTGCTGGCGCAGCGGTACGGACTGACCTACGAGCGGCTGACCAAGAGGGTGGCGCGATGAAGGCGCACCTTCTGTTCCAGGACCGCGACGTCGACCCGACGCCGGCCAGCGATCCGCTCACGGACGCGGTCATCCAGGACCTCGAACTCGACACGCTCGTGGCTGCCATGGCCGGCGGCGACCCCCGATCGCACAGCCAGAGCAGCAGCGGGCACGATGACTTCCTGGCCGAGGTCGCGCGCACCGTCCTGTTGGACAGCCTCACCGATCCCGCCGAGATCGGCTACCGGCAGGCGGTCCTGCGCGACTGCCTTGACCATCCCGGGCTTGTCCGGCAGCTCTACGACCTCGCGCTGGCCGGGATCACGGCCGAACGTGGCGTGTACGGCGGCTACCTGCGCCACCCCGGCACGATCCTGCGCCACGCCATCGACCTCATGCAGGGCTACGTCGTCCACCTCAGGCAACTACGCCACCTCGCTGACGAGCACACTGGAAGGGTCACCTCGCCGGGCTTCACCGAGCTGTTCGCCACGCTGGCCAGACAGCTCGATGACGACTACTTCCACACCGTCAACCAACACCTGCGCCGGCTGCGCTTCGAGCGCGGAGTGCTCATCAGCGCTCGCCTCGGCCCAGGCAGCAAGGGCGTGGACTACACACTACGCAGCCCAACGTCCACACACGACAGTTGGCGGTCGCGGTTGGGCTTCGGTGACCGAGACTCCTACAACTTCGCCATCGCCGAACGGGACGAGGCAGGCGCCCGCGCACTGTCCAACCTGCGCGATCGGGGGGTCGACCTGGCCGCCGACGCGCTGGCCGGGGCATGCGACCACATCCGCGACTTCTTCCGCATGCTCCGGATCGAGATCGGCTTCTACCTCGGCTGTGTCAATCTCCACGACCGCCTGACCGGCAAGGGCGAGCCCACGTGCCTTCCCGTCGCCGAGCCCCCACACAGCGACGCGCTCTCGGCATTCGGGCTCTACGACGCGAGCCTGACCCTACGCGTGCCCGCCCAGGTCGTCGGCAACGACCTCGACGCCGACGGCACCTCGCTCCTGGTCGTCACGGGCGCCAACCAGGGCGGCAAGTCGACGCTCCTGCGCAGCATCGGCCAGGCCCAACTCATGATGCAGGCCGGCATGTTCGTCCCCGCGCAGTACTGGCGCGCCCGAATCTGCACCCCCGTACTCACCCACTACCGGCGCGAGGAGGACGCCACCATGACCCGCGGCAAGCTCGACGAAGAGCTGTACCGGATGAGCGAGATCGCGGACCGCCTGCGACCAGGCGCTCTGATGCTGTGCAACGAATCGTTCGCATCGACCAACGAACGCGAGGGCTCCGAAATCGGCCGGCAGGTCATCCACGCCCTCACCGACGCCGGCGTACGGGTCGTGCTCGTCACCCACCTCCACGACCTGGCCCAAAGCCTCTACGCGCAGGCGTCCTCGTCCACGCTGTTCCTGCGCGCGCAACGACGGGCCGACGGAACGCGGACGTTCCGGATCGAACCGGGGCAGCCGCTGCCCACGAGCTACGGACGCGACCTCTACGCCGACGTGTTCCGATGATCATGCTCGGGACAGCAGCACCCGGTCGATGACCACCAAGCCCTCGGCCACCACGCCGTCCAACCACGGAAGGAACTCGCGGATGCGCTGCTCGACATCGACGATGACGACAACCACGGGCAGGTCCTCGGTCAGCGACAGGATTCGCTGCGTGTGGATCCGTGAGTGGGCGCCGTAGCCCTCGATGCCATGCAGGACGCTCACCGTCGCGAGGCCGCAGTCGTGGGCGCGGCGGACGGCCTGTTCGTAGACCGACTCGTGGTTCGACTGGTCGTACTCGCCCACGAAGATGGTCAACCGGAGCGCAGGGCCAAGCGGATCAGTCAATGCCATGCTCCTGCCAGACATCAAGGCGGTTCGGCGAGAGTCTACTGGCCGCCGCCGCCGTTGGGGCCGAGGTCTTCGGCGAGGACGTGGTCGTGGCAACCATGACCGACCGCTCGTTGACTACGCCGAAAGTGGTCTCGCTCAAGGGCAGGCGACACCGAGAGCACTCCCGTCTGGCTTCGGTATCGGCCGACCCCGGCGCACATGCTCGTCGCGCCCGTGGCAGCGCTCGACGTGGCCGCACCGAAGGCGTGACCCGGGAGCCCGACCATCGGCGGCAGGCTAGGCCGATCGGCCCGGCACCGTGGCAGCCCGCCCCCGGTAAAGTGAGGCACGAGACGGCGGTGGGGCTCGCCGATAACCGCGACGGTCGCCAACGGTCCCTAGCTGACCCAGGAAGGCCAGGCACATGGCCCTGCGCATCGCAACGCTTCGAGCCGTGGAGATCCTCGACTCCCGAGCACGCCCAACTCTCGCGGTAAGGCTGACAACCACCGACGGCATCGAGGTCCGGGCCGGCGTCCCCTCCGGCGCATCGACCGGCAGCCGTGAGGCGGTCGAGCTGCGCGACGGCGACCCCGGCCGGTACGGCGGCCAGGGCGTGCTGCGGGCCGTGGCGGGCATCAACGGCGAGATCGCCGACAGCCTCTCCGGACGTGCATTCATCGAATTGGCTGACGTCGATCAAACGTTGATCGACCTGGACGGCACGACAACGAAGTCGCGGCTGGGTGCCAACGCGATCGTGGGTGTATCGATGGCCGCGGCACGGGCGTTCGCGGCACTCGCCGGTCAACCACTGTGGCGCTATCTCGCCATCCACGGCACGACGCCACGCCTGCCGGTACCGCACTTCAACGTCGTCAACGGCGGCGTGCACGCACCCAACCCACTCGACTTCCAGGAGTTCATGGTTGCCCCGATCGGCGCGCCCAACCTCGCCGAGGCCGTACGCGCCGGAGCCGAGGTCTACGCCGCACTGCGCCGCCGCCTCGCTGCCGCCGGACACGCCACGGGCCTGGGCGACGAAGGCGGATTCGCCCCCACGATCGCCGCACCCGAGGACGTGCTCACCGAACTCGTCGCCGCCATCGGCGACGCCGGCTACACTCCGGGCCGCGACGGCGTCGCGATCGCCCTCGATCCCGCCGCGAGCGAGTTCTTCCGCGACGGCTCCTACCACGTCGCCGGCCAAGCACTCTCCACATCGGACATGATTGCCCGTTACGAGGAGATCGTGAGCCGCTTTCCGGTCTGGAGCATCGAGGACGGACTGGCCGAGTCCGACTGGGACGGCTGGGTCAGCCTCACCGAGCGACTGCGCGACCGCATCCAGATCGTCGGCGACGACCTGCTCGTCACCAACCCCACGATCGTCGCCAGCGCCATCGACCGCAAAGCCGCCACCGCCGCCCTGATCAAGGTAAACCAGATCGGCACCGTCACCGAGACCCTACAGACCATGCGGATCTGCCGCGACAACGGCTGGGCCCAGATGGTGTCACACCGCTCCGGCGAGACCGACGACACCTTCATCGCCGACCTCGCCATCGGCAGCGGCTGCGGCCAACTCAAGACCGGGGCACCCGCCCGAGGCGAACGGGTCGCCAAGTACAACCGCCTCATCGAGGTCGAAGCCGAGCAGAACCTTCCGTACGGCATCCGGTGAGGCAGCAGCCGGGCTCAGCTCGGACGCCGGCCACCGAAAGCGCTCGAATGGCACGTTCACTGTGATTGGCCGCCACAGAGGCGGCCATCACGTCGCTCGAGAGTCGCGCGCAGGGCCGATGCGCGCCGCTGCCGGCCGGAAACCCTGCGCCCGTTGCATCGGCACGGCCGACCGGTCCTGCGGCTAACGAGCCTGGCGGCCATAAGTGGTTTTGATTCTTTCGTCAAAGACCCTGACGCTGTCTTTTCCAGCGGCCTTGGCTGCGTACAGGCCAGGTCGGCGTCACGAAGGACTTCAGAGGAACTCTGGTCCACCCGTGGAATCACACAGACACAGACGCTCGCGCTCACCGATAGCGTCCTTCCTGAAGTTCGATATGGCTCGCCCAGCCGGTGGCGAATCAGGTTGGCGATGGAGCGTGCCGTTGGCTCGTCGGCATCCGCGAGCAGCACCGCAAATTCGTCGCCGCCGAGCCTTGCCACTGTATCACTGGAGGCTGATACGGTCGTGAGTCGCGCTGCGACGTCGACCAGCAGCTGGTCCCCGACAGGGTGGCCGAACGAATCGTTAATGCCCTTGAATCCGTCAAGGTCCAGCATGAGGAGGGCCGAACGAGCATTGCCCACGTGGCCACCGCGAAGGAGCGCTTCAAGGTGGTTGACGAGTTCGGCACGGTTAACCAGATGGGTGAGTTGATCATGCGTCGCGCGATAGACAAGTTCCGAGTGCAAGGCCTGGAGTTGGTCTGCCCGGTTGTCCGCGAACCGATTGATAAGCGCCATGCGCCAAAGCACCAACAAGGTGATGAGCGCAGCAATCATGACCGGGACGCCAAACTCGAGAACGGACCGCGGCTCAAAGCCGCCAGGGATCACGGCGACAGCCCACGCCAGGGGGCCGAGTAGCGCCAGCAAGACGAACACCACGGTGCGCGGCGTGCTGAAGCGGGCTATCCCGGCCTGACGAGTGGGGACCGGGACTGCCGAATCGGGATGCACCAGCGCGGCAGCGATGAGCACGGTGTAGCCGACCCCTAAGGCACCGACGTCATCGACCCGGTGCACGTACGGGTGGCCGACCGCGGCACCGATCCGAAGGACGCCGCCAGCCAGGGTAAAAGTAGTCGCGGCCACAAGCAGGCGAAACGAAGCCGTTTGGCGTTCGACGACAAATATCAGCCGAAACAACACGCCCGCCAGCAGCGCCACGCCGATCGGCCTGCCGAACGCGGTAACGAAGTCGGCGCCGGCCTGTCCCGGCCTCCCGTAGAGCAGGAAAAGCCACAAGACCAAGAAGGCGCCCAATGCGAAGAGCGCCGCGTCGAGGGTATCGGCCAGGTAGCGTCTCGCAGACCTTCCATCGGCAAAGATAAGTCCCAAGCCGACGACGATGAAGAATGTCGCCGGCCGTACGTCCTCGATCTGGAGATGTTGAGTAATCCTCAGCGGGCGGAGCATCAACGCAGAAGCCGTTAAGCCGAAAACGACCACTGCCGAGCCGAGCACGAACAACCACCACGCGCGCTGCCGCGCGGGCGGACGCACCAGCAAGGTCGAGACGGCCACAACGAGCGCAAGGAGCGAGGTCGCGGCCGAAAGAGCACGCGTACCCGTCGCTGTCGCCACTCCGACGAGGATCGCCCCGACGACGACTATGATCCAGGCGGCGCGGTTACGCATCGTCTCCACCACGTTGCAGGCCCCCCTCCCGCAAGGCTAGCCGCCGACTCTGGGATGGGTTGGGCGATTCGCCAGTGTTGGCCGGGCAGAGGATGCAGGCGAGCGCGAGCACGTAAGAACCCGCGGCGAGCCAAACTGCCGGCCCTGCACGTAGAACGTGCCTCTCCCCGGGGACGACTGGACCCGAGACAAGCCCAGTTTCCCTTACAGCACAGGCACTTTCTTCATCGACACCCCCGAGTCGCCAAAAGATCATGAACGAGTCAGGCTAGCTGTTCGACGGTGTACTCGTCGGCGTGTGCCGATGACCCGTCAGCTGGTCGCCAGGGACGCTCGGGGCCGTTGCGAGCCCGACGGTGCACCTGGGCGTCGGTGATGGTCAGCTCGCTCATCAGCCCCCGACCCACGGCCCGGTGCCGCCACCGGGGACCACGACCCGGAACACCCCCAGTGCGAGGGCGAGCGTCTGGTAGTAGCCGATGAGGATGACCAGCTCGACCGCCTTGACGAGGCCGACCGCGCCGACCAGTCGATCCCACTCGGTCGCGTCTAGGTCGCGGGCCAGCACGAGGCGCGTAACCGTGTCAAAGACGACGCGTTCGGTCGCGCTGATTTCCTCCGGTGCCAGCCGTTCCGCGATCGCGTGAAGGTCGGCCTCGCTCAACCCCTTCGCTCGCGCGATCTGCACGTGCGCGATCCACTCGAAGTCGTTGCGCGCGTTGGCCGCGACGATGAGGATCGCCAGCTCCCGCTCCCGGTCGGTGAGCTCGGAGCGGTAGCGGATCGCGTCTCCCACCGACTGCAGCGCCGTGCCCAGCGCCGGACTGAGCAACATGAAGTTGAACGGTCCCTCCAGCCGCCCGTGCTCATTGAGCAGCGGCGACACCGCAGTCGCGGAGGCGCGGGGGCCGGAGATGATGAGGTCGTAAAGGTCCCGCTGGTCGGGCCGCAGGTCGTCGGGCGCGAACCAGGGCAGCCGCCCGTTGAGAGGGATCGACTCTTGTGCTGTCATGGCGAATCCTTTCGGCTGGGCTACCACGGGCCGATCCCACGCCGCACCCATTGCAGCGAGGCGGCCGCGTCCGGCGTGAGGATCACCAGGCGTGCTTCGCGGCCGTCGATCGCCGTCTGGATGGCGGTGCCGAACGTCTCGTCCGGCACGAGGTCGTAGTCGAATCAGGGTTCGACGCCCTGTGTCCGTTGCTGAAGGGCCAGCCGTTGAACGTAGAGCTGGTCCGCGCGGCTGTAGCTGATGAAGACGTAGCCCACCCGACGCCCCTCTCGGTCAGGACAACATCGTGACAGACGGTCCTCCGGGCGGTCCGCGGTACCGGGTCGCGACGTCTGCCGCAGCTGCCCGGGAGACTTCGTACAGCGCGACGCCTACGTATGCCAGCAGTGGGAGCATGGGAGCAACGGCCTGGCTGGATCGATACGGTGCTGTACTGCACTGAACGAGGGCGTTCCGGCGGCGCACCCCGCTGACTTGAAGACGGTGCCGCCGGATCAGGGCCGACCCGCCCGGAACAGAATGGGAGCACCGCTATGCGTCGTAGTGCGTTGGCTTGCGCTGAACAGCGTCGAGCGGGCAACACGGCGGCAATCTCGGTGCGGTATTGTGCCGTTTAGCGCAGTACAGCGCATAGATGGGATGCGCCGTCCTTTGACACTCAGATACCTACATACTCGAACTGATCGAGGGCACCGTATATGCGCAGTTCAGCGCCACTGTAGCACGTTCACGTCGATTGGGCCCCTTCGATGCTGGGAGCAGAAGTGGGCGCACGCTGGAAGTGCTCTCCACCAGATAGGTTGCCGCGAGCGATCATGGGCTGACCAGGTGCTTCGTGCCCGGTGACCTCTTCCGCCGCCGGGAAGCGGTCCCGGTCAGGTTCACGATATGGCTACCCCTGCACCGACTTCACTATCCTGGATGCTCGGCTTGCGGCTCAGCCTCGACTTTGACCGACGCCACGTCGAAGGCCACGTGCCACCAAGCCCACGGCTCGGATCTCTCGAAAGCCGAGCTGGCGCGTCGGAGGCGATGGCGTGCCGCCGTCACCAACGCCTGCTGACATGGGGCGTTCGTCCCACGTGCTGCCCGATGGCGGATGGGTGGATCGCCCGACGCGGCAACGCGAACCGCGCGGTTAGCGTCCGTTAATGCTGACGCTCAGCCCTCCGATCCTGGCCGGTGTCGCATCGACAGTGATCTTCGCGATCAGCACGCTACCGATGCTGGTCAGGGCGTACCGCACGCGCGACATGTCGTCCTACAGCCTGGGCAACATGGCTTGGTGCCTACTCGCAGAGCAGCACGGAACCTGGTGTTGGCGCATCACCCGTTGAGTCTTGCCGGGTAGAAAGTTGACAGACGCTGAACGTGCGTATAGCCTCTTAAACGTGTGTTCAGTCGCAGATGATCGGGACCTCACCGCCAAGGCGAACATCCGCAACGCAGCGCTGCGGCTGTTCGCCGAGCGTGGACACGACGCCGTCACGGTCCGCGAGATCGCCGCGGCGGCGGGTGTGTCACCGGGCCTTGTGGTGCATCACTTCGGTAGCAAGGAAGGGTTGCGGGCCGCGGTGGACGCGTATGCGGCCCAGGCGTTCGACTCGCTCTTCGCCATGGACGGGCAGGACCTGGCCTCGGCAATGACCGGGGACAACTGGGGGTCGGTCGCCGAGATGCTTGTGCGCGCTTTTCCGCACGGCTCTCCTCTGCCCGCGTACCTGCGCCGTCTGTTTCTGGTCAACGACCCGGCGGGTGCGGCCCTGTTCGGGCGCTGGTACGCCCTTACTCGCCGGCTGCTCGATTCCATGACCGAGGTCGGCGCCGTGAGACAGGCTGAGGACCCGGCGGTTCGGGCGGCCTTCTTTCTCGTCAACGACCTCGCGCTGGTGCTGTTGCGTAATCAGGTCGCCGCCGCCATCGGAGTGGACCCGCTCACGCCCGAGGGCGTCGCCCGCTGGGCCCAAGAGGTCACCGCCGTCTATACGAAGGGCGCGTTCGTCATCGCGCCCAGTGAGGAGCCCTCGTGAGTCAGTCTGACGCCGTCATCGACATCCAGAAGCTCACCAAGACGTTCGGGAAGGTCCGCGCCCTGGATGGCCTGGACCTCACGGTGCATCCGGGGGAGGTGCATGGCTTCCTCGGCCCCAACGGGGCGGGCAAGTCCACCACTATCCGCATCCTGCTCGGACTGATGCGGGCCACCGGTGGGCAGGTCGAGCTGTTCGGGGCCGATCCCTGGCGGCAGGCCGCGAGCCTGCACGGGCGCTTGGCCTACGTGGCCGGGGACGTCGCGCTGTGGCCCGGCCTGACCGGCGGTCAATGCCTGGATGTGATCGGGGCGACGCAGGGCCGCGTCGACCAGCAGCGCCGCGCATCCCTGATCGAACGGTTCGAACTCGACCCGACGAAACGGATCCGGGACTACTCCAAAGGCAACCGTCAGAAGGTCGCTCTCGTGGCCGCGTTGGCCGCCGACGCGGACCTGCTCATCCTCGACGAGCCCACGTCCGGGCTCGACCCGCTCATGGAACAGGCCTTCCAGCAATGCGTGCGCGAAAGACGACAGGACGGCATCACGGTCCTGCTCTCCAGCCACATACTCGCGGAAGTTGAAGCGCTGGCCGACCGCGTGAGCATCATTCGCCGCGGCCGTACGGTCACCACCGGCAGCCTCGCCGACCTGCGCCGCCACACTCGGGCCTCGGTGCACGCGGTCACCGTCGAAGAACCCGAGGGCCTGGCCAACGCGGCAGGCCTGGCCGACTGCGTCTGCGAGCGGCTGGACGGGCATGTCGACACCAGGTTCACGATCGACGCGGAGCACTTGGACGCAATGATCGGCCGACTGCACGCCGCACGCATCCACACATTGACCGTCACCCCGCCGAGTCTCGATGCCTTGTTCCTCCGTACCTATGGGGAGGCCCTCGACGGACAGGAGATCGGCGAAACGCTTGCCGAGGCGGCGCGATGAACGCCCGACTCGAAGAGGCGAGGCCACCCCGGCCCAGTTTGGGCACGATGGCCGGTATCGTCTGGCGCACTCACCGCCGGGGCATCATCGTCTGGGTGGTCGGTCTCGCCGCGAGCATGGTCGGGACAGCCGCTGGCGTTGCCGGCCTCTACGACAGCCCGGCCAAGATCCACACATATGCCGAAGCGGTCACTGCCGGCAGCGCGCTGGCCGCGATCAACGGCCACGTGGAGGGTATCGACAGCCTGGGCGGAGTGATCCAGGACGAGTTCGGGTTCCTCGCCTCGTTCCTGCTTCCGCTACTGGGCATCGGACTGATCGCGGGCTCGACACGCCGCGAGGAGGAGTCGGGCCGACTCGAAACGATCCTCGGCGGCCGCATCGCCCGGCACCAGCCGGCTCTGGCGGCCCTCATCGTGGCGACCGCGGCGATACTCGTCACGTCCGCCCTGTTCGCTACTGGCCTGACACTGTCGGACGTGCCGGTGTCCGGCGCGATTCTCTACAGCGCGGCCCTGGGCGCGCTGGCCTTCGTGTTCGCCGGGTTCGCCGCTCTGCTGGCGCAACTCGTACGGCACGCCCGCGGGGTCTATACCGGAAGCCTCATCGTGCTCGCCGCGGCGTACGTCCTGCGGGGGGTCGGCGACACGACCACGAACTGGTTGACGTGGGTGTCGCCGCTGGGGTGGGCTGAGAAGACAGCACCGTTCGGGAACCAACGCTGGTGGATGCTTGCCGTCCCGGTCGTCGCCGGCGTGGCCTTTGGCGGCGAAGCCGTGTGGCTGGCGGCCCGCCGCGATGTCGGCAGCGCCCTGCTGCGCGGCGGCTCCGGTCCGGCCGGAGCGACCAGGCTGCGGCGGCGGCCGATCGGCCTCGCAGCCTGGCTTCACGCTCCGGCGACCGTGGGCTGGCTGGCGGGTGGACTCCTGCTCACCGGGATGATGGGGTCACTGGCCCAGCAGTTTCTCGACGCGATGAGCGGCAACTCCGCGCTAGGCGATGCTATAGGCATCAGTGGCGGCCGCCCGTTGGACGGCTTCATCGCCGTGACGCAGCTCTACCTCGCCGTCATCGGCGCTGGGTACCTCATCCAGGCGATCGGCACCCTGCGGGCTGAGGAGGCCGAGGGCCGCCTGGAGACCCGGCTCGCCGGCACGCTCTCCCGGGCGCGCTGGCTGGCAGCCCACGCCGGCGTCATCACGGCCGGTCTGCTCGTCATCGTTGCATGTTCGTCCGCGGTCCTCGCGCTGTCGACCGCGTGGTCGGTCGGGAACCCCGACGAGGTCGGCGCCGTGGTGCGGGCCGGCCTGGACTACCTGCCGGCGGAGCTTGTGTTCGCCGGCCTCGCCTCGGCCGTGTTCGGCTTGTGGCCGCGCGGCTTCGGCCTCACCTGGGCGGCGTACGCCGTGGCGACCTTCATCGCCTTCCTCGGTCCCGGCCTGAAGCTCGCGCCGTGGGCGCTCGACCTCGCGCCCACCACACACGTCGGCAACCCGCCGCTGGCAACGGTCCGCACCGGTAGCCTGGCCGCGCTGGCTGCCGTCGCCCTCGCGCTCACGCTGGTGGGGTTCGTCGCCTTCCGGCGTCGGAACATTCCACGCGCCTAGTGTCGCGTGTCTGATGTCTTTGGACGGTTAGCTTTGGTCAGGATCTGGTCGGCGGTTTTGGTCCAGTTGAAGGGTTCGCAGCGTTCGTTGTAGGCATCGATGAACTTGCGGATCGCATCGATGAGCGCGGGCACATTGGCGAAGGTGCCGCGGCGGATGGCCTGGCGAGTGATGATCCCGAAGAAGATCTCGACCATGTTAATCCAGGACGCGCTGGTCGGCGTGAAGTGCAGGGCGACCCTCGGGTTGCGGGCCAGCCAGGCCTTGGCCTTCGCGTGGCTGTGGGTGCCGTAGTTGTCACACACCACGTGCAGCGCCACCCGGGGATGGGCCTTGGCGACCAGCTTGAGGAAGGCGAGGAACTCGTCGTTGCGGTGGCGTGGGTAGCAGGCGTCGGCGGTGATCCGGCCGGTGGCGATCTCCAGGGCCGCGAACAGGGTGGTGGTGCCGTGTCGTACGTAGTCGTGGGTGCGTCGTTCGGCCTCGTCGAAGCGCATGGGCAGCAGCGGGGCCGTGCGATCGAGGGCTTGGTTATCCGGGGTAATTGATCATGATCGCCGTGTTTGTGCAGGTAGACCGCTTGCGGTCGCGTCCGCAAGCGTAGCGACGGGCTGGCTGTTGGCTTGGTGGCCCAGCTGGCGGCGAAGGGCTAGGTTCTCGCCGTGA
>DATBGZ010000002.1:0-5227 GCA_036557785.1 Micromonosporaceae bacterium
GCTTGGCCGCCTGCCGCGTGACGGTGGCGACGATCTCCGGGTGCGAGTGACCCAGGATCGCGCTCATCTGGCCGGAGGTGAAGTCGAGGATCTGGCGGCCGTCCTCGGTGAACAGGAAGCTCCCGGCGGCATGGTCGATGATCTCGCGGGTGAACGCGCCGGCGCCGGCGTAGCGGATCAGGTGCCGGTCGGCGTCGGCCCAGAAGGCGTCGTCGGTGGAAAGCGGGGCGGAGGTCGGAACGGCCATGGCTCCGACGCTACGTCCGGCCGGGCGGCCCGTCCATCTCACCATTCTGGCCGTCCCGCGATATCGTCGCATAGCATGGCGCAGCACCCGTTGGAGCCGCTGTCGGCAGACGAGTTCCGGCAGACCGCCTCTATCTTGCGTAGTGAAGGACTCGTCCGGGACACGTACAGGTTCGCGTCCATCGAGCTCAAGGAGCCGCCGAAGGGCGAGGTCAAGGCGTGGCGTCCGGGGGATGCGGTGCGCCGGACCTCGTTCGCGGTCGTGTTCAACCGCGAGGACAACAAGACCTACGAGGCCACCGTCGACCTGACCGGCCACGCGGTCGTGTCCTTCGAGCACATCCCCGATGTCACGCCGAACTTCACCCTCGACGAATTCCACGATGTCGACGTCGCGATGCGCCAGCACCCCGACGTGATCGCCAAACTGGCGGCCCGCGGGTTCACCGACCTGAGCCTGATCCTGGTCGACGTCTGGACCTACGGCCAGGCGGTCATGCCGGAGCAGCACCGGCACCGGCGGCTCGGCTGGTGCGACCTGTGGGCCCGGGAGACGCCGGACGGGAACCCGTTCGCGCACCCGATCTCCGGCCTGAAGCTCGTGGTCGACATGAATACGCTCGAACTGCTCGAGATCGAGGATCACCACGACTACGGGCACCCGGCGACCGACGGCGAGTACATCCCCTCGGTACGAGGCACCCAGGTGCGCACTGACCTCAAGCCGTTGCGCATCACCCAGCCCGAAGGCGCTTCGTTCACCGTCGAGGGCGCCGAGCTCACGTGGCAGAACTGGACGATGCGGCTCGGCTTCAACTATCGCGAAGGCCCGGTCATCTACCAGGTGACGTTCGACGACCATGGCACCGTCCGTGATATCGCCTACCGGCTGTCCTTCGCCGAGATGATCGTTCCGTACCGTGACCCGACCTTCGACCACTACCGGCGCACCGCCTACGACATCGGCGAATGGGGGCTCGGCGTCATGACCCGGTCCCTCGAACTCGGCTGCGACTGCCTGGGCGAGGTCGCGTACCTTGACGCGACGCTGTGCGACACCCAGGGTGACCCGTACGACATCCCGCACGCGATCTGCCTCCACGAGGAGGACAACGCCGTCCTCTGGAAGCACGTCGATGCCCATACCGGCGCCGAGGTCCGCCGGCAGCGGCGCATGGTCGTGTCGTCCCACGCGACCGTGGCCAACTACGAATACCTCATCTACTGGCGGTTCTACCAGGACGGCAATATCGAGTGCGAGGTGCGGGCCACCGGTCTCATGGTCGCGACCCCGTATCCCGAAGGCGAGCCGCCGCCGTACGGGACGGTGGTGGACACGAACACCTACGCGCCGTACCACCAGCACTTCCTGATCGCGCGGCTTGACCTCGACATCGACGGCGACACCAACACGGTGATGGAGACCGACTCGGCCGCCCCGCCGGTGTCGGAGGACAACCCCTACGGCCTGGCCCTCGTGACCCGCTCGACCCCGGTCCGCTCGGAGGCCGAGTCGGCGCGCGACTACAACTGGTCCACCCAGCGCGGCTGGAGCGTCGTCAACCCCGGCAAGGTCAACAAGTACGGAACGAACGTCGGCTACAAGCTGGTCCCCGGCGGGTGCTTCCCCGCGATGATGGATCCGTCGGCGCCGCAGTACCTGCGCGCGCCCGTGATCGGGCACAACCTCTGGGTCACCAGGTACAGCGAGGATGAGCGCTGGCCCGCCGGGGCCTACCCGACCCAGTCCACCGTCGACACCGGCATCAGCGAGTGGATCAAGGACGACGCATCGCTCGAGAACACCGACGTGGTCCTCTGGTATGTGTTCGGCATCCACCACATCACTCGCATGGAGGAGTGGCCGGTCATGCCGGTCGACGTGGTGTCGTTCTGGCTCAAGCCCTCGGGCTTCTTCAACCAGAACCCCTCCCTGGACGCGGCGCCCCCGGGATGACGCTGCACCGGGACCGCGTGACGGTCCCGGTGCAGGGTTCCTTTGATGAGTTGCCGGGCCGGAGCGGCCCGTCCGGGTTACACGCCGGCCAGCACCCGCTCGGCGATGCGCGATTCGGCCGGGATGGCTTCTTCCAGCACCCGCTCGGCGATGCGCGGTTCGGCCACGAGGGCGCGCTCCGGTTCCGCCGCCTTCTCGTCCATGCCCAGGTCGGCCAGGCGCTTGCCGGTGACCTTGGTGAGCACCACGGCGTAGACCACGCCGATGCTGACCCAGACCAGGCCGGAGATGAGCGCGTCAGCGTGCAGGAAGCTCCACAGCAGGCCGGTCATCCCCATGCCGATCACGGGCAGGGCGATGTTGGTGGCGACCTGCTTGACCGTGCGGAACTGGCGGCGCCGCACGGCGAACCAGGCGAGCACCGAGAGGTTCACCGCGGTGAACGCGACGAGGGCCCCGAAGTTGATCATGGACGAGACGAGCTCCAGGCTCGGCGCGACGGCCAGCAGCGAGACCGCACCGACGGCGATCGTGGCGTACACCGGCGTGTGCCGGCGCGGGGAGACGTACCCCCACAGGCGCATCGGGCGCAGGACACCGTTGCGGCCCATGACGTGCAGCAGCCGGGACACGCTGGCGTGCGAGGCCAGCGCCGAGGCGACGGTGGCGGCGAAGGCGGCGGCCATGAACAGCACCTGGAAGAACTTGCCGCCGACCTTGAGCGCCATCTCGGGCAGCGTGTCGTCGGTCATGTGGAAGCCGGAGACGTCCGGGAAGACCGCCTGCGCCACGTGACCGGCGGCCAGGAAGATGCCACCGCCGATGAGCAGGCAGATGATGATCGCCTTCGCGACGTCAGTGGTCTTGCGCGCCTCCTCGGCGTACATCGTGATGGCGTCGAAGCCGATGAAGGAGAAGCAGACCACGGTCGCGCCCGTGAGTACCGCGGAGAACCCGATGCCGGAGTGGATGAACGGGGCGGCCGTGAACAGGGTGCCGGAGCCCATGCCGCGGGACAGCTGGATGACCGCCAGCGCGATGAACACCGCGATCATGACGACCGCGAACACGACCAGGGTGAAGTTGACTTTCGCGGTCGAGTTCAGGCTCCACACGTTGAGCCCGGTGATGAAGGCGACGAACGCCACGACCCAGATCCACCCCGGCACGGACGGGAACAGGGACTCCATGTACAGGCGGATGATCACCGCGTTGACCAGCGGGAGCAGCAGGTAGTCGAGCAGTGCCGCCCAGCCGACGACGAAGCCCACCTTCGGGTGGATGGCCTCGCGGGCGTAGGTGAACGACGAGCCCGCCGTGGGGAAGAGCTTGGCCATCCGGCCGTAGCTGATCGCCGTGAAGATCATCACGACGAGCGCCACCAGGTAGGCCAGCGGCACCACCCCGTGGGTCTCTTTCGTGACGATGCCGAACGTGTCAAAAAGAACGGTGGGCGTCATGTAGCCTAGACCGAGGCCAACAATCGCCCACAGGCCGAGGGACCGCTTGAGTCCACCGCTTTGGGACATTGGGGGAGTTCCTTCCGGGAGCCAGGGGTGACCAGCACGCGGCGACGGACCGCTTCCTAGCTGGGCTACCGCTGTGGCGTTTTCGCCGCGTTGGTGAGACCAGGGTAAAATTCGGCGCTCCGGCGATATATGGACGGATTGTCGAATTTCCCGATCCGCGCCTGGACGAACTGTCGATCCTGTCAGGAGCTACGAATTCCTCAGGCCGTTCGGCCGACTCATTAGTCCCAGTAGCAGCATGACGCGGTTCTCAGCCACATCGAGAGACAGTCCCGTGAGCTCTTCTACCCGGGAGATGCGGGCGCGCAGCGTGTGCCGGTGCACGCCCAGCGCGCGGGCGGCCGCCTCCCACGACCCGTTGTGGTGCAAGAAGGCCTCCAGCGACGCCACCAGGTCCGTCTCTCGCGGGGCCGAGTCGCGCACCAGCGCGTCCAGGGCCGGCCGGGCCAGGGTCCAGACACGCGACCGGACTGCCTCGTCCGCGAGCACCGCGCTGAGCGTCAGGTCGTCGAACCAGCCGACCCGGCGTTGCTCGCGTCGCGCGGCGGCCGCGGCCAGCTCGGCCGGCGCTACTCCTCGCGCGGCCGTGGTCTGCGGAATCGATCCGCTGACGCCGATAGCGATCTTGCCGACGCCGTGGAGCGCGTGGTCCAGCACGTCGATCAGGTCGGCGGCGTCGCGGGTCATCATCAGCACGGCGATCCCGCTCTCGACCATGCAGACCACGTGCGGACGCGACGCGCGCTCGAGCGTGTCCGACACGATGCCGAGCAGCCGCCTGTGCCCACGAGGCGCCGTGACCACCGCGAGCACCACCGGACTGCCGGCCTCGAAGCCGAAGTGGCGCAGGTGACGAACGAGCGTCGCGGCGTCCTGGGCCGGGTCGAGCAGCAGGTCCAGGAGAGTCCCGCCGAGCGAGTGGTAAGCCGCGATGAGCTCCGCTGGCCAGTCCAGCTGCAGGGTGATCAGGCTGACCGCCTGGTTGAGCAGCAGGCGGTCGGTCGGTGACAGGGGCGTGGCGCGCTGGAGGGCCAGCCAGCCGACGACGGCGGCCCGGCCCCGCAGGGTCTGAATCTCGAGCATGCCGTGCTCGGTCGTCACCCCGACGATTCCCCGCCGGGCATCGGGCACGAACTCATCCCACCGGTTAGTCACCAGTTCCAGCAGCCCGCCCTGCCTGACCGACGACGCCATCACGGCCGCGTACTCGTCCAGGGCGACGGCCTCGCACCGCAGTTCCTTGCTGAGTTCGCTGACGACGCCGGCCAGGCCGGCCCGGATCGCCGAGCGGGAGATACGGCGCTGGTAGGTGAGCGCCTGCTGCAGCGATGCGACCTCCTGCTGCGCGATCCTGCGCGCAACCGCCTGCGTGATCGCGATGAAGGGCGTGGGCAGCGGCACTTCCAGCAGCGGGAACTTCCGCTCCGAGCAGGCAGCGACGATCGGGGCGGGGATCGCGGCGTATCGCACGCCAACGCCGAAGCCGAGGCCCGCG
>DATBGZ010000003.1:0-97796 GCA_036557785.1 Micromonosporaceae bacterium
TCACGGCGAGAACCTAGCCCTTCGCCGCCAGCTGGGCCACCAAGCCAACAGCCAGCCCGTCGCTACGCTTGCGGACGCGACCGCAAGCGGTCTACCTGCACAAACACGGCGATCATGATCAATTACCCCGGATAACCAAGCACTGGACCGCACCGCGCCGATCCTGCCGCTACGTGCCGGCCTACCCGAGAAAGCGACGCACGACTACGTGCGGCACGGGACGACAACCCTGTTCGCGGCGCTGGAGGTAGCCACCGGCAAGGTGACCGACGCCTGCTACGACCGGCACGGCAAGGCCGAGTTCCTCGACTTCCTCAAGAAGGTCGCTCGGGCCTACCCCCGCCGCGAGCTGCATGTGGTCTGCGATAACTACCACACGCACAAGCACGCCGAGATCAACGCATGGCTGGCCCGCAATCCGCGGATCACGCTGCACTTCACTCCGACATCAGGATCATGGCTGAACCTGGTCGAAGTCTTCTTCGGCATCATCACCCGTCAGGCAATCCGGCGCGGCACGTTCACCAGCGTCAAGGAACTCATCACCGCGATCAGCCGGTTCATCGACGGCTGGAACGAGCGCTGCCACCCGTTCCTCTGGACCAAGCCCGCCCACGACATCCTCCACCACGCCGCAAACCGTCAACCAACTTCAGACGCACGACACTAGAATCGCGCAGATGGACCGCGAAACTTCCTGGGCGGAGTACAACCTGTACGTCCTCGTGGACTCGCAGGTCCACCGGCCGGACCCCTCGCGCACGGGCAAGGCCATCTGCGATGCCGCGATTCCTCTGAACGCTCCGGTGGCTTGTCGTCCGTCCCGCAAAGCTCAGGGCTGCAGAGTCTGCTTCGAGAAGCTGAGACGTCTGCGAGTCGCTGAGGCGCGGCGTCGTGCGACGTCGTACCTCCTCGTCGCCGCCGAAGCAGACCGTGCCGAGGAGAATCCCGACGCACGCACAGCAGAGATCGCTGCGTTCCGACAGGAGCGTCAGCGCGAGGCCCGCGTCCGGGCCGCCCGCAGGGAACGCGAGATGGCCGACTTAGCCGACCGTCGTCGCGGTCAGGGCTCGTCGGTTCGGACAAGCAGCGCCGGGCTTCCAACCTTGGGTAAGCGCCACCGCTGAGATGCGTCCAGGACGACGCGATGCCGGGCAAGTTGGCCCCGAGCTGGGCAACTCATTGCCTTGTGTGGTTGGGGCCGGCGACGGCGTTGCTCGCAGCGGCTTCGACACCGCGAAGGCTGGAGGCAAGAATGCGGACAAGCCGTAGGGCGGCCCAGATAGTGATGGCGGCGATCAGGAGGCGCAGATCGTGGTGGAGGTGTCGAGGTCGATGGCCCAGGTCGCGAGCGCTGAGAGCGCGGCGCCGAGCGGGACGCGGTGCCAGCGGTCGGTGACCAGCAGGATGGCGATGGCCCAGCCGAGACCGTAGCCGGACAGGTGGGTGGCCTTCCACCACAGGTCGGAGTTGATGGCCGGCACGCCTCCGAAGACGGCGGTGAGCACGACGGTCGCGGTGCGCGACGGTGCCAATCGGCCCTACAACGACACGGAAGATCCGATTAGACGATGCTTTGATGTGCCGTCGCCTCTAGGGTCAGGAGACCCGCAACTCCAACCGGATGGGGTCGACGTGAATCTGAGCTCCAGTTGTCCAGGACCAGCTCTCGACTTCGTCAAGATCTCCGACAACTACGCCCAGCTGACCGGTCTCTTGGCCGGTTTCGCTTTTGCCGCGCTCGTGATGGTGCTGACCCGCCGTCGAGAGGCCCAGGACGAGAGCCATCGGCTGCCCGCCACCGATGGCCGCGTCGCACTTGCTCTGGCCTCTGCCTTCTTCGCGCTCACGATCGCAACGCTCGTCTATTCGGTCATGGGCGGCGAAGACCTTAAGATTGCGCGCGGGCGTGCGGCTACCGAGGAGCTCATAGCCGGTCTGCCCTTTGGCCTGGCCACCATCATGCTCTTCTACGCCATCGCGAGCCTGATGGAGCTAACTCTTGTTGGACGTGGTGCGACCCTGCTCGCTAGGTGGACCGCTTCGATCGTTGTCCCGGCCCTGACGATGTTTTACCTCGTCAACGGAGTCGGCGACACCGAGACTGCCAGAGCCCTGATATACAACAACCCCGTGGTGGTCTGCAACGGAAGCGCTCCCTTGCCGCCGCTGGGGATCGAACTTTCAGTCGCCTTGTTCTTGGTAATGATCGCTGTTGTCGCTGTGGGCGCACCGAGCGGCCCATGGCGCAGACTCCTCCAGCGGCTGGCGGCGGCCGCACCCTGGATCGTCGTTGGCTTGAGTATCGTGTCGGCAGTGGCGGTCGGCATCGTAAGCACCCTAGACGTTGACTTCCTCCTGTCCGAAGACTGGGTGCGCAACTACTTGGTGGGCACCTTCGTCACCCTTCTAGTGATTGCGGTCTTTCTGTCAACCAAGCCAGACGAGACAGTATCGGCAACTGGGCCGGAAGACCTCCCTGCGCCGCGATCATCCGACATCGCTCACCCGCACGGGGCTCGGCATTCCTCCTGATGGGACGCGGCGCTTATCGTTACCTCGGCCGTCCGTTCAAGCTCCGTAACCCCTCCGGCCGTCGGCCATCGGCAGCGTCACGTAGGACCACGGCCGGCACACCGAACGCTCCCGACGCCGCGAGGTCACCAAGCGACTCACGGCGCATGTCACGCAATCGGCGTTGGGCTACGCGGGTGCGCGCGCTGACCGTAGGTAGGCGCCTGTTGGCCAGCGTGCCACAAGGCTCGAATCCGTCATGCGTGGAAGGCTGGCGCCGTGACGAGCAGGGGCGCGGCGGGAGCGCCGGCGTACGTGGCCGCGCACCGGATCGCGGTGGTGGACCGGCGGCTGCCGTTCGAGCAGGCCTACTGCCTGGCCCGGCTGGTGATCGACCACGCGGGCGGCCCGTTCGTTGCTGAGCGCGCTGGTGTCATGTCCTTCGCGGTCTTCAAGCTGCTGGCCGCCGAGGATCTCGTATCGGTCACGACCGAGCTCAACGACAATCTGCGTCCCCGCGTCGAGCTGACGATCTCGAAGCTGTTCGTCGAGAAACTCGGAATGACGCCACCGGTCGGCTTGCGGAGGACCGGCTACATCACATCGTCCCGGCGAAAGATCACTCGATACGTCGAGGCCACCGAACAGGGAGCCGACCTCGTCGTCGCCGCCGTACGCGCCGCCGGGAAGTGACGTATGCGGGCACCTGACCGGCCGACACGGCATCGCGGCGCCACACTGCTCGCATTCGCCGCGCCGCCGTTGGGACCGTGGGCCCAAGCCTCCGCCCGCCGTCAGGAGATCGACAGAACAAGACCCTGGTGGACGCCGAAGCTCGCACGCAGCTTGGCCTTCCCATGGACACGCGACACACCCACGAGTCCACGCCAGCGTCGGCCGTGATATCGTTGTCCCACTACTGTTGATATCAGGCGGGGTGGTAGGGATGCGCACGGTGATTGACGTGGACGACGAGGCGCTCGCCGACGCCGCAGCGGAGTTGGGGACCACGACGAAGGTCGCCACGGTCAACGAGGCCCTGCGACTGGCGGCCGCCCGGCGCCGAACCGCCGCTTACCTGGACCTGCTGGCCGAGCTCGACTTGGACACCGACGATCGCGCCCGTGCCTGGCGTGTCGCCTGACCGGCCAGCGTCGTGCTGTTCCTGCTAGACAAGTCCGCGCACGAGCTGGCCAGGCGCGACGTACACGCCCGGCGCACATTCGAAACCATGGCCGTCACCGGAGTCCTGGCCACCTGCGCCATCGTCGAGCTGGAGATCCTGTACTCCGCACGCAACCCGACCGACCACCGGCGCCTCAAGACCTACCTGCGCGAGCAGTGCGTATGGCTGGAGACCACCGACAACACCCTGGGCGCCGCAGTCGACCTGCAGGAGACGATGCTGGCCGCCGGCATGCACCGCAAGCCGATCCCTGACCTGATCATCGCCTCCGTCGCCCTGGCCCACGACGCCGTACTCGTGCACCACGACCGCGACTTCGACGACATCGCTACCGTCGTCGAAGACCTCCGGACCCGATGGATCGTTACGCCACCACCCGCCGCGCCATAGTCCGCTGAGCGCGCTCCTTTGCCTCCGCCCGGTTCCGCGGTCGGTGCATCGTTCCGCGAAGCAGCGCATGGACAAAATGGAGTGCATCGTCCGTCATCTGAGGGGACTGAGGAAGTCAGCCCTGGGTCGCCGTCCAACAGGTCAGCACCCACTGGCTACGCCACACCACCCTGACCTGGGGGTTCACGGTGCCGACGTTCGAACAGTACGTGCCAGTGGTGGCCGCGGCTGTGAGCGAGGCGAGCCGCAAGGCCCACGCGACGTACTGGAACCGCGTGCTCAGCAGATGGAGCGCCAGGCGTGGAAAGACGATCATGACCCGTTAGGAAGAACGGCGGAACGGCTCGGAAGCGAAGGCCCGGAACGGCACCGCCACCCCGAGACAGGCAGTCCAGAGCTGCCTCAGATCTATCCCTGCAGCTACATCGCTACCAGCCACACCCACTGCCGAAACTCCGCGCCGTCATCTTCGGTCCCTGGATGGGGAGCGGTACCGTCGGTGCGTGTCCAGCGACCCTGGTGACCGACTCGAAGCGCTGCTCTTTGATGAGGAGCCTGAAGCGCCGCACGCTCGGCAGCGCAGGGCGGCGGCTGGGGTCGCCTCCGCCTTCGGATTGGTCGTCATCTGGCTCGTCGTGCTGGCCGCAGTGATCGGTGGCGTGGGTTTCGTTGTGCTGCGGGTCGTCCTCCCGTTCTTGCACGCGGGCGCGCTGTAGCTGCCGGGCGAGGTCGTCGACCGTGATGGCCCTCCGGCTGAAGCTGCCGTCCGACGGCAGCTACGAGACCCGACATTGTGCGATACACGTCGTCATGTGACGATCTGGCCGCAACGGGATTCAGCAATCTGTCGATGGCCGGTGTGCCCACCCGGTGCGGTCGACCCGTGGCCCGAACCACGGTAACCGTCCTGGACAAGTTGCCGAACCCGGCAACGTGCAGCTTCAAGCTCGACCGCCGGGGCGGCCCGGCATGGCCGCGGCGGGCCGCCGAGCTGGGGCGTCTACCTCCCGGTTCAGAGAACCTTGGTTCCGTACATCTCGCCGAGCGGATCCGCGAGCAGCTCGAGGCGCTCGCCGTCCGGACCTCTGAAGTAGACAGACGTACCGGACTCCACCTGGTAGGTGACCCCGGCCTGGTCGAGTTTCGCGCGTAAGTAGTCCCACTTCTCCTGCGTGACCGAGATCGCGATGTGGTGCAGCCCGCCGAGGACCTCCGCATATGGGCCGAGGTCCAAGCCGGGCATGTCGAAGAAGGCGAGCAGGTTGCCGGTGCCGACGTCGAAGAAGAAGTGGTTGGAGCCCGCGTAGTCGCGGTTCTCGAAGATCTCGGTCAGCGGGAACTCCAGCACTCCCTGATAGAACTCGATCGTCGCTCGGACGTCGGAACTCAGCAGTGCTGCGTGATGGATACCCCGAGCAGTGCTGTGGGGTCGCGCCGCTTCGTCGCGCAGGTATTGGCGCCGGATGCGCTCGCGGTCCTTGGTGATGGCATCGAGATCAATGGACATGGTGCTCCAGGTCAGATCCGGAAGAATCCGGTCAGGAAGCGGTGGGCGAGGGTGGCGTCTCCCCGGACGGTACCCGTATTGGTGCGCCCGTAGGCGGTCAGGACGAAACTGGCGGGGTCGAACTCGATGATGGCCGGGAGCGCGGTGGCGTCGCCGGCAACGATCGCGACGGTTTCGGGGCTGACCGAGGCTACGCTGTCTCCGGCGTGGGGACCCGTGGTGATCCGGATGCCGATCTGGAATGGCTCGGTGCCCGGGGCGACCTTGGGAGTGGCACCCCACAAGATGAAGCACAGCGGCACGAGCATGTCGGCCGAGTCGCCGGCCAGCGCATGAGCCCTACCCACGCCCTGGCGGATGTCCCAACTGTGCACGCTGTAGTCGACGAGTTGGAAGACCGCATAGAAGCTCGCCGGCAGCGGGCCCATGTACTTGTGCGGCACCATGAGCCCGCTCCACTCGGCGTCGGTGAGCGAGGTGAAAATACCCATCATCTTGTCGAAGTCCGCGCGGCATCGCGCGACGAGCTCGGCCCGCGGAACTTGGCGGAAAGATTGCGCACCGGCATCGACATGCACCGCCATATCGGACAGCGGCACCAGCGGTGGCGGTGCGCCGTTTCCCCTGGCCGCGTCGAAACTCACGAAATAGGTCTCCGTCGTATCGACCAGGTGGCCGACGACATCTCTGGCCTGCCAGTGACCCGCGCCGGTCGGGGCCATCCATTGCTCGTCGGAACCGACGAGAGAGAACATGCCCTCGGCCTCGCGCTGCACCAACGCCAGGAGGGTGTCCTTGCTGGCCGGGTCGAGAAAGTTCCAGCTGCCCATGGCAATCCTCTCCTCGTTGAGCGGGCGGTCGTCGCTCGGCGGCAATCGAGATCTTGGAGACGGCCGAACGGTTTCCATGTCAACAATCAGTCTTGACCCGAGTAGTAGATGTGTCAACCATCACAGGTAGAATCCACAGTCGTGGCTGAAACTCGGTGGCTCGACGACGAGCAACAACGGGCCTGGCGCGGTTGGCTCGACCTCAATGCTCAGCTGTCCGCCATCCTGAACCGGCATCTACAGACAGTCAGCGGACTGTCGCTACCCGACTATGACGTGCTCGTCGCACTGACTGACGTGCCCGAGCGCTCCTTGCGGATGTTCGAACTCGGCGCGCGCCTCGGCTGGGAGAAGAGCCGGGTCTCCAAGCAGCTTTCGCGCATGGCCAGCCGCGATCTGGTGCAGCGCCGAGAGTGTCCGGACGACCGCCGGGGGGCATTTGTCGAGCTCACCGACGTCGGGTTGGCCGCAATCCGGGCGGCCGCGCCGGCACATGTCGAGCTGGTCCAGCGTCTGGTCTTCGACGGGCTCAGCCGAACCCAGCTACGAAGCCTCGCCGCAGTCAGCCGGGCACTGCTCGACCGGTTCGGCCAACTCGTCGAAGGATCACCATCGGCGGCCCAACTCGGTGCGGCGAGGACCGAAATGACCCGACGAGCGAAGAGATGAGAACCAGAGGGACGCACGCCGCGCCCATGACGGAGGCGATATCGCCGGTCAGGACGAGGCGACCGTGTCGGCCCGCATCGACATCGCATCGCGCGGTTCCGTCGCGCGATGCCGTCCGCGGCCTCATGGCGGGGACGCCCGAAGGACCCGCGGGGCAGTGGGTGTGGTGGCTGGGGCGAGCACGATGTCGAAGCGCACGCTGGTCCAGGTCTGTCCGGCAAGGTCACGGCCGTCGGGGGTGGATTCTCCGGCCGGGTGGGACACAAACGTGTGGATCAGTGATTCCTTGACGCCGAAGACGGCGTCTTTGGTGAGCAGTTCGTCGCCGGCGACGAAGATGTGGGTGACCAATGTGCGTTGATGTGGGGCGCTGACCATGAAGTGCAGATGGGAGGCGCGCATGGGCGAGCGACCCACTGCGGCGAGCAGTTTCCCGACGGGCCCGTCGTGGGGGATGGGGTAGGGCGTGGGCGTGAGTGCCCAGAAGCGGTATGCGCCGTTCTCATCGGTGTGCAGGTGGCCTCGGGCGGCGAGGCGTCCGTCCGGGTACTGCACGTCGTAGTAGCCGTCCTGGTCGGCCTGCCATACCTCGATCAGCGCCCCGATCAGGGGTGTGCCGTTGGTGTCGGTGACCGTGCCCTCGACCCAGCAGGGCTCGCCGGGAGCCGCGTTGGCGATGTCGCCGCCGAGCGGGATCTGCGGGGAGCCGTGTACGAAGAAGGGGCCGAACACGGTGGCCTCGGTGGCGTTGGCGTACGCCTCGTTGTTGATCGCGATGGTCTGCATCGATGCGCCGAGCACGTCGGAGAGCAGGATGAACTCCTGCCGTCGGTCGTCGGTGATGTGCCCAGCGTCGGTGAGAAAGCCGATCGCTCTGTTCCACTCCGCCTCCGTGAGCCGCACCTCGCGCAGGAAGGCGTGTAGGTGGCGCGTGAGGGCCTGCATGAGGAACTTCAGCCGGACGTCGTGCGCGGCCTCAAATGAGGCGATGACCTGGTCCACGAGGACGTGCTCGCGGCGCTGTTGTTCGGCGCTGACGACGGATCGCGGAACCGGCTGCGTCGACTGTTGTGGCGGGCTCGGGTCCGGGGGAGTGGTTGCGTACGGTGTCATCGCGTCGGCCCTCCGTAGGCGTGGGTCGGTGGAAGAAGATCGACTTGGTTGGCCAGCTTGGCTGGATCGCTGCCCGACTGGGCTGGCGTGCCGGTCATGGCGTCCCCGCCGAAGCGGCCAGTTCGTCGTCGGGATCGTAGCCATAGATCCATCCGTTCGCCACGAGTGGATCGGCGGAAGCGAATGAAACGTCGCGCTGCCGTTGCTCGGGGCCGTCGGGCAGGTGGTTGATCAGCGAGCGACCGTGGCTCAGCTCCGGGATCCGAGTGGTGCGAGGTCGCCGTCCGTCTGCGCCCACGACGACGTCGACCTCGACCGTGTCGCCGTTCGCGAACCGCAACTGCGGGTGTCTATCGGTGGCGATGACCTCGACACAGCGGCACCCGAGGCGGATGCTCCGCGCTGGTACCACTGCCCTGATCGCGTCGAGAAGATCTGCGCGATGGGCGGTGTACGTGTGCTCGCCGTACAGTCGCTCGCACGCTGCCGACAAGTCCTCAGCGGAGAGCACCGTGCCGTCCTCCCAGCGCCCCCGACGATCGCTATCCTGGCCGGACCACCCGCAGCCGTTGCCATGTCACCCGCTCCGTATCCCGGCGCTCCGACAGTGTCGCGGCCGGCGTGCTGCCTCGCCATCCTTCCACGTACGCGGCGCCTGGCGGAACCTAACGGCCGGGGATGGTCCGCACGTGTGGCATGTCGTCGCGGTAACGGCGCCACACTCCCTTGCCGGCTGCCTTGGCGCTGTAGAGCGCGGTGTCCGCCTGGTGCACCAACTCGTCGAGGTCACCACCCTCGTCGGCGTACGCCAGCCCGATGCTCACCGTACAGGTCAGCTCGACGTGTCCGAGCCGGACGGGTCGTGCGGCCGAGTCGACGATGCACTGCGCGATGACCTCGGCGGCCTCGACGCTGGGCATGGCTCGCAGCAGGACGGCGAACTCGTCGCCACCCAGCCGCGCGGCCAGGTCATCCTTGCGAACGCAGGAGCTGATTCGGCGTCCGGTTTCGGCGAGTAGCTGGTCGCCCACCTGGTGTCCGTGGGCATCGTTGACCGCCTTAAAGCTATCGAGGTCAATGAATAGCGCGGCTGTGCCGCCCGGATGGTCGCCGCGTCGCCGGTTGCGGTGGGCGTAGAGCTCGTCGCGGAACATCTCCGCGTTGGCCAGCCCCGTCAGCAGGTCGTGGCTGGCTCGGAACGCGAGGTCGCGCTCCATGTGCCGCTCAGCGGTGACGTCACGAAGCGTGGTCACGATGCCGCTGACACTCGGATCCCGCGTCAAGTCCCGGGATCGCCACCGGGTCTCCACGGTCTTGTCAAGACGGTTGATGTATCCGAGGTGACTCTCGGCCAATTCAGCTGCCTCGGGGGGCTGCGGCGCGGGCCGGTGGACATCGGGCGGTTGGTCCAGGATGAGCTGGTCCTGCCGCCGCCCGGTCGGGTCGTATCCGAACATCGACGACGCTGAGGGAGTTGCGTACACGACACGACCGTCCCGGCTGATCAGGGTCACGTCCTCGCTGGTGAGCACGAGCGTACGGAAATAGCGCTCGCGCTCCTCGGCGTGCACTTGTTCGGTGAGCTCGATGCGATCCAATGCCGAACCCGCCTGATCCGCGATTGTCCGCAGACTGGCATCGACCTCGACCAGCTCCGTGAGCGGTGCAGTCAGGACGAACGTCCGGGACGGATGTGCCGCGTCGCGAGTCGCGGGTGCCGTCGCCTGATCCTGGACAGCCAGCTCGGTGAGCGGCAGGGCGAGTTCGCCGATCACCGTGCCAGGCCAACCGTGGAGACTGCCGAGCATCCGTAGCCCATATGCCGCGTCGGCCGGCGCCGCGCCCGCCATCAGCCCAACGTGGAACGGTGATCCGCGGCGCAGCATGTCGCGCATCGCGACCCGCATGGCCGACACGACGTCGTCTTCGCTCGTCGCGACCACAAGCGCGCGGGACGCCCGGCGCACCGCCTGTTCCCGGCTGGCACGTCGTTGGTAGGCGCGCATGGTCAAGCTGAGCCGGCCCAACACCAGCAGTCCGATCGCGGCCGAGACCACGGAGATAGCCGCCACTGTCTCGATCTCACCCGCGGACGTCTCCGCGAGCAGGATGGTCGGCGCGACGAGCAACGTCGCCGCCACAACAGCCAACCGCAGCAGCCGCAGTTGGTAGTGGTTGTCCATCACGGAGGTGACCAGACCCATCGATCGGGACAACGCCGCCGCCCCGCACAGCACGCTGAAGCCCAGGTATCCGAGATCGATGAGAGTTCCGGTCGTCCACGAACCAGCGACGATCTCCTCCGAATAGAAGAAGTCGGCCACCAGGTACGAGAAGACGCCGGCGGCAACGAGAGCAAGGGCCGCGTTCGTACGCCAGGCAAGCAGAACCCGGGCCGATGACGCCAGCACCGCGACGTAACCGACCCAGCTCGCGACGGCGGTCGCGAGAGCGAGCCCAGTCAGGTGTTCAGTGGCGATCGCACGCCGGATGATCTGGAGCCATACCAGCAGCGACCCGGCCAGGGTGAGCGCAGCGGTGTCGAGGATCATGGGCCAGTCCCGGGATGGCAGTTGCGGCTGGCCCAGCCACAACACCCCTACCGCCAGCGCCGGGTAGGCGAGCACATAGAACAGGTCGGGGACGCCTGGGTAGGGCGGCGGCGTTGGGCCCCGCCCAGCGAGCAGGGTAAAGATCACGTCGCCGACGGCCAGGAGCGCCACCGCCAACGCGACCAAGCACCAGGCCCGCCATCGCTGGGGTCTGAACCGGGCCATTCCGTAGGCGATCGCGAGCACGCCCAGCGTGCCAATGGCCGCCACGCTCCACGGGCGCAGCCCCGGCACAAGGTAGTAGCCGCCAATGAGAAGCGCGGCCAGTAGTGCGTAGCCTCGACGGGCCATCCGGAGGCTCACCACGCCGCTCCCATGCCTGCCAACGCTCTGCCGCCCAGCCGACCTCAGCGTAAGACGGCATGAGCCGTGATCAGGCCCAAACAGCCCCGCCATCGACCGGGGGACGAGGAGCCAGCGGTGCACTCTGCGCCAGACCGGGTTGAGCTGTGGTCATTCCTCGGTCCGTGGCCCGAGCAGGCGGATCTCCTCGATGTCCAGAGCCGACTGCACCTCCCGCAGGACCGTGTCGTCGATCTCGTTGACGGCCCGCAGCCGGGTGATCTCCCTGCGCTTGACCTCGAGTACTGCCAGGCGCAGTCGGCGGGAAAGGTCCCGCTGCTGGTTCGTCTCGTCGTCGCCGGCAACACGGATGTCGTCGAGGTGGTCCTGGTACTCGACGCGCAGGCGCTCGACGGCGTCCTGCGACGCCCCGACGTTGCCAGCCACCTCCGGGAGGGCACGCAGGGCGGCCTCGGTGGCGCGGATCTGGGCCTGCCGCACCTCGTCCTCGCGTGCCGGATCGCCGGCCAATCCCGCCCACGTGGCGACGACGGGCAGGGTGATCCCCTGGACCAACATGATGAGGACGATAACAGTGACCGTGACAAATATGATGAGGTCCCGGTCCACGACGGATGCGCCGGCGTGTGTGGTGACGGGCACGGCGAGGGCGGCGGCGAGCGAGACCGCGCCGCGGTAGCCGGCCCAGCCGGCCACGGTCCGCTCGCGCCAGTTGAATCGACGTCCCCGGCGAGAAGCCCTACGGTCGATCGTCTGAAGGCTGCCGATAGCGAGATGCAGCCACGCCATCCGGGTGAGCACCACGACGACGGCGATGAGCGCGGCGACGCCGAACGCCTGCCTCGGTCCATGGCTCGTGATGCCCATCAGCGCTCGGGGCACCTGTGTGCCGAGCAGTACGAACAGGCTGCCGTTGAGCATGAAGGTGAACAGGTCCCAGAAGGCCAACGCGACGATGCGGGAACGAGCGCGGATCACCCGCGGCGCGGCGTAGGAGATCAGCAGACCCGCCACCACCACGGCCAGTACGCCACTGCCGTGGACCCACTCCGCCAACAGGAACGCCACCACCGGGGTGAGGATGCTCAGCCCGCCCTCACGCATCGGGTCGTCGATGTGGCGGCGGATGAGAATCACGACCAGGCCGACCAGAACGCCGGCGACGATACCGGCCGCGGCCGAGCCGACGAAGAGGCCGACCAGTCCGAGCGCGCCAGGAGCCGCGTCGCCCGCGATCACCCCGACGGTGACGCTGAAGACGACCAGCGCGGTGCCGTCATTGACAAGGCTCTCCGCCCGCAGGGTGGTGAGGATGCCGCGTGGCATCCGCTTGGCGAGCCCCGCAACCGCCGCAGCATCGGTCGGAGCAAGGACCGCGCCGAGCACCCAGGCCGCCGCTGGCGCGACTCCCAGCGCCTGTGCGGTGAACGAGACCGCCACCGTCGAGATCAACACGAGCAGCACCGCGAGCAGGGTGATGGCGGCGAAGTTGGCGCGGATCTCGTGGAGGCTGATCACCAGGCTCTCGCGATAGAGGATGGCCGGAAGGAACAGCGCCAACACCACCCCAGGGGGCAACGACACATGCTCGAAGGGCGGCAGGAGTCCGATGAGCGCGCCCAGCGCGATCAGCAGGACGGGCGGCGCCACGCGATAGCGGCCCCCGATGGTCGTGCCAACCAGTACGGTGGTGCCGAGTACCGCGATCAGCAGCAGCCCTTCCACGCGGCCCTCCCATCACCAGTTCACCGCAGCCACATCCTGATACAGCTGACGCGGCAGGTGAAGCGGAAACGGCGAGAAACCAGGGCCGCAGAGTCTGCGTGGCATTACGAAAGGCATGCTCGCGCAAGGTGTGACACGCGTAGTGTCGGCTCGACGGGGCGGTGACCAGCGCCGAGCCCGTGCCACCATGCCCCTGCTCGCCAGCTCGGCCAAAGGGGGATCGGCAGTGGGCGATATCGACGGCCATGCCCGGGCCAGGTGGCAGGCCCGACCGGGGCCATGCCCGCTCACCATGGCGTTGATGTCCCGCTCCGCGAGATTGGGAATGCGCGCTGTCTCGGCGGGCGCCCGGGTCGTGCACCGGAGCGCCGATGAGCCCGGCGGCCCCGGCCTCGCCGGTCGCATGCTTCGTGTGCTGACGGAGGTGGCGGCGTCAGCCCGGCAGCGCGGACGGGCCATTGTGGAGAGTGGTCAGGCCCAGGCGGCACTGGGCGAGGGCCTCGACTCTGTCGTCGGTTGGGCTGGCCGGCGGGTGGCACCCCGGATCGTGGACACGCTGATCCCCTACCTGATCGACGCCGCGATCCCGTCCCTGCGGGAGCGGGTGATACCGCTGGTGATCGAGGACCTGACCAACAGTCGGCTGGTGGAGGAGCTGCTGCGCGAGCAGAGCCGGGGCGTCGTCAGCCATGCCGCCGAGCGGTTCCGCAACGTCACGGCCGGGGCTGACGATCGTGTCGAGTCACTCGTCGGCAGTCTGCTGCACAGGCACCGTGAGCGGTAGCCGGTACGCCGGACTCGTCTCCCGAATGGTCGCCCTGATCGTGGACGGCCTGGTCGTGACCCTGCTCGCGCTGATCGTGGCGACCGTTCCCGAACTGATGTGGGCAGCGCTGTCGCCCGTGACGGTACCGCGGTGGCTGGCCGGAGCGACGTCGGCCATCGCCGAGACGGTCCCGTTGCTCTACTTCACGGTGCTGTGGACGACGACCGGCCGTACCGTCGGTGGCCTCGCCACCGGCACCGTCGTGGAGCACCGCGACGGTCACCGGTTGTCGCTGCCCCACGCGTTCGCCCGGGCCGTCATCGGCCTCGCCCTCGCCCCACTCTGGCTGGTCGGAATGGTTCTCGTCCTGACCGACGGGCGCCGGCGCGGTTTGCACGACCGCGTCCTGTTCACCGACGTACGTTATGTCACCGCGTCGACGCCGACGGCGCCCAGCGGCTCGAAGGCGAGCGCCGAGCGCCACGACTAACCACTCGCACGCCACGGGTCGGCGCTGGGCACCGCCATTTGCTCGGCTCGGAAGCCGCCACCTAGTCTGGGGCTCCCGAGAGGAGACATGGTGGCGTCGAACCGCAGCGGGCAGCCAACCCGACCACGGGCACGGTGGCGGCCGTTCGGCGTGCTCACCACGGGTCCGTGGTGGCGTGGACCGTTCCTTCTGCTGAGCCGGGCTGGCGTCGCGGTCGCCCTGCTCGCGGCGGGCGCCATCGCCACGGTACCTGCCGCGTCGGCCCTCCCCTTCCTCTCCTCCTCCCGCAGCGCGGCCCTGCACCACCAACTCGCCGCGTCGTGTCAGTGGTCCGTCGGCGCGACCGTCGAGAGCACCCTCGGTACGCCGAAGGGCAATGCCGAGGACCCGTACAATCCGGACTACGCGGCCGCCGTCGAGCGACGCACCGAAGCCACGAGTCTCGCCGCGGCCTCGGTGCCACTGCTGGGCCCCGCCGAGACGACCCTGATCACGCCGGTCGTTTACGGCAACAGCGAGATTCCGGGCCAGACGACCTACCCGATGTACCTCGTCTATCGCCAAGACTCTCCGGAGCACCTTCAGGTGGTCGACGGCACCGGTGGAGCCGGGGTCTGGGTGCCCGACGTGTACGCGGAGTTCGCCGGCATCACAGTCGGCGATGAGATGACGATCGCCCGGATCAAGGGCGGCGAGCCGACGGTCACGCTGCCCGTCGTGGCCATCTACCGCAGCCTGCGCGACCAGCCCGACCAGCCATGGTGGTGCGACCTGCGGGGGGTCTACGACCTGCCGGCCGGCAACAACCCTGCGCCGGAGACGCTCTTCATCGACGAGCCTGCCTTTCTCAGCCTGCCGTCCGAGTTCCTCGGTCCCAGCTTCGGCGGCGTGGGATCGGGCACGGCGAGGCACCGGATCGCGTTCCCCCTGACCGACCTCGGCCTCGACATCGACCAAGCCCGCCGGATGGTGGATGGCTTCAACGCCGCCAGGCCGGCCCTGGCCGAGCCGACGGACGACGACATATATGGCCAGGACAACGGAGTCTTCGTCTCGTCCAGCATGCCGAGCATCACCGGCCGCGCCGACCTGGTCCGAGCTTCGCTCCTGCACCCCGTGGCCCCGATCGCCGCGACCGGCGCTTTGGTGGGACTCGTCGTGGTCGGCGCGGCCGCGGCCTACTGGGTCCGGCGTCGCCAGCGGGAGCTGACCATGCTCGCGGCACGGGGCGTCGGAGCGGGTGCGCTGGCGGTCAAAGGTGTCCTGGAGGCGGCGCCGGCACTACTCGTCGGCACGATCGCCGGCTGGGCGGGTGCCTGGTTCCTCGTGAGCCGGGCCGGGCCCGACCCCGTCATCTCGGCCGAGGCCGCGCCCGGCGCCGCCATCGCCGCCGCGGTGACGCTCGCCTTGGAGATCGCCGTGGTCCTCGTCGTCTCCGGACTGACGAGTCGGGGACTGGCCGACCAGGTGCGAGCGCGACGCCACATCAGGGTGCTGCGCCTGCTGCCCTACGAGGTGCTGCTGCTCGTCGCGGCGCCGCTGGCGTGGGGGTGGCTCGGGGACGAGCGCAAGAGCGTCGGTACCGACCCCGCGCTCGGCGTCGTCGTGCACGTCCCGGGCCGGCTGCTGGTCGTCCCGATCCTGGTGGTCGGGGGCTTGACCATCCTTGTCGCGCGGTTCACGGTGCTGGTCCTGCGGAGCCGAAGGGCCACGTCCACCTCCAGTGGGGCGGCGAGGTTCCTGGCCGGACGCCGGATCACCCGCCAGGCCGTGTTGGTCGCGCTGCTCGCGAGCGCGACCTCGATGCCGGTCGCCCTGGCGAGCTTCGGCTCCACTGTGACCGATTCGGTTCGAACCACGATCGCCGACGAGGCACGGCTCTACGCGGGCACGGATGTCGTGCTCACCCTGAGGTCGCCGGCCGAGATCCCCCCGTCGCTCGCCGGCCGGGCCACCTCTGTGGTGCGGTGGGGCTCGGCCCGTCTCGGCGGGGTCGTGACCGACCTGCTCGGAGTCGACCCGGACACGTTCGAGCGGGTCGCCTACTGGAACACGTCTCTCGGCGGCGAGTCCATGCACGACCTGCTGGCGCCGTTGCGTGCGGGCAGCCAGTCGCAGATACCCACGATCGTCGCGTCGGGGAAGGTCCCGGCCGGAGTGCAGAAGGCCAACTGGGGCAGCCGTGACGTGCTCGGCGGGACCGTGCGGGTGGTCAACACTCCCGCGCTGCCCGCCCAGTACGGCGGATACCCGGTGGCGTTGGTCCCGCTGAGCGGCACGACCGACCTCGCGAGTTACGGGCAGGCGCAGCTGTGGGTCCGTGGCGAACGGTCTGAGGTGCTCGCGGCCGCGGCGGCCGCGAACCTTCCGGTGACCCGGGTCCTGGCCGCCGCCGACCTCTACGCGAACACGCTCTGGGAACCATTGACCTATACATTCGATTACCTGACCGCGCTCTCGCTGCTGACCGGAGTGGTCACCCTGGTCGGCCTGTTGCTGTACCTCGAGTCGCAAGCGCCCCAACGCCGCCGCGCCTTCGTCCTGCTCCGCCGGATGGGGATGTCCCCGGGCAGCCACCGGCGCGCGCTGCTCGGCGAGCTCGCGTTGCCGTTGCTCGGTGGACTCGTCGGTGGCATCGCGGTGGCGGCCGGCCTGACCGCGGCCCTGCAGAGCACCTTCGACATCAACCCGGACACCCTGCCCGACACGGTCATCGCCGTGCCGTACAACGTTCTGGGCGCGATCTGCACGATGACCGTGGTGGTGGGCCTCGCCGCGGTCATCTATGCGCAGTCGCGGATCGGGCGGGCCAACCCCTCAGAGGTGCTGCGTGACACGATCTGATCCAGCCGCGGCCGCCGTTCGCTGTCGGGGAGTGCAGCGTGTGTACCACCTCGATGGCTCCGAGGTTGGCGCGGTGCGGGGAGTCGACCTGGACCTGGCGCCCGGAACCTTCACGGCGCTGGTCGGGCCGTCCGGTTCCGGGAAGTCCACCCTGCTGCGCCTTCTTGCCTGTGTGGACCGACCGGATGGTGGATCCATCGAGATCAATGGGGTTGAGACCGCCACGCTGTCCCGGCGCGGGCGCAGACGGCTGCGCCGTCGGCGGATCGGCTACATGTTCCAAGCCCCGGCCGACAACCTGCTGGGCTACCTGACCGTACGGCAGCACCTGCGCCTGGCCGCCCAGCTTCGGGGAGTCCGGCCACGCGACGGCCAGGCCGAGGCCCTGCTCGAACGGTTGGGACTCGGCGACCGGGGCCGCCATCTGCCCAAGCAACTCTCCGGCGGCGAACAGCAGCGGGTGGGCATCGCCTTCGCCTCTCTCGGGCCACCGGTCCTGCTTGTTGCCGACGAGCCCACCGGCCAGCTCGATCACACCACTGTGGACAGTGTCCTGGACGGGTTCCTCGCCATGGCCGAGGCCGGCGTCGCCGTCGTCGTGGCCACCCACGACCCGGCGGTATGGCGTCGGGCCCAGCGCGTGGTGCGCATGCGGGACGGGGTGATCGAGTGATCGCGGTGAGCCATGTCACCCGGCGGTTCCGGCGCGGGTCGGAGACCGTGACCGCCCTGGACGACGTGAGCTTGGAGCTGGTTCCCGGAGAACTGACCGTCGCCGCCGGTGCCTCCGGGTCGGGCAAGACCACGCTGTTGTCCATCATGGCCGGCTACGACCGCCCTGACTCGGGTGTGGTGACCTACCAGGGCAAGGCGGTGAAGGCCAGCGACCTGCCATGGTCGGTCGTCGGCTTCGTCCCCCAAGCGCTGACGCTGATCGATGAACTGACGATCGAACAGAACGTGGACGTACCCGGGCGGCTGAACCGGACAGGGTCACGCCGCCGGAGCGCGGGCAACCAGGGGACGCCGACGATCGAGCTGCTGCACCGGCTCGAGATCGCGCACCTGGCCGACCGGTACCCCGATCAGGTCTCCGGGGGCGAACAGCAACGGACCGCGATCGGCCGGGCGTTGCGACTGCGTCCCGCGATCGTGATCGGCGACGAGCCCACTGGCCACCAGGACCGGGCCCGCATCGTCGTGGTGCTCGACGTGCTCCGCGAGCACGCGTACGCCGGCAACGCGGTGCTGATCTCCAGCCACGACGAGGCGGTCCTCGCGGCCGCCGACCGCGTCGTGACCCTCGCCGACGGCCGGGTGGTCGCCGACGAGCGCCCCCGCGCGTTGCCCGTCCCCGCACGGTAACCCGTGATCGCGGTCGCGCCGGTCCCCGAGTTGGCTGTCACGACCAGCAGCACTAGCGAGCGAGCGGCAGTTGCTCCACATAGGACCCATTGAAGGATCGCGGTGGGTGCCTGCCCGGTTGGTTCGTCGACCATCACTGGCTGATACGGTGACCGCGAACGGTGCAGTGGTACGAACGGCCCCGGCTGAGGAGAACCGCATGACCACCTCCGAACCGCCCCCAGTGCCGGTCCCCAGGTCCGCTGAGTCGGCTCCCGGGACCGGGACCCCGAGGCAGCCCGCCGCCTGGCTGCAGCAGGCGGAGTCGGGTTCGCCACCGGCCGGGCCACCCCGACAGGGCCGGCCGACGGGCTGGCGCCTCGCCGTCGCGGCCATGATCATGTCGCTGCTCCTCGCGCCCGCCGCGGCCGAGCTCGCCGCCGCCAACCCCGACGAGGCCGACCACGAGGGCGCCGGCCTGCTGGTGTGGGCATTGGTCGCCGGGGTTGGTTTTCTGGTGTTCCTGGCGGTCGTGTACCTCGTCTGCTACGTCGCGTCCACGGCCTGGCACGACGCGGTTGAGGTTCGTTGGCCCAGCCGTCCGTCGGGCAGGGCCCGCCATCCCGCGCCGAGCCCCGGCGCGGACGAGGTACCGGCGCCCGCGCTCGTCGCCACCGACGCCACGCCGGCCGAGTCGTCGCCCTGGGTCGGCTGGCCCGACCCCCAGACGTAGCCCGGCGCCAGCGCCGCGGGTCGGCGGCGGGCAGCGGGGGCCTGGCTAGGATCTGCGTCATGACGACATCGAAGCGGCCCAACGTACTCGCTTCTCGTGCCGACGACTTTCCCCGGTGGTACCAGGACGTCCTGGAGAAGGCCGGACTGGCCGACAACGGGCCGGTGCGGGGGACCATGGTGATCCGGCCGTACGCCTATGCCCTCTGGGAGCGCATGCAGGCCGAGGTCGACGCCCGCATCAAGGCGGCCGGGGCCGAGAACGTCTACCTGCCGCTGTTCATCCCGGAGAGCTACCTGCGGCGGGAGGCTGAGCACGTCGAGGGGTTCAGCCCCGAACTGGCTGTCGTCACTCACGCGGGCGGCAAGGAGTTGACCGAGCCCTTCGTGGTACGGCCGACCAGCGAGACCCTGTTCGGCGAGCTGATGGCCAAGTGGGTGCAGAGCCATCGCGATCTGCCGATGCTCTTGAACCAGTGGGCCAACGTGGTGCGGTGGGAGATGCGGCCGCGGCTGTTCCTGCGTACCACCGAGTTCCTGTGGCAGGAGGGGCACACCGCGCACGCGAACCGGCAGGACGCGTCCCAGTACGCGCTGCGTATTCTGCTCGAGGTCTACCGGGACTTCCTGGAGAACGTGCTCGCCATCCCTGTCCTCGTCGGCGTCAAGACGGCCCGCGAGCGGTTCGCCGGTGCCATCAACACCATGTCGTGCGAAGCGATGATGGGCGATGGCAAGGCGCTGCAGATGGCGACCAGCCACGAACTCGGGCAGAACTTCGCGAAAGCCTTCGATATCACCTACACCGATGCCTCCGGAACGCTGCAGACGTGCTGGACCACGTCGTGGGGGAGCAGCACCCGCATGGTCGGCGGGCTCATCATGGCCCACGGCGACGACAATGGCCTGCGCCTGCCGCCCCGGGTGGCTCCGACGCAGGCGGTGGTCATCGCGGTCAAGGACGACGAGCCCACGAACGCCGCCGCGCGTGAGGTCGCGGAGAGGCTGACCAGGGCCGGGGTCCGGGTGCGTGTGGACACCCGGACCGATCAGGGGTTTGGCCGCAGGGTCACCGAGTGGGAGCTCAGGGGCGTCCCGGTCCGGGTCGAGATCGGTCCACGCGACCTCGAGGCCGGGCAGGTCACGGTCGTCCGGCGCGACAGCAGCCAGAAGACCGCAACCCCAGCGGACGGCGTCTCGCGTACGGTGCCCAGGCTGCTCAAGACCATCCAGGCGCAGATGCTGGCGGCGGCGCGGGCGCGGCTGGACGCGAGCACGGTCGACGCATCCTCGGTCACCCAGGCCCTGGCGGCGGCACAGACCGGCTTCGCCAGGATCGCGTGGCGGGCACTGGGGGAGGACGGGGAGCGCGTGCTCTACGAGCAGGCGGTCAGCGTGCGGTGTCTGCAGACAGCCGACGGGGCCGTGCCCGACACCGAGGGGAACTCGGACGACCTGGTGGCGGTCGTCGGCAGAAGCTACTGACACACCACTGCAATACGGGTCGCACGCCGCCGTGATCGAGGACCTTCGACCCAGTCGGTCCGGCGCAGTTGTTGCGAGTCTTGAGCTGACATGGGCAGGCCATGCCAGCGTCTGCGCCGCTGCCACACGGCGTTGTTGGGGTGAGTGGAATGAAGGCTCTCGTGTACCACGGACCAGGCCGCAAGGCATGGGAAGACGTCGCCGAACCGGTGATCCAGCGGCCGACCGACGTCATCGTCAAGATCGACACAACGACCATCTGCGGTACTGATCTGCATATTCTCAAGGGTGACGTGCCGGCGGTCGTCGACGGCCGCATCCTCGGGCACGAGGGCGTCGGCCGCATCACGCAGATCGGCTCCGCCGTGGAGACGCTCGCCGTCGGCGACCGCGTAGTGGTCTCGTGCATCTCCGCCTGCGGGCGCTGCGCCTTCTGCAAGCGGGGGATCTACTCGCACTGCCTGGGCGAGGAGGGGACGCCGGGCATCGGCTGGATCTTCGGCCACCTCATCGACGGCACACAGGCCGAGTACGTGCGGGTTCCCTACGCCGAGACCTCGCTCTACCGGCTCCCCGAGTCCGTACCGAACGCCGACGGCGTGCTGCTCAGCGACATCCTGCCGACGGGGCATGAGATCGGCGTACTCAGCGGCGGGGTCAAGCCGGGCGATGTCGTCGCCGTCGTCGGAGCCGGCCCCATCGGGCTGGCAGCTATGATGACCGCGCAACTGTACGGACCGTCCCGCGTGATCGCGATCGACCTCGATGAGAACCGGCTGAACCAGTCCCTGGGGTTCGGCGCGACCGACGCCATCGTGTCGGGTGTGCCCGAGGTCAAGGAGAAGGTGCTGGCGCTCACCGATGGCCTCGGCGTGGACGTCGCGATCGAGGCGGTGGGCGTGCCCGCAACGTTCGGGCTCGCCCTGAGCCTGGTCCGACCCGGCGGCCGGGTCGCCAATGTCGGCGTGCACGGCAAGCCCGTGGAGTTCCCGATCCAGGACCTCTGGATCGCCAACCTCACCATCACGACCGGGCTGGTGAACACGAACACGACCGACATGCTGCTGAAGATGGTGGCGCAGCACAGGCTGCCCGTGCACAAGTTCGTCAGCCACACCTTCGCGCTCAACGACATCGTCGGCGCGTACGACGTCTTCAGCCGCGCTGCCGAGACCAAGGCGCTGAAGGTGGTCATCAACGCCTGAGGCCTCGCGCCCCATCACGGGAGCCGTGCCGGCTTCCCGTGATGGCGGCGGTCAGCGGTAGACGCCGTGGCGCCCCGCGACCAGGTCGGCCAGGATATCGCGGTGCTGCTGGCTGAACAGCCGCGGCACCGCATCCATCCTGACGTACCTGGCCTCGATCGTCTCGTGGGAGAGAGGGTGATCCGTCGCGGCAGGTCCCTGTGGAGTAGCCCGGAAGGCGATGACGATCGGCTGGGTCACGTCCCCGTTCGGGTAGCGCTGCTCATAGCCGGTATAGACGCCTATCAGCTCGGTGATCGCGATCGTGATGCCGGTCTCCTCGAGAGTCTCCCGGACGGCCGCGTCGTGCGCGATCTCGCCGAGCTCGATCGCGCCACCCGGGAAGCCCCACCCTCCGCTGTCACGGTGCTGCAGCAGGACTGTGTCGTCGCGCAGGACGCACGCCACCGCGAAGGCCATCTGGACCTTCTCGTGGCCGACCCTCGCGCGCAGCCAGCCGATGTAGCCGTCCACTACATGTCCTCGTCTCGCCGCCGACATGGTCATCCCTGAGAATCCGACCCTACCCGGGGCGAGCGAAGGTGATGATCTCCCGGCTCAGCTCCGTGACCGACCCGCGGTGCCAGTCGCCGTACTGGGCCTCGACCACGAACCCGGCCGAGGCGAGGAACGCGCCGAGCGCCGCCACGTCGAGGAAGCGCAGCCGCCCCCGGTCGAGCCGCAGTATCGTGCCGTGCTGCTCCGCGGTTGTCTCGGTCAGGGTCACGACCCCGTCCACGACGCTCTCCACGTCGTGCCACGTGCGGAGTGGGCGGCCTCGCATCGACGATATCCGACGCCTGGGACGGGTTCCAGTCCTGCCAGGCGCGCGCCTGAGGATGGCGGGTCTCGAACGCGAACCGGCCGTCGGTCCGCAACGCTGCTCGGATCGCGACCAATGACGCGCGAACCTCGTCGTCCTCCACGAGGCATTGGAATGCATGCCCGGTCATGACCGCCAGGTCGAACTCGGCATCCCACCGGGCCTGAGCCGCCGTCCCGGCGACCCACTCGATGGAGCCGTCCGGTGTCGCGATCGTGGAACCTCGTCCGGCTGCGCGGTCCAGCGCCGCCGCATCGGGGTCGACGCCGACAAGCCGACCACGGTGCCCTGCCTCGCGCGCATGGCACAGCATCCCGCCGGTGCCACAGCCGACGTCCAGCACGGCGGAGGCCGCCATCACCAGCTCGTGATAGAAAGCGTCACTGGCGAATCGAGCCGGATCCCACGGGTTGCTCAGGTCGTAGAGTTGGGCGGCGTCGGCATCCGAGAGCACCGCGCCATGATGCGTGGTCCGTGGCGAGCTGCACCAACGACATTCGGCCGTGGCGGTTCCTCGCGCCGCGATCAGACGAACAACTCCTCGGGGGTCGCGACATGCGCGGCGCGCAAGAGCCAAGTGAGCAGCTGGGGCTCGTCGTGGCAGCCCTCGATCCGGGAGCGGATGGACGCGCTGGTACGGATCTTCCGCGACTCGAGCAGCTCCAACACTGCCCTCGCGAGCCCCTTGGCCTGGCCCTCGGCCAGCCCCTTGGCCTGGCCTTCGGCCAGCCCCTTGGCCTGGCCCTCGATCAGGCCCTCGTCATAACCCTCTGCGTGGTGCTTGTTGGCGAACTCGCTCTTGTATGGGGTACGCATGAGATCCTCCAGGAAGCGACGGCCGGCGGCCGGTAGTGCCGCTTCGATGAGCCGATAGTAACCGGCGAACACGCCGTGGTTGAGTGGTGACAGCGCCTCGGGGATGACGCTGACCGATCGACCGGGTGGATAGGGTGTCGAGCATGGGTGCGCTGCGAATCCTCTTCATCGGCGGTACCGGCGTCATCAGCTCGGCCTGCGTACCGCGGGTGCTCGCTGCCGGGCACGAGTTGACCGTGCTCAACCGGGGCGGCACGACGAAACGACCGCTGCCCCCGGGCGTCGAGGTGCTGCGGGCCGATGTCCGCGACCCGGCCTCGGTTCGCCAGGCCGTGGGGGATCGGAGCTTCGACGCCGTGGTCGAGTTCGTCGCCTTCACGCCCCAACACGCACGCTCCGATGTGGACACATTCGCCGGCCGTACCGGTCAGTACGTCTTCATCAGCTCCGCGTCGGCATACCATAAGCCGCCGCGCCGGCTGCCGGTGACGGAGTCGACGCCACTGCACAACCCGTACTGGCAGTACTCTCAGGACAAGATCGCGTGCGAGGAACTGCTGCTCGGCGCGTACCGCGAGTCCGGCTTCCCGGTGACGATCGTGCGCCCGTCGCACACGTACGACTGCACCACCGTGCCGATCGACGGCGGTTGGACCCAGGTTGACCGGATGCGCCGGGACCTGCCCGTCGTCGTGCACGGCGACGGTACGTCACTGTGGACACTGACCCATCACGTCGACTTCGCCAAGGCGTTTGTGGGGCTGCTCGGCAACACGCGCACGATCGGCGAGGCGTACACGATCACCGGCGACGATGTGTTGACCTGGGACCAGATCTTCACGATCCTCGGGCATGCCGCGGGCGCGCAGCCACGCCTGGTGCACGTGCCGTCGGACCTGATCGCGTCGGTCGACCCGGGGTGGGGCGCCGGGCTGTTGGGGGACAAGGCGCACTCCATGGTCTTCGACAACACCAAGGTACGGTCGGTCGTGCCCGATTACATGGCGACGATCCCCTTCGAACAGGGCGCGCGAGAGATCATCGCGTGGCACGACGAGGACCCGGCGCGTCGCACGGTGGACGACAAGCTCGACGCGACCGTCGATCACCTGATCGCCCGCGTGGCGTAGCCGGTCGCCGGCGCGGCGCGGTCGGCGGCTTCGCGTCGCCTCCGTGCCTGCCGGCGGCGAACGTGTCAGGGTAGGTGCCGTGGAAGCCAGAGAGGTCACGGTCGGCGGGTTGTTCCGGGGCGATGTCCGGTTGCTCGTGCCGCGCTACCAGCGACAGTACGTGTGGAGCAAGAAGAACTGGGCGGCGCTGTGGAACGACGTGGTCGGGGCGATCGCCCGGCAGACCGAAACAGACGAGCCGCCCCGGCACTTCCTCGGCGCGGTGGTGCTGCGCAGCCAGAGCCTGGGCGGTGCGACCACCATGGTGGAGCGGCAGGTCATCGACGGGCAGCAACGCCTGGCGACCCTGCAGGTCCTCTTCGCCGCGATCCGTGAGGTTGCGCAGACCTCCGGTGCGCAGGCCCGGTACCTCGCCGCGCTCGGCAAGCTCATCCGCAACGACGACGAGATGAGCAGTGACGAGGACGACCGCTTCAAGCTCTGGCCGACCCGATACGACTGGGTGGCGTTCCGCGTCGCGATGGAACGGCAACAGCGGCAGCCGGCCAGTGGTGCGCACCCGCTTGTGCAGGCTCGGGTGTACTTCATGTCGGTCGTCGGCCACTGGCTGCGCCATGGCGGCGCCGCCGACGTCGACGCCAAGCTCGACCGCCTGCTGACGCTGGTCAACCATGGGCTGAGGCTGATCGTCATCGATCTCGCGGCGGACGACAACCCACAGATCATATTTGAAAGCCTCAACGCTCGGGGGCTGCCGCTGCAGACCTCGGATCTCGTGCGCAATCACATCTTCCACCTCGCCGAGACGCAGCGGCTCAACTCGGACCGGCTCTACGAGGAGCATTGGGCCCGGTTCGAGGACGGCTTCTGGCACCAGGGATCGGGTAAGGCTCCGCGCGGCGGCACACGCCTGGACACGTTCCTGGCCTACTACCTGGCCATGGAGCTGCGCCGGACGCTGAACCAGCAGGAGCTCTACCCGACCTTCCGGGCCTACCTCGCCGAGCGGTCGCAGGCACTGCCGACGGTGCTCGCCCGCTTCGCGGCGTACGGAGACCTGTTCCGCGCACTGGACCAACGGGTGGACCTGGACCCCTACGAGGCGCGATTCATGGCCCGGCTGGACGTGCTCGGCACCGACGCGGTCCAGCCACTGGTGCTGTTCATCTTCGGTGAGTACGAGTCGAGGCTGCGCCGCTCAATGCTCGAGGTGCTCGAGTCGTACCTCATCCGCCGCGTCATCGTCGGCGGCGCGGCGCGAGAGTACGGGAGCGTGGCCGCTGCCGTCCTGCGCCGGCTCGCCGCCACGCCGCGCCAACCCGTACGAGCGGTACGCGAGCAACTGGCGAGCTACACGTCCGCCGACACGGCGTGGCCCGGCGACTCCGACGTGCTGGCGTTCGCCCGGGACCGCTCGATGGCCCAGATCCAGGCTCGCCGGATCCGGCTGATTCTCAGCGTCATCGAGCAGGGCATGCGTACGCCACGGCACGAGCGGTTCGCGTACGACATCGACGATCTGACCCTCGAGCACCTGATGCCGAGGTCATGGAACGAGCACTGGCCGCCGAGGGACCCAGCGTCGGCGCTGCGCCGCGCTCGGCTCGTCTTCACGCTGGGCAACCTCACGCTCATCACGGGTCCGCTCAACACCGACCTCGGTAACGGACCCTGGGCCCGCAAGCGCCAGGAGCTCAACCGCTACAGCCGGCTGTTGCTCAACCAGGCGCTGCCGGACGTCTGGGACGAGGCCGCGATCCTCGCCCGTGGCGACCAGTTCGCCCAGGTCCTGGTCAAGTCGCTTCCCGGGCCCGACTCCGACGTGCCCCGGTTCGCCGCGGGTGAGCCAGACACCACGACCGATGGCATCGAGGCAGGTATCGACCTCGACACGGTCGACGTCGATGAGTCGCTGGCCGACGAGGAGGACGAGACGCTCGCCGAGGAGCTGGACGGAGAGTCCGAGGTGGAGTCCGATGTGGACACCGACGCCGCCTCGACGCCGCCGGGGGCCTCGGTCCCCCGACCCCGGGCCGTGGCGGTACCGCCCGCCGAGGACCTGATGGTGGCGCACATCTTCGAGGTGCTCGAGTCCCAGCCGGCGAGCACCAAGCTCACGGCGGGCCAGTTCCACCGCACCGCGTCGAGCGTCTACCCGGAGCGCCGGCCCAGCCAACGGGCGTTCGCCACTCTCATCGACAGCGGAACGGTCAGCGGCATCGAGATCACCGTCAATCGCAGCGGCCACCGCGCGGTCAAACTCGCCCGTCGCCGTCCCGCCGCCCGCTCCCGCTAGCGACCCCTTCCTTCCGTGATCTTTGCGCCTTCTCCCCACGATCTTGAGCTTATCGTCGTGAGTCGATCTCCGATCACAGCGCTATGCCCAAGATCGCGAGAAGCCCGCGGGGGTTCTTTACAAGCGGCGGGTCATGAAGGCGCTGTTGGGGTCGCGGCGGTAGTCGCCGAACGGCTCGCACTCGACGAACCCGAACTTCGCGTAGAGCGCCCGGGCCGGGGCGTGGAACACGCCCGAGCCCGTTTCCAGGCTCAGCCGCGCGAATCCCTGAGATCGCGCCTCGTCGATAATACGGGCCAGCAGTGCGGAGGCGACGCCACTGCGACGGCGCTCGCCGATCGTGCGCATCGACTTCAGTTCGCCGTGGGTGTCGTCCAGGCGCTTGAGCGCACCGCACCCGACGAGATCGTCGCCGTCCCACACCGACCAGAACGTGATCCCCGGTGCACGCAGGCCATCGAGGTCCAGCGCATGCCGGCTCTCCGGTTCGGGCGTGGCGGCCCGCATGTCCGCGAGGTGCTCCGCAAGCAATGCCGCGATCTCAGGCCCGGTCAGGTCGTCCACCATGATCCGCACGACGACCAATGCTAGCGGCGACCTCGCCCGCCTCCCGCGATCTTGGGCTAAGCGTTGTCATTGGAGATCGACTCACGACGCTATGCCCAAGATCGCGGAGAAGGAGGTCACGATCGCGGAGAAGGAGGTCACGATCGCAGAGGAACGGGCGAGGGTTCAGGTGCTCGGGTATTTCGCGAGGATCTCGCGGAGGCGCGCGGCGAAGCGCAGCGACTCGTCGTGCTCGCGCTGCCAGATGTTGCGCCCGAAGATGAGGCCCGTGGCACCGGCCTCCATCGACTCGCGTGCCTTCTCGACCATCGTCTCGTCGCCGGCCTTCTCTCCGCCGGAGATGAGCACGAGGGTACGAGCCGCGGACCGGACGACCGCGTTCACGGCCTCCTGGCTGGAGAACTCCCGGTCGTACGCGCTCGGCACACCCGTGCGCTTGCGCGGGTCCGGGAAGTTCACCTTCACCACGTCGGCCCCGAGCTCACTCGCCGTGCGCGCCGCGTAGTCGACCGCGTAGAAGGAGTCCTTGCCGCCCTTCGCGTCCACGGCCGAGCCGCGTGGGTAGGCCCAGACCACCAGCGGCATGCCCAGGCGGTGGGCGTCCTCGCGGATGCGCCGCAACTGGGTGAAGTCGGTCTCGGCGGCCGGCGTGCCGACGTAGAGGGTGTAGCCGACGGCGTCGGCCCCGAGCCGTACGGCGTCCTCGACCGTGGCGTGTACGGGGGAGAGAGCCTCGGTGTCGGGCGGGAGGTCCGTCTTGCCGCTGAGCTTGAGGATCAACGGCACTTCACCGGCGTAGTCCCAGAAGAACTTCTCGGCGACACCGATCTGGATGGCGATGCCGTTGAAGCCGCCCTCGACCGCGAGCCGGATGATGTAGCGCGGGTCCGTCGAGGCCGGATTGGCGACGAAGTCGCGCGGCCCATGCTCGAGACCCTGGTCGTACGGGAGGAAGATGCCCGTGCCGTTGCCCAGGCCGTGCCGGAACAGGATCCGGTGCAGCCGTGCCTTCTTGCCCGAGCCGAGCCCGATCTCGTCCAGTAACGGCCTCATCGCGTACCCCCTCAGCCTCACTCCGCGGGCCGACGGTGTGGGCACCGCGGTTGGCAGGCCCGGCGTGCTGTCCCCGATGTCCACGCCGGGCCGCCTCGTACCCAAGCGTCATCCTCGCCGCCTCCGCCGAGGAAGACACGATGGTCATGAGAGGAGGGGCCACAGGTCCCGAACCGGTCACGGGGCGCGGAACCGTCGAAACACGAACGGTTCTTACTGGAACAGGTCGTCGAGGGTGGGCAGGGCGACCCGTGCGGTGGCGTTGCCGCGGGCGCCGGGCGCTGGTGCGGCGGGTCGGTCCTCGCGTACGTCCATTGTGGATACTGCCGCCTCGTCGAGGAACCGGCTCGCGACGGCGAAGCTGTGCTTGTCGTCCAGCCCACGGCGGTGGTGCGGCATGCGCAGCGGTGTGTAGATGGCGAGTTCGTCGCGCGCCCGCGTCGCGGCGACGTAGAACAGGCGCTTCTCCTCGATGAGTCCGGCGGCTGAGCCGAGCGCCATGTCCGAGGGAAAGGCTCCGTCGACCGCGTGGATGACGTGGACGGTGTCCCACTCCAATCCCTTGGCTGAGTGCACCGTGGAGAGCGTCAGGTAATCCTCGTCGATATGCGGTGGACCTGCGAGGTCGCTGGTGGAGGCTGGCGGATCGAGCGTGAGGTTGGCGACGTATTCGGCGAGCGTGGGCGACCCGGAGGCGGCGCCGACGAGGCGGTCGAGGTCACCCAGGCGTGCCGGGTGGTCCGGGTAGCGCGCGGTGAGCAGTGGCCGTACGACCTCGAGGACCGCCTGGGCCCGCTCCGACACCCCGCCTCGGCCACGGGCCGCGACCAGCGTGTCGAGGGTCGCGGCGAGCGCCGTCCGCGCCGCTGGTGGCGCGACCGCCACCGCGTCGGGGTGGCGCCGCTCGGGGTCGGGTTCCGTCACACGCAGGGCGTCGAGGATGCCCTGCGCCCGCGCCGGCCCGATGCCGTTATGCAGGCGCAGCAACCGGAACCAGGCCAGCTCGTCGAGTGGGTTGTCCAGCAGCCGTACGCCCGCGATGAAGTCCTTGACGTGGGCCGCCTCCAGGAACTTCAGACCGCCGTACTTGACGTACGGCACGCGACGGCTGGTCAGCTCCACCTCGAGCAGGTCGCTGTGGTGCGCGGCCCGCATGAGCACTGCCTGTGTCCTCAGTGGACGGCCCTCGTCCAGCGCCTCCAGGACGCGGTCGGCCACCGCGCGTGCCTCGGCCGCGGCGTCACGGCAGCGCGTCAGACGGGGCCGCGCTCCACCGTGGCGTTGCGAGTGCAGCCGCAGCGTCGGCCCGCCGGCGTCGGGCCGGATGGCGTTGGCGAGGTCGAGGATGCGCTGGCGGGACCGGAAGTTCTGCTCCAGGCAGACCGTGCGCGCGTGCGGCAGGTCTTCGGCCAACTGGACCAGGTGCCGGCTGTCGGCGCCCCGGAACCCGTAGACCGCCTGGGCGTCGTCGCCGACCACGGTCAGCCCGGTGCCGTCGGGCCGCAGCAGCCGCACGATATCGACCTGGATCTGGTTGACGTCCTGGTACTCGTCGACGAGCACATGGTCCCAGCGAGCGGCGATTGCCGGTCCCAGGGCGGGGTCCCGGAGCAGGGCGCGCCAGCCGAGTAGCAGGTCGTCGAAGTCCAGCAGCGACCGTTCTCGCTTGCGTGCCACATAGCCCTTGAAGAGATCGAGGATCGTGTCCGTATAGGGAAGGCACCACGGTGCGTTCGCGGCTATCACGTCCCGTGCGGGCACGCCGGTGTTGACCGCCCGGGAGTAGATGTCCTGGAGCGTCTCGCCGCGCGGGAAGCGCTGGGCATTTCCCGACAGGCCGTACTCGTGGCGCAGCAGGTCCATGAGGTCGTGCGCGTCGCCGGGGTCGAGCACCGACATGGAGGTGGCCTGGCTCAGGGCCTGCGCGTGCTCGGCAACGAGCCGGTACGCCACCGCATGGAACGTGCCGCCCCACAGCTTGGCGGCCGCGTCGCGCCGGTCGCAGATGGTGGCGGCGCGGGAGAGCATCTCCTCGGCCGCGCGGCGGGTGAAGGTGAGCAGCAGGATCCGCTCGGGTTCGACGCCACGGTCGATCAGCGCCGCGACCCGGGCCACCAGCGTGCGCGTCTTGCCGGTGCCGGCTCCGGCAACCACGATCAGCGGAGCGTCACCGTGCGCTGCCGCGGCGAGTTGTGCGTCGTCGAGCCCGTCGTCCCACCGAGTATCGAACACACGTTGGACCCTACCGCACCCGACCTGACCACTCCAGCGCCGACACGGCTTGGCTCACCAGATTCGATATCGGAACGGATCGGGTCTTGCGCATGCGCGTATGACGACGCGATGATGTGCCCGCGGTACGGGGGTCCCGCACTGTGGTGCCCCCACGACCACGGGGGACATGATGGACAGTGCGGTAGCGCGGCTGGGCGCATGGGCAGCTCAGGCGCAGCAGCCGGGATCGGCGGCGCAGCCACTCGCCGACCCGGTGGGTCGGTCCGCAGCATGACCCGACCGATCTCGGCCCTCGCCGAGGGCTTGTTCGCGCACGCGGCGAGCCTGCGTCGAGTGGCCGCCCGCGTCGGCACCGGGCACGCCGCCGCCGCATACGTCAACCTCGATCGCCGTGCCTTCGGCCTGGCCTGTCAGTTCATGGCCGACTTCCTCGACCGGAGCATGCAGGTCACCGTGGACGCTCTGGCGGCCAGTGCGGACGACCTGCGAAGGCTCTCCGACATGGTGGAGGCGGTCGGCACCGGCTTCGTGGACGGTGACGACGAGGCCCGCCGCGCGGTCCGCTACCCGATGGTGCGGCTTCCGCTGTGACCGCGCCCGCGCCCCCGCTCGTCGCGGAGCGGGTCGATACCACGCCGGTCTACGCGGGGGTCACGCTCGTCGAGAGCATCGTCGATGTCAAGAACAGCATCCGGTCGGGGTCCTGGTCGAGCGCGGCGATCGGGTCCGTCTATGTCAGCGCCGACCTCACGCTCTCCTACCTCGACCCGCTCGGCACGGTCGCGAGCTGGATCGTGGCGATGTGCCTGGAACATATCGAGCCGCTCACCGAGGTTCTCGACCTGCTCGGTGGCGACCCGGACGCGGTGACTGCTCAGGCACAGACCTGGTACAACGTCGCGACCAATACCCGCCAGGCGGCCGACGAGCTTCGCGAGGCCGTGTGGCGCGAGATTCCACAGTGGACCGGCGCGTCGGCCGACGAGTACCGGGCGGCCGCGGCGACCCGGCTGATCGTGTTGCAGGGGTGTGCCGAGGCCGCCGAGGCGAAGGCGGCGGCGACCCAGCTGGCGGGCGCGGTCGTGCTCGTGTCCCGCAAGATGGTCCGGGACCTCATCGCGGACTGTGTCGCGACGCTGGCGGTCCGGTCGGTCGAGTGGCAGACCGAGGTCGCGGTGACCCTCGGCGGCGCCACGCCCTGGGTGGGTGCGCAGATCGCCACGCTCTGCGCCAAGTGGGTGGCGCGCGTCGCCAAGGTGGTTGACGAGCTGGTCGTCAGCCTGCGCCGGCTCTCCGCCCTGGTCGACCGGGTTGACGAGCTGACGGTCGAACTCAGCGCGCAGTCGCGCACCGGCTCGGCGGTGCCACCACCGAGCGACACAGACCACGATGGTCGCCCCGACGTACTGGACCCGGATGCGGACGGCGATGCGGTCCTGGACGACCGCGACGGGGACCTGCTGCCCGACATCGCGCCGCCGCGCAGCGGGTTTCCGTACCTGCCCACCAAGGCGTTGGAGCCGCGGTACGTCGGCGAGACGGACCCGGCGATCGCGACGGAGATCTTCGGCGTGCCGAGCGACGGCGTGCGGTACCTGACGCCGGACGAGGCCGAGGGGTACCGGGTCTTCGTCCGCGATGGCCTGCTCTACCAGACCAACGGCGAGTTGCTTGACACCACCGACGCGTCGAGCCTGCATTCGGGGGACGGCGTGGCGATCTTCGTGATGGACCCACAGGGCAATCTCTACGTGTCCACCGAACACGAGGTCGGCGCGTTCCACCATTCGAGCTTCCTGGCCGGCCAGCCCGTCGCTGGCGCGGGGGAGATCGTCGTCGAGGATGGGAGGATCGTCGGGATGAGCGACGCCAGCGGCCATTACCGGCCGCCACCGCAGTTCCTGCAGCAGGTGCTCGACCAGTTGCAGATCCAGGGCCTGGACATCTCCGGACTCGAAGAGGAGCCGTACTGGTGACGCAACCCCGCTCGGATCCGGCGTGGCGCGCCGTCCTGAACCAGCTGATCTATGGGCTTACCTATGTGCGCGAGCTGGACGATGCGGTCGCGCAGGTCTTCGCGCGGCGCATGATCGAGCGGCGGATCTTCGGCGCCGGCGCGGAGAGCTATCACCGCGCGCTCGAGCAGGCCGCCCGCGAGCCTGCCCTGTTCGGGCCCGCAGCGTTGCCCACCGACCACGACGAGCAGGACGTACGGCGGTTCTGCGCCCGCGTGGTCCACTACCTCGACGTCGGCCAGCCGTGGCCGGACCAGCGCTTCGTCCGGCTGCCGATCACCGCCTGGCCCTGGGAGCAGGCGCCGGTCACGGCCGTCATCCGCACCGGCATGCACGGCGTGTCCGCGGCAGTCTGGCACGTATTCGAGTTCGTCCATCGCGTCCACGGTGTCATGCCGGTCCTGGTCCTGCGCCAGCGATCCGGCGATGTCCTCGCGCTCGTGGTACGGACCGGCTCGCCCGCGCAGCGCCGGACCACGGAGTTGAAGGTTCTCCAGGGCGATCCGGGACCCGCGATCGAATCCTTCGTCGACCTGACCGGGCTGCCCGCCGACGCGGTCGACCGGTCGCCCGCCGAGCCGGCCGCCCGCGAAGGCGAGCCATCGCCCGCTGTCACGAACGAGCGTGAACTGTTCCGCGTCTTCGTCGCCGACGGCCGGTTGTGGCGGGCCGACACGGGAACGCCTTACGACACCACGCGGGGCGCCACCCTGCGTCCCGGCCCGCCGCGGGCGATCTTCGTGATGGATCGTCAGGCGAACATCTTCGCGTCCCTTGTGGAGACGATCGGCGAGTTCCACCATACGAGCCTCGCCTCCGGTGGCCCGGTGGCGGCTGCCGGTGAACTCGTCGTGCGGCGGGGGACGCTGGTCGAGATCTCCGGCCGCTGCCCGACCTATCCGGTCAGTGACGCAGAGGTCCAGATCGCGCTGAGCTCACTCCGCGAGCAGGGCCTGCCCACCGCAGGAGTCACCGTCCACTAAGGACCGAGGGCCGTACGGCCCGGTGGCTCAGGCGGCTGCCACCAACCCGTGTGGATCGAGGATGAACTTCGTCGCCATGCCACGGTCGAAGTCGGCATAGCCCTGTGGTGCACGTTCCAGCGGGATCACCGACGCGTTCACGTTGCGGGCAATGGACGTACGGCCGGCGAGGATCGCCTGCATGAGCGGGCGGTGGTACCGCATCACCGGGCACTGCCCGGTCGTGAAGGAGTGCGACTTCGCCCACCCCAGCCCGAGCCGGATCGACAGCGACCCCTGCTGCGCCTGCGCTGTCGGCGCGCCCGGGTCGCCGGTCACGTACAGCCCTGGTATGCCGAGGGATCCGCCCGCCCGCGTGGTCTGCATCAGCGAGTTCAGCACCGTGGCGGGCTCCTCCTTGCCCGCGTCGGCGCCGTGACCATGCGCCTCGAACCCCACGCAGTCGACGCCGCAGTCGACCTCCGGATCGCCCAGGATCTGCTCGATCTGGTCCTTCGGCTCGCCCCGGGCCACGTCGATGACCTCGCAGCCGAAGCTGCGTGCCTGCTCGAGCCGGTCCTTGTTGCTGTCGCCCACGATCACCACGGACGCACCGAGCAGGAACGCCGCGGTGGCCGCCGCCAGCCCCACCGGACCCGCTCCGGCGATGTACACGGTGGACCCGGTGGTGACGCCGGCACTGACGCAGCCGTGGTATCCCGTCGGGAAGATGTCCGAGAGCATGGTCAGGTCGCGGATCCGCGCCATCGCCGCGTCCTTGTCGGGGAACCGCAGTGCGTTCCAGTCGGCGTACGGAATCATCACGTACTCGGCCTGGCCGCCTCGCCAGCCGCCCATGTCGACGTAGCCGTACGCACCGCCGGGTCGTTCCGGGTTCACGGTCAGGCAGACGCCGGTCTTACCCTCCTTGCAGTTGCGGCACCGTCCACAGGCGACGTTGAACGGGATCGAGACGAGGTCGCCCACTGCCAGGCGTTCCACATCCCGGCCCTTCTCGATGACCTCCCCGGTGATCTCGTGGCCGAGGATCAGACCCTGCGGTGCCGTGGTACGACCGCGCACCATGTGCTGGTCGCTGCCACAGATGTTGCTCGCCACCACCTTGAGGATGACGCCGTGCGGGCACTGCCGGTCCACGTTGCTCGGCGGCACGCCCGGCCCGGCCCGCAGCACGAGCTCGGGATAGTCGACCGACTCCACGGTGACCTGTCCGGGGCCTTGGTAGACCACGGCCCTGTTACCGGGCATGGCGCTCAACCCTTCCGTACGAACGCCATCGCCGCGGCTTCGGCCACAGCCTGGTCCTGCTTGCCGTCGCCGCCGCTGACCCCGACCGCTCCGACGACCTCGCCGTTATGGATCAGCGGCATCCCACCCGCGAAGATCATGATGCGGCCGTGGTTGGACGCGTGGATGCCATAGAACTGGTTGTTGGGCTGGGCATTGGGCGCCAGTGCCTCGGTGGGCAGGTCGAATGCCCGCGCCGTGAATGCCTTGTTGATGGATATGTCGATGCTGCCGAGCCAGGCGCCGTCCATCCGCTCGTGCGCGATCAGGTTGCCACCCACGTCGACGACAGCGATGTTCATGGGTTGGCCCATCTCCCGGGCCGCGTCCTCACCTGCCGCGATCACCCGCTTGGCGTCCTCAAGGCTCGCGCTGGTCTGCTGCCGCATGGCGTCCCCCGTCCATCCAGTCCCGTGCGGCACCGCCGCCACTGGCACCACGCAGGTCACGCCAATGGGACGGTGGCACGCATCTCGTCGTGCCGACGTGGCAACGCTACGCCCGGGCCACGCGCGGAAGCCGCCGTTTGCCAGAGCGGCTCGTGCCCTACCCATCGCGGACTTGGCAGAACGCCACCCTGCGCGGGTTGCGGGCCATCGCACCTCTACCTCGGTCTCGTCACCCCGTGGGGCAGTCTACCGGCGCGCTCCTGCCGAGTGGTTGCGGCATGCTGTACACCATGGTGGATCTGGGTAGCGTCGAGCGCTTCGTGGCGGCGAGCAACGGCTTCGCGCGAGTCCTGCGCGTGGTCGGTTCCGATCAGTGGGCGGCGCGCACTCCCTGTTCGGAGTGGGACATCCGCGCCCTGGCCAACCACGTGGCTGCGGGCAACCTCAACTACGTCCGACTGCTGGACGGCGCCACGGCCGCCGACTTCCTACGGATGCGTGACGCCGACGCGCTTGGCTCTGACCCGACCGCGAGCTTCGACGCCTCGGTACGCGAGTGTGCACTGGCGTTTGCCCGGCCCGGCGCGCTCGACCGCGTCGTCGACCACCCCTCCGGCCGGCTTGTCGGCGGGCAGGCCCTCGCGGTGCGGACCACAGACACGGTCATCCACACCTGGGATCTGGCGCGGGCCGCCGGCGCCGACGACTCACTCGACCCACAACTCCTGACGTGGATCGATGCGAATATCCACGACATCTACGCCGGCATGGCCGAGACGCCGGTCTCGCAGGAGTCGACGCATCGGTTCTACGCCGCGCCGGTCCGCGAGCTCGGCACTGACGCCCCACTCCAGGACCGCCTGCTGCACCTCTTCGGCCGCGACCTCGCCTGGACTGGATGACCGGCCTGCGGTTCCACTGTGGATGATCCTGTCGCACGACGGATCTCTCCTGAGACCCATCTCACAGCGTAAGCCGTAACCTCGGCGTGCTCGGGTGTACGCGACGGGCGTCTGGGTAAAGACCAGGCGTGAATGTCACAGGACTGTCATGCCTTTGCCGCGGGGATGCCACCTCGGTTGCCGAGGCTCTGCCGTGGCAACGAGACGGAGGCGGCGACCTGGTGGCGACCCGGCGGAACGTTGACGCGACAACCGATGCACGACGGCCCGGCGTGTCGGGCGCGACGGTACCTGTGCTCGTGGTAGACGTCGGAGACGTACTCATCCACACGAGCAACGGTGCCCAGTACCACGAGCTGGCCCGCAGAACCGGTCTTCACCCGCAGGGAGTCGCCCAACTCGTCGAGGCTTCCGGGCTTCCCCACGCCCTCGAGTGCGGAGAGATAGCAGACGTCGAGTTCATCGATGCGGTGCGAGAACTGCTCTCGTGGACCAGGCTGACGCGTCAGGACGTCTGGCAGAGCTGGGCCGCGGTGCTGGTGGGCATCGAACCAATCGTGGCCGGCGTGGTCGCCCGGTGGGCCGCCGAGCACCGGCTCGTCCTGGCGAGCAACACGAACGCGCTACACTGGCCGGTTGTCTGCCGGATGCTCGAGCAGGCCGGTATCACGGCGCCGGCATTCCTGTCGTTCCAGATGGGCGTCACGAAGCCTGATCCACGTTTCTTCGCGCGGATCATCGATGACGATCCGTCCTGGTACGCGTCGGCGCACTTCGTCGACGATCGTCTCGACAACGTCGCGGCCGCAACGGCCTGCGGCTTTGACGGCTGGTTGCACCGCGACCCCGTCGCGACCGCCGCCTTCCTGAGCGCTGTTCTCGCCGACACCAGTTGACCGAGCGCGCGCGAAAGGCGGATCCCTGTCCCCGGACGAAAGGCACCTGATGTCCACTGTGGTGATTGACGTTCGTGCTAACCATGACACCGGCGTCTCCCGGTTCGGTCTGGGCAGCCTCGCGGCCGCCGCACCGTTGCTGACGGAGGCGGGATTCAGGATCACCGTCGTCACCCAGGCCCATCAGATGGACCGGGCTCGCCGGGCGGTGCACGGCTGCGACGCGACCGTGCTGTGCTGCCCGGACGAGCAGACCGGTTTCGTGCGGCGCTCGCCCTGGCTGCGTCGACTGCTGAGCACGACTCCCGTGGACCTCTACTACACCTCGCACTACCTGCTCGACCGGCACTGCCCGGTGCCGTACGCCTTCACCATCCACGATCTGACCCGGATCCACTTTCCTGAGCTCAGCTACACGGACACGACGTTCGTGAAGAAGTTCGGCCGCGCCGAGCTGGCGCTCATCCGCGACGAGCTGACGGCGCTCACCGGCAGCGACGGCGCTGCCGAGCAGGTGTTTCCGCGCTACTTCCGTGCCATTACCCGCTACCTCGCGGCTCGGGCCGCCACGGTCGTGACCGTCTCGCAGACGGTCGCTGAGGACATCGAGAGTGTGCTCGATGTGGATCAGGGCCGCGTCGCCGTGGTCCCCTGCCTGGTGGACACCGCCGTGTTCGGCCCGCAGCCGGCCCAGGCGGTGGAGCGGGTCCGGCGCTCACTGCGCCTGTCCGGACCGTACCTGCTCTTCGTCGGTCTCACCCATCCCAACAAGCGCACCGGCTGGCTGCTGCGACAACTGCTCGCGGCCCGGCACCGGTTCCCCGCCGACGCCCGCCTGGTCGCCGTGGGCGGCCATGCCGAACGTACGCCTGAGATAACCTCCGCGGTGGCCGACTACGACGCGTCCGATTTCGTCGTCTACACCGGACGCGTCAGCGACGCCGACCTCGCCGCACTCTACAGTGGAGCGTCCGCCCTCGTGACCGCCTCGATCAGCGAGGGCAGCAACCTGCCCGCACAGGAGGCGATGGCGTGCGGGTGCCCGGTGATCGCCACGGACATCCCGACCCACCGGGAGACCCTGCAGGGCGCGGCGGCCCTGTTCCCGCCCCACCGCGGTGAGGCGCTCGCCGAGCTCGCCGGGCGCGCGCTGCGCGGCCAGGTGCCGGGCAACCCGCGCGGCTACCGGGCTTCGCGGACCGACGAGGTCGGGGCCGCCCTCGTCGACGCGCTCTACGCCGCCCGTGCCTCGAGGATGGCGAGGTCCCGCTCGGCGTAGAGGCGGTGCTCCCACTCCTCGTTCACGATGATGCGCAGACACGTACGGACGAAATCCGGTTGCCGGCCCGGGAGCGTGCCGCGAGGCTGTAGGTCCGACCTCGGAGCGTCCCGTGAATCTCCTGCGCGACCTGTGGACCGCCTCCCCGCGGCGAACCGCGGTGGTGGCGGTACTGGTGTTTCTCGGGGCAGCGGCGCAGGCCGGATCGGCTCCCCTCGCCGGGCAGGTGCTCGTGCACCGATCGCCGGTCGCCTTCGTGGTCCTGGCCGTGATGCTCGCCACGGCGGTCCTCGCCGATGTCGCGGTCGGGCTGCTCATGGCCCGCCTCACGTCCGACTGGACCGCCGCGGTCCGCCGGTCCCTGTGCCGGGTCGCCTTCGGTCAGGAACTGCCGCGGCTGGAGACCACGCCGGTGGGGGAACTGCTCGACCGCATCGACAACGACGTCTACAACGTCGGGTCCCAACTGCGCGGCCCTGGCCGCAACCTGGCGGTCGCGATGACGGCGGCTGCCCTGTCACTGATCACGGCACTGATCATCTGGTGGCCGGCCGGTGTCGGGATGACCGTGCTGGCCGCCGTGCTGGTGTTGAGTCTGCGCCGGCGGATTCGAGCGCTCGGCCCGGCGCAGGTCGCCGAGGAGGAGGCGTGGTCCGATGTCGCCGCGGTCACCGAGGAGGCGATCCACGGGCAGGACGACGTTCGCACCAGCCTGGCCCGGCCGTACGTCCTGGGGCTCTTCGCCCGGCGCAGCAGTGAGCTGCTCGCCAGGGGTCGCCGAGTCTGGCGGCTGACCGCGGGGGTCTCAGCCGTGGCGTCCTCGGTGACCCGACTGGCGATCGTCGGCGTGGTGGTCGCGGCCGCGATCCTGCTCACCCGACCAGGTGCCGACGCGGCCCGCCTGACCAGCGTCTGGCTGCTGGTGCTCGCGTTCGTCGGCACGGTCGAGCACCTGTCGCGGCTGATCCCGGAACTGCAGACGGCACTGGGCTCGTGGCGTCGGGTCCGGTCGCTGGCTGAGTCACCCCAGGAACCGGCGGGCGGGGCGGTGCCAGCCGATGGCGATCTGCGGGTACGAGGCCTGACCTTCCACTACGCCGACGATCCGGCCATGCCCGTCCTGCGGGATGTCAGCCTGACGTTCCACCGTGGACGGTCCTACGCCGTCATCGGCCGGACCGGTTCGGGCAAGTCGACGCTGACCAGGATCCTCACCAGGGCCGTCGACGTGCCGCGGGGCACGGTGTTCCTCGGCGGCACCGACCTGCTCGACCTCGATCTGGAGCAGCTGCGTCGCTGGGTCGCGATCGTGCCGCAACGGACCGACATCCTCGCCGGCACCCTCGCCGAGAACGTGGCGCTCTTCGATCCCGCGTTCCTGCCCCAGGCGGAACGAGCGCTGGCCGAGCTCGGCCTATCGTCCTGGGTGGATGATCTCCCGCATGGCATCGACACCCGACTGGGTGACGGAGGCCACGTACTTTCGGCGGGCCAGGCACAGCTTGTCGCCTTCGCGCGCATCCTCGTTCGTGACCCACGCATCGTGATCCTCGACGAGGCCACCGCACGGATGGATCCGGTCACCGAGACCCGGGTGCAACGGGCGACCGACCGGCTGTTGCGCGGCCGCATCGGCATCATCATCGCCCATCGCCTGTCATCAGTGCAGCGATGCGATGAGGTCGTCGTGCTGGCTGACGGCGAGGTGGTCGAGGCGGGTCCGCTGGTCGCTTCCCGGCGGTTCGCCGCCCTGCTCGAGGCGAGCGAGGCGGTCGAGGCCGAGGCCCACAGCGACAGCCCGGCCCTCGTCGGCGCACGGGTCGTGGCCGGGGACGGGACGGAACCAGTCGTGGTCGCGGCTGGTCGTACGGGTACGACCACTGTGGAGCCTCGCGCGTCCGTGGAGCCGCTGGCCGTACCGGTCAAGGCCGAGCCTCCGCCGCTTCCGCCACCGGCGCCCGTGCGTACGCTGCGGGAGCTCATCCGGCTCACCCTCAACGATGCGCGCTTCGGTGTGGTCTCGGTGGCCGTGTTCCTGTTGATGGTCTACCTCGGCACGGACGGGATCCTGCTGCCGTACCTGTGGGCGATCCTCGTCGACGGCGTGGGCAGCCTGTTCTGGCCCGCCGCCGCGATCGTGGCCGCGAGCCTGATCTATGCCGCCGGGCCGACGTTCACCTCTCGGTGGTACCCGGAGTGGTGGGTGCGCCAGATGCTGCGCATCAACGTGCGACTGGTCCATGGCCAGACCGGACCGCGCCGGGTCAGCAACCACACCGCGGCGGAGGTGGTCGCCCAGGCCGGAGATACAGAGCGGGTCGTCTTTCTCGCCGACAACATCGTCGACCAGACGATCTCGGTCTTCGTGATCATTGGCATGACGGCGGTCACCGGCACCGTGGTGCCGGCGCTGTTCTTCCTCGCCACGATGGTCGTGTCGGGCGCCATCGCGACCGTCTTCGGCCCGGCGCTCGAACGCTCCGGACGCCGTACGGTCGCTTCGCGCGCCGCGTTCGCCACCGCTCTCGCCTCGTGCCTGACCGCGGCACGAACGGTCAAGCTCGCGGGCGCCACGGTTCCGGTTCTCGATCACCTCGCGCGCCTGGACCGCGTCCGTAGCGACCGGCAGCGCAACGAGGTCGCTATGCAGGTGCTCGCCCGGTCGACGCCGGCACTGCTCAGCGGCCTGCTGCCGATCGGTGTCTGGGCGCTGTTCCTGGGCGGCCACCTCTCGGCGGGGGCGACGCTCGTGGCGGTCTCGACCCTCAGCTCGGCGCGGTGGTTCGCGTGGACGGCTGCCTCGCTCGTCTCGGGCATGCCCTCGGCCCGGGTATGGACCCGGCGCACGGTGGCGATGGGAGGCGAGTCGGCCTACTCCGCGTCGGTGCCGGGTGTCGACTTGTCTGCTGGGACCGGCCCGGCCCCGGCAGCCGTACCCCGGCATGCGCTGCAGGCGTTGGAGTTGCGCTCGTTCACTGCCGTGCACGAGGACGGTACCGTAGGCGCCCACGATGTCGACCTGACCGTCCACCGTGGAGAGTTGGTGCTCGTCCTCGGACCGGTGGGATCGGGCAAGTCCTCGCTGCTGCGTGCGATGGCGGGCATCGTGCACCACACCGGAACGTTGCGCTGGAACGGCCAGCAGATCACCAAACCCGAGGTCTTCCTGCGCCCCAACCAGGTCGGCTACGTCGGTCAGTTGCCGCGCGTGCTCACCGGCTCGATCGCCGACAACATCGAGCTCGGTCGTCAGGTCGACCTCGAAGGGGCGCTGACCGCGGCCCAGTTGCGCCATGACCTGGCCAACACCGGCAACGGCGACGCGCACGCGCTCCTGGTCGGGCACAAGGGGATCCGTCTCTCCGGCGGGCAGCTGCAGCGGCTCGCGCTCGCCCGGGCGCTCGCCCCCGGCACGGAGCTACTCATCGCCGACGATGTCTCCTCGGCCCTGGACGTGACTACCGAGCTCGAGCTGTGGCAGGCGCTGCGGTCCAGGGGCGTGACCGTGGTCGGCTCGACGTCGAAGCACGCGGCGCTGGTCCACGCCGATCAGGTTCTGGTCCTGATTAACGGACGTGCCGTGGATCGGGGTAGCTGGCGGGAACTCGCGGCCCGCTGGGGTCACCTCGCCGGCTGACCCGCGTCGCTGACCGTCCGTGCGCCGCCAGCGTCGGACGCTCAGAAGTGGCGGTCACCATCCACAGTAGACATATGCGCGAGAGTACCGGAGCATCGTGTGTGTCGCACCACTGTACCGGGGCCGAGGACTGGATGATGACGCCGTGACGATCGCCCAGGTCTACCTCGACTTCGCCGAGCGTGAGGCGCATGGGGTCTCGCCGACGTACGAGCGCCTCTGCTGGGCCGTGAGCCGGGATCCGGAGGTCCTCGCTCTGCTCGACACCGCCGCCCGGCGCCAGCCGAACCTGCTCTTCGCCGTCGTACGGCTGCTCGGCGGACCCGTGGACGACCCGGTCGAATTCCGGGACTTCGTCGTGCGACGGTGGCCGGTGATCGAGCCGCAGTTGCGCACGAGAACGACCCAGACGAACGAGCCGGGGCGCTGCGCGCTGCTCGTGCCGGTGCTGGCCGCGCTGCCGCAGCCGTTGGGGCTGCTGGAGGTGGGCGCCTCCGCGGGATTGTGTCTGTACCCGGACCGTTACCGCTACCGGTACGGCCCCCACGTCGTGGGCGAGCGCGGGCCGGTCATCGACTGCGATGCTCAGGGGCTCAGCCCGCCGCGGCGGCTTCCCGAGGTGGTATGGCGGGCCGGGCTGGACCTGAACCCCCTCGACGTCACCGATCCGGAGGACCGAGCATGGCTGGAGGCCCTGATCTGGCCGGAGCACGATCACCGCCGGGAACGGCTGCGTGCCGCCGCCGAGATCGCCGCGGCAGAACCGCCCCTGCTGGTACGGGTGATCTCGTCGACGATCTGCCTGCCGTGCTCGCACGGGCGCCTGTCGATGCGACGCTCGTCGTCTTCCATAGCTCGGTGCTGTACCAGGTGCCGCCGGCACGGCGTGCCGCCTTCGTCCACCTCGTGCGCGGACTGGAGGCGCACTGGGTCGCCATCGAGGCGCCGCACGTGCTCGCCCACGCGGAACTTCCGCCGCCGCCCGATCAGTCGGCGCTCAACGTCCTCGCGCTCGACGGCCGCCCACTCGCGTGGACCCGCAGCCACGGCCAGGGCATGCTCTGGTTCGCCTGACCTCCCCGACCGCTCCGCCGATCAGAGTCGGCCAGGGCAGTGTCACGCTCCGTGACAGAGACCGGTCCGAGCGGCCGCGGTCGCTCCACACGCTTTGCTCAGGTGCGCCTCACGCAACACCCCGTTGAGCGGCTAATATCGATGTGCTCAAACATTGCGACGAGCTGCCGGCGGTGACTGAGAGCAACGGCGGCGGACGTTCTACCGCAGCCGTGGTGGGCGCCCCTAGTCGAGGAGATCGCCCCGCCGATCACGCGCACCGACCTGCCGGCGGAGAAGGGGTACGGGCGCAAGTGACGCACACGTCTCCGGGAGCGTGGATGGCGGAGTCAGGCGACGCATCGACGCGGCTCGACCGCGACCGCGACTCGAGCGGGACCTGCACGACACTACTCTGCGCAATCAGCTGATTTGACACAAGATCTTCCAGTCGTCAATATAAGCTGCTCATCGCCGTGTTGCGCGAGGCGCACCATAGCAAACTGTCCAGAGCAAATCATCTCGATCGAGCCCGAGGTAGTAACGCTGCGTGACATTCGGGATGAAGCCAGCCGGCATGGGGTGACGTTTGCACTGGCCGGACACGGCGGGCACAGGTCGGCGCGGCGGCGCTTACCCGGGCAGCACGGTGGGGAGTTGGGCGATCGCCTCGGCGAGGTTGCCGACCTCGACCGCGCTCGCGCCGGTCGGGGAGAGGAACAGCAGTACGCATCGGCGAATCGGCTCGCCGACCGCCGCCTCGATGGCGGTGGCGTAGACCGCCATCTGTGGCCGGTAGAAGTCCACTCTGGACGGCAGAGCGGCCACCGGAACGGCGTCGGTCTTGTAGTCGACCAGCACCAGGCCATCGTCGTCACGGTAGAGCAGGTCCACGATCCCCTCGACGACCCGGTCGCCCCCGGTTGAGGGCAGCGTGGTGCCGACGTAGGTCTCGCGCCAGTGCGCACGCGCGGCGGCCCGGACGACCACCTGCGAGTCGAGCGCGGACCGTACCAGTTGACCGACCACGTCGGCGTACCCGGTGACACCCTCGGCGAGCACCTGTGCGGCGACCGCGTCGGCGAGCCACGCACCCGTCGCGAGGTCGACGGTCTGCAGCACCGCGTGGACGGCCCGGCCGATCGCCGTGCCATAGCGACCCTTCTGCCACGGCGGTAGCTCCAGATCGCGGGCGTCCTTGGCCAGGCCCGGGTCCACGGGCTCGCCCAGACCGTCGGTCCGGGCGCGGGCAACCCCTTTCGCCCCGCGGGCGCCGGTGCCCTCGAAGTGCGACGCGGCCACCGCACCCGGCGTCGCGGTACGCGCACGCAGGGCCCGGACCTGCCGCGACCACTGTGGATGGTCAGGCGGCGGTTCGGGCGGGTCTGCCACGGGCGGCACGGGTGGCGTGGTGGAGGCGGGCGCGAGGCTGACCATGGCGGGCGCACCCGCACAGCTCTTGGCGAGCAGGTCAGCCGAGGTAGGGCGCAACTCCTCGCGCCGCCATGCGGAGCTTCGTGGCTGCCGGCGGTGCGTGCTGACGACGAGGTGGTCTCGCGCCCTGGTGCACGCGACATAGAGCAGCCGGATCCGCTCGTGTTCGTCCATCTGCTCGTCGACCGGTGCCGCGGTGTCGAAGCTCGCCGTCGCGAAATCCTTGCGCAGCCGTACCTCATAGCCGCCGCGCGGCGGCCAGAGTACCTCGACGCCGCCCCGGCGGCCACCCGGCTGGGTGGTCATGCCGGCGACGATGACCACAGGGAACTCCATGCCCTTGGCGGCATGGATCGTCATGATGCGCAGGCTGCGCGAGTCGGTCTCGGGCAGCACCGCCTCAGCCACCCGTGCCGTGTCGCTGCCCTGCCGGGACACCCAGGCCAGGTACGCCCGCAGCCCGCCATGCTCGGACTCTGCCCAGGCTCGCGCCTGGTCGACGACGAACCGCAGGCGCCGCCAGATGTCGCGCGGGCGGGCGTCGCCGACGGCGACCTCGAACATCCTGCGTCCGTCGACGATCCGGCCGAGCACCTCGCTCGGCGAGAGCCAGGCGGCGTCGTAGTGCAGGCGCCGCAGCCAGGTAAACGCCTGGGCTACCGGGTGAGTGTCCGGTATGGACGGTGGCGGTCTGCCCACGATGTTCCACGAGCCACCGCCGCGCCGCCACGTCCAGAGGTCGTCGTCGCCGCACCCGAAGAGCCGCGACCGCAGCGCGGTCACCAGTGACAGCTCGTCGCTCGGGTCGTCGACGGCCCGAGCCGCGGCAAGCAGCTCGCGCACTTCGCTCGTCCGGTAGACCAGCGAGCTCGCCTCGGAGTGGTAGCCGATGCCTGCCTCGTCCAGGGCCGCCTCGAGCGCGGGCAGCGAGGTCCGGGCGGGCAGCAGGACCGCGATGTCCGGCAGCGTGACATCACGCCAACCCGGCGTACCGTCGGGCTGCGACCCGTCACGCACCTGCCAGCGCTGCCCGAGCGCGGCCTGGACAGCCGCGACGACGTCGGCGGCCTCAAGCGCCCGCAGCTGGGCCGCGGAGAGACCCGGGTCGTGGGCCTGCTCGCCGAGGCGTACGACGCCCGGCCCGCTGGGCGGGTCCGGACGTACCGCCCGCAACGGCTGGAACTCCGGCTGCGAACCGGGTTCGGGTGTGATGAGCGCTCCGAAGGCATGGTTGATCCAGTCCACGATGGACGCGGCGGTACGGAAGTTGCTGTCGAGGACCACCCGCTCGCCGATGCGCTCCCGCGCCCGCAGGTACATGCCGATGTCTGCGCGGCGGAACCGGTAGATCGACTGCTTCGAGTCGCCCACGACGAAGACGCTTCCCGGCGCGATGCTCACGTCTGTCCACTCTGGAGCATCCGCTGCGGCGCCGCCGGCGATCCGCACCGCGAGCTCGACCTGGATCGGATCGGTGTCCTGGAACTCGTCGAGCAGCAGCCGCCGGTAGCGCTGATGCAACGCCGTGCGGACCTGCGCGCCGTGCACCGGGTGGCGCAGCAGGTCACGGGCGAGCACGAGCAGGTCGTGGAACTCCAGACGTCCCTCCTCGCGCCGCACCTGTGCGTCGTCAAGCACGGCCCGGCCCACGCGCCGGGCGAGGGTGCGCAGCGCACCGTCGAGCACTCGCCGCCGCAGCCCGTCGGCGTCGCGGTGAAGCGCCTTACCCTCGGCGCGAAGTTCGGCGACCACGCAGTCCCAGTTCTCCTTGCGGCCCAGATGCCAGCCGCCCTCAGGCACGCCGTGCAGCAACGCCACCCGGGCCGGATCGTCCGCGGCGGCCGCGAGGTGCTCGGCCCAGGCCGCGACCGCGTCGAGGTTCGGCAGCAGCTTGTCGGCCGGCTCCCGGCACTGGGCCCGCAGCAGGGCGAGGCGGCGACCCGCGGCGACCAGAGCCGAGACGTCCACAGTGGGCAGGGTCGGCGCCGGCGTGGCGAGCACCCGGGTCGGGATCAGGTCCCAGTTGTCGGTGAAGGCGAGCGCGAGCGACCGCAGGTCGTCCAGGCGCATCCCGGCCGAGAGCGCGAGCAGCAGGGCCGGGGTGAGCGTGGTGTCGTCGAGGATCGCGGTCCGCAGGTTCGCGTACCGTTCATCGAAGGCCACACCGGAGGCGACCTCGTCCAGAACCTCGATCAGCGGCGGCAGGCCCGCCTCGATCGGATGCTCGGTCAGTACCCGGCGGGCGAACGAGTGCAGCGTGCCGATCGCGGCCGAGTCCAGCTCGTCGAGCGCTTCCGTGGCCAGTGCCGAGCCGTCGCGTTCGAAGGCGGCGCGCAGCCGGTCGCGCAGTTCGGCACCGGCCTTCTCGGTGAACGTGACGGCCACGATGTTGCGTAGGGGCACCGGTGCTGTTGGATCGAGTACGGTCGCGACGACGCGGCTCACCAGTGCCTGGGTCTTGCCGGAGCCCGCCCCCGCCTCGACGAAGAGCGTCCGGTCCAGGGCGCCACGGATCAGCTCTCGTGCCGCGGCGTCCACTGTGGTCATCGCTGTGCCCCCGCAGGTTCGGCAGGCTCTGCAGGCTCGACCACCGACAGATACTGCGCCAACCGCGGATCGTGGCGTTTACGGACCCAGGCGCGGCGCACCTCTCCCGCGCCCAGCCCGTCCGGATCGCAGGACGGGCAACCGAATCCGCCGAGGTGCCCTCCCACCCACGGCTTCGCCCCGCCCCAATCCTCCTGTGGCGGCCGTTGCGGAAACAGGCCGTTCGCGATGCCGTTGACGACGATGTCCACGGTCGCGGTGAAGACCCGCTCGACCTCGTCGGTCAGCGGCACGCCGATGCGGCTTCTGCTGCGGCCGACGAACCAGTACTCGGCCGACACCGGCGTCCCTGGCTCGCCGAGTGCCGCCCGGGCCGCCTGGGCGTAGACGGGTAGTTGCAGCTTGCTTCCGTACGCGGTCGGGTTGGTTTCTGAGATCTCCTGGTACGAGCGGTCGCTGCCGGTCTTGTAGTCCACGACCGTCAGCGACCAGGTCCCATCGCTCTGGTCGGTCCGGTCCACCCGGTCGGCGCTTCCCCGCACCCGGATGGTTCTGCCGCTGGGGAGCGCGAGCTCCACCGGTGGCGCGTCCTTCATGCCGAACGGCAGCTCGGAGCGCACCTGCCGGCGTCCGGTCTGCGCCCGCAGCGCGGTGTCCTGGTCGAGCAGCGTGTCGAGTGCGTGGAGGATGCTCACCAACTCGCGCTCCCACAGCACCGGATGCCCGGTCAGCCCCCGTGCCGTGTAGCGGTCGGCGACCCGGCGGGCGACCGCGTGCAGACCGGCGCGCTGCTCGGTTGTCCACCCCCGGCCGTCCGCAGGCTGACCGTAGGTGGCGTAGAACTCGTCCAACGATTCATGCACGATGCTGCCCACATCGATGGCGCGGGCGAGCACGATCTCCTCCGGGGAGTCCACCGGCCGGACCCCGAGCAGTCGCTCCAGAAAGTAGCCGTGTGGGCACCTCGCCCAGGATTCCAGCGCCGTGGGCGAGGTCAAGTAGTCCTGTCCCGGCACTGGGACCTGGTGACCGAACAGGCCGCCGTCGAATCGGGTCAGCGCAGCGGACCGGCGTGCCCGCACCAGCTCCAGCGCACGTGCCACGGTCGGGTCGTCGGCCAGCGCGTCGCCCGGCTGCCGTCCGCGCGCCACCGCCGATGCGGCGGCCCGGACCCGCCACTCCTGCTCGGTCGCGAGCTCCCGTGCCCCGCCGAGCGCGGCGGCGAAGGACGGGGAACCGAGCACGACCCCGGGCACGGTCGCCACGCGATGCCACTGGCTGGCGTCGATGTCGGACTCGCCTGAGCGCGCCCGCAGCGACGGTAGCAACCAGCGCGAGGGGAGCCGCGTGGCGCTGCGGCGCAGGTCCCCGCGAGGAAACGAGGCGACCGCCTGGCCGGCGCCGGCGAAGGCCGCGAGCAGGTGACGGTGCTGGCGGTCGATGCGTTCCCGAAGCGGGCGAAGACCACCGTGACCGCGCACATCGTCGTCGAGCAGCGCGTCTGCGGCGAGCTGTCCGGGCACCAGGTCGTCGCAGAGGCCGACCACGAAGACGACGTCGAGGTCGAGCCCGACACTCTCCGACAGGGGCGCGACCAACACTCCGGTGCCGAAGGTGCCGTGGCGGGGCAGGTCGTCGGCGAGCTCGAGCTCCAACGCCCCACGCAGCGTCTGCAGTGACGCGCCGCGCTCCACCGTGCCCAGTCCGGCCAATCCAGACAGGACGGAGTCGATGCGTTCCGCGGCACGGAGCTCGTCCTCGGGCACGGGCAGTCCCGCCAGATCGCCAGTCACTCGCGCGAACGCCGCCCGCGTCCACTCGGACAACGCCGGCCATGTGTCCACTTCGGAGCCTCGGGAGAGGTGATCGCGCAGCTCGAGGACGAAGTCGCGCAGTGCCTCTGCGGTAGCCGCGCGTGCCTGCGCGTACCGCCGGTACGCGTCGCTGGCGTCCTCGGGCACGGCCGAGCGCAGATCGGCGGCGTACCGGGCCAGGCGGACGTCCCAGTCGTCGCCGGACACGACGCCGGCCTCGCGGGACATCCGCTCCCACATCGCCGAGGGCAGCCGCCGTCCGTCGGCGCGGCGGATCGTGGCTCGAGCGATCACCGAGGTGACCTCGTCTCTGCGCCAACCGTGGGCCGGCAGCGCCAGCAGGTCCAGCAGCAGCCGGGCGAGGGTGCGCTCGACGGTCGGCCGCACGCCGGCGCCGTTGCGGGTCAGCCGGGCCGCGCTCACCTGCTCGGCGAGCAGCCGCGCGTACGGCTCAGCAGCCCCGTAGAGGATGGCGACCCGGTGCGCGGGCGTAGTTCGCAACGCGGTCATCACCTCCCGCACGATGACCCGCACCTCATCGTCGGCGTCGGAGGCGTGCCGGATGGTCGAGGCGAGCGGCGGCTGCATCGTCGGGGCCGGGCCGGCGGCCACGCCGAGCCGCTCGATCGCGCGACCCACCGCGGCGTCGGCTCGACCGACGCCGGTAGATCCGGCGATGACCGTGAGCTGGGTCGCTGCGCCAACCGCCCGGGCGAGGTCGGCGGCCGAGGGCGGCAGGTCCTGCGGCAGGAACAGCACGACGGCCCCGATCTCCGCGCGCCTGCGGTCATCGACGACCGACAGCGCGACGCGACGCAGGTCGGCCACGTCGTAGAAGCCAGCCAACCGTGCCACGACGTCGCGGTGCAGGCGGACCAGGTCGCGCTGCACCGGGCCGCCCTGTTGCGTCATCGCCGCCAAAGCGGTGTCGTCGGCGTCGCGGAGCTCGCGGTGGGCGGCGACGAGGGCCCGTACGGTCGCGGGGTGGCCGGCGACCGGCGCGAAGACGCCGGCGTCATCGGCGAGCGCCCCGCGCCAGGCGGCGGCGAGCACCGGGCCCGTTGCCGGCCGGCGACCGCTGCCCACCAGCGCGGGCACGGCGAGACGTTCGGCGAGGCGGTCCACCGTGAGGACGGCGATGCCCGCGACGCCCCGCCTGCCACCCACGCCCTCGGCGAGCCGGCGTCGTGCCACGATGCCGCACAGGTTCGTGGGGACCAGGACAGTGACGGGTGCGAGTGGATCGCCCCGCTTCGCCGCCGCCACGACCTCGGCGAGTCGCTCGTACGCCGGCGCGCCGTAGGGCGTCCAGAGCACCATGGGCGGCAGCCTAGTCGGCACCACCCGGCTCTCCCGTGACGCCGCGCTCGCGGCCCGTCGCCGGCATGCCGAGCCCGTACGGGCGCTCACTCGAACAAGGAGTGGCCCCGCTCGCCCTTACGCGCTCGGGCGCGCCGGCGCAACTGGACCACGACCGCGTCGGCCGCGGCGATCACGGCCAGTGCGATGAAGAACCAGCCGAAGCCCGGTACGTGCGCCCACACCAGGAACACCACGCCGGCCGCGGTACAGAAGACGAGACCGAACAGGGCCAGCGCCAAGCGCAAGTTCAGCGCACTGTACGGCTCGCCGACGGTTCCGCGCCGGTGCGGCGGTTGCGCCCCGACTGGCATGACCCATCCCTATCGTCGAGCGGCCGGACCGACACGTCGATCCCGACCGCCTCACCCGTACGAGCCGGCTCAACCCCAGGTCGCGACGCGGACCGGCTCGATGGTGACGACGACCCGGCTCGCGCCCGGTGGATCGAAGCTACGCAGGTCGGCGCCGTACTTCGCGCCGATCTTGTCGGCGAAGACGTAGTCGTCGTCGGGCTCGACCCGGGCGTCGCCGCGCAGTTCCAGGTACCGGTGCGGATTGGCGAGGTCGAGAATGAGCACCGAGACCGCCGGATTGTGGCGCAGGTTGCGCAACTTCTTCCGCACCGTGTTCAGCGAGATCTTCACCGTGCCGTCCTCGGTGAGGAACCACACCTCCGACACGTGCGGTCGTCCGTCAGGAGCGATCGTGGCGATGGTGAGGAACTGCGCGTCGAGCAGGTCGCGGTGCGATTCCGGAATCGTGACCATGGCACTCCTTGGCGGTGTTAGGAAGGGCATCGTGCACAACGCTCGCGGTGAGGAAGGGCAGCTTCCTAACTCACCTGGAAGGAACGCTTCGACAGTCCCATCATGTAGCCGTCGATGGTCGTCACTACCGGGCGCTGCGGGTCGGTGGCTGCCCCGAGGGTGATGAAGAGCGGGATGAAGTGGTCCACCGTGGGGTGGGCGTACGGCATCCCCGGCGCGGCGGCGGTGTACCGGGACAGCTCCTCGACGTCACCGCGGCCGAGCGCGTCGGCGGCCCACGCGTCGAACTCACGCGACCACGCCGGCGGGGCGTTCTCCAGCAGCATCGCCTGGGTGACGAACGGCAGACCGTGGGTCATGAATCCGGAGCCGACGATGAGCACCCCTTCCTCGCGCAGCGGCCGCAGCCGCCGCCCGAGCTCGAAGAGCGCCGTCGGGTCCTGGGTCGGCAGGCTGAGCTGCAGCACCGGGACGTCCGCGTTCGGGTACATCACCTTCAGAGGAACCCATGCGCCGTGGTCCAGGCCGCGGGTGCGGTGTTCGTGGGGACGCTGGGTGTGCGGCAGCGTGGCGGTCACCCGCCGCGCGAGATCGCTCGCGTCGGGGGTGTCGTAGCGCATCGTGTAGTACCGCCTCGCGAAGCCACCGAAGTCATAGACCGGCGTCACAGCCGCCGCCGAGCTGGACAGCGCCAACGGCGCCGACTCCCAGTGCGCGCTGACGATGAGGATGGCCCTGGGCTTCGGCAACGACAGGGCCCAGTGCTGGAGCTGACGCATCCACGCCGCGTCGTCGAAGAGCGGGGGAGCGCCGTGGCTCAGGTAGAGCGCCGGCAGCGCCCCGTCCTGCGGCGTCCAGGGCCGTTGCCCGGCGCTGGCCCGCGACGCGTCGGGCTCGAACGCGTCGAACGCCCCGGCCGGCACCTCGGGAAAGAGGATGTTCCTCATGCCGGGAAGCGTACCCGGCAATAGTTGACCATTCAACATTCGGCCCGGCCGCCGAGGCGGGCTGGTCGGCCGTGAGACACGTGCCACACGGCTGCGGCGGCTCTCAGCGACGGACGATATTCTGAGCAGCGTTGGGCATCGATGCCTACCGCTTCCGACCCGGCCCGGCCGGGCGGTTTCCCTGGTAAGGAGCGCGCTGTGCGCATAGGAGTGACCCGCGAGATCCGGGACGGGGAGACGCGGGTGGCCGCGACCCCGATCACCGTGGGCTCGCTGCTCGCCCTCGGGTACGAGGTGGTCGTCGAGACGGGTGCCGGCGCGAGGTCGAGCTTTCCGGACGAGGCGTACGTCGAGGCCGGGGCGAGCATCGGTGACGCCTGGTCGGCCGAGATCGTCCTGAAGGTCAACGCCCCCACGTCGGACGAGATCGCTCTCCTGCGCCCGGGTTCCGCCATCGTCGCCCTGCTCAGCCCCGGGCTCAGCCCGGACCTGCTCGACGCGCTCGCCGACCGGGGCGTCACCGCGCTCGCGCTCGACGCGGTACCGCGCATCTCGCGGGCGCAGTCCATGGACGTGCTGAGCTCGATGGCGAACATCGCCGGCTATCGGGCGGTGATCGAGGCCGCCCACGCCTTCGGGCGGTTCTTCACCGGGCAGGTGACCGCCGCCGGGAAGGTGCCCCCGGCGAAGGTGCTCGTGGCCGGCGCGGGTGTCGCCGGCCTCGCCGCGATCGGGGCGGCGAGCAGCCTCGGCGCGATCGTCCGCGCCACCGACCCCCGCCCCGAGGTCGCCGACCAGGTCAAGTCGCTCGGCGGGGAGTACCTCCCGGTCGACGTGGCGGTCGAGCAGACCGGGACCGGATACGCGGCCGCGACCTCGGAGGCGTACGACCGCCGAGCGGCGCAGATCTACACGGAGCAGGCCGCCGACGTCGACATCATCATCACCACCGCGCTGATCCCGGGCCGCCCGGCGCCGCGCCTGATCAGCGCGGCTGACGTCGCGAGCATGAAGCCCGGCAGCGTCATTGTCGACATGGCGACCGGCCAGGGCGGCAACGTCGAGGGCTCGACGGCGGGACAGATCGTGACCACACCGAACGGGGTCACGGTCATCGGCTACACCGACCTCGCGAGCCGGCTGCCCGCGCAGGCCTCGCAGCTCTACGGCACGAACCTGGTGAACCTGCTCAAGCTGCTGACGCCGGGCAAGGACGGTGTGCTCGCGATCGACTTCGACGACCCGGTCCAGCGTTCGATCACGGTGGTCCGCGACGGCGTGAAGACATGGCCGCCGCCGCCGGTCCAGGTCTCGGCCGCCGCCCCGGCCCAGCCCGCCAAGGCCGTACGGCCGGCGGCGACCCAGGAGGCCAAGCCGGTCCGGTACGGCGTGCGGTACACGCTGGTGGCGCTGCTCTCCGCAGTGCTCTTCGCCATCACGGCCTTCTCGCCGAACCAGCTCACGACGGACTTCTCGGTCTTCGTCCTCGCGGTGGTGATCGGGTACTACGTGATCGGCGCGGTGCACCACGCCCTGCACACGCCACTGATGTCGGTGACCAACGCCATCTCGGGCATCATCATCGTCGGCGCGCTGCTGCAGCTCGGCCAGGGCAACCTGCTCGTGACGATCCTGTCGTTCGTGGCCACGACGCTCGTAGCGGTCAACATATTCGGCGGTTTCGCGGTTACTCGCCGCATGCTCGGCATGTTCCGGAAGGGCTGATCCATGACCGCGACATCCGCCGCGTCGGCCGCGTACATCGTCGCCGGCCTGCTGTTCATCATGAGCCTCGCCGGGCTCTCCAAGCACGAGACGGCCCGAGGCGGCATCGTCTACGGCATCGCCGGGATGGCGATCGCGCTCGCCGCCACCATCGCCCTGGTCACCAACTCGATCGACAACCTCGGCCTCGGCCTGCTCGTCGCCGCGCTCCTCGTCGGTGCCGTGGTCGGGCTCTGGCGGGCCCGCACGGTCGAGATGACGGCGATGCCGGAGCTGATCGCGATCCTGCACAGCTTCGTCGGTGTCGCGGCCGTTCTCGTCGGCTGGAACGGGTACCTCGACGCGCACGCCTCGGCCTCGGCTCCGGAGGAGCTGTCCGGGGCGCTGCTCAACGTCCACAACGCCGAGATCTTCATCGGTGTCTTCATCGGCGCGGTGACGTTCACCGGCTCGGTGGTGGCCTTCGGCAAGCTCTCCGGGCGGATCAGCTCGGCACCGCTGATGCTGCCGGGCCGGCACGTGTTCAACCTCGGCGCGCTGGTGGCGTTCTTCGCGCTGACGACCTGGTTCGTGGTCAGCCCGCACCAGTGGCTGCTGGTCACGGTCACGGCGATCGCGCTGCTGCTCGGCGTCAACCTGGTCGCCTCGATCGGCGGCGGCGACATGCCGGTGGTCGTCTCGATGCTCAACAGCTACTCGGGCTGGGCCGCGGCGGCGTCGGGATTCCTGCTCAACAACCCGTTGCTCATCATCACCGGCGCCCTGGTCGGGTCCTCCGGTGCGTACCTGTCCAACGTGATGTGCAAGGCGATGAACCGCCGGTTCCTCTCGGTGATCGCGGGCGGCTTCGGCGCGACGGTCGCCTCCACCAGCGACAAGGACCTGGGGGAGTACCACGAGACCACGGCGGCCGAAACTGCGAAGCTCCTCCTGGAGGCATCGTCGGTCATCATCACGCCGGGATACGGCATGGCGGTGGCGCAGGCGCAGTACCCGGTCGCGGACCTGACCCGACGGCTGCGCGAGAAGGGGATCGAGGTCCGCTTCGGCATTCACCCGGTCGCGGGTCGGCTGCCCGGCCACATGAACGTCCTGCTGGCCGAGGCGAAGGTCCCCTACGACATCGTGCTGGAGCTCGACGAGATCAACGACGACTTCGCGCACACCTCTGTGGTGCTCGTCATCGGCGCGAACGACACGGTCAACCCCGCGGCCGAGGACGACCCGACCAGCCCGATCGCCGGCATGCCGGTGCTGCGGGTGTGGGAAGCGGCCAATGTCATCGTCTTCAAGCGGTCGATGGCCTCGGGCTACGCCGGCGTGCCCAACCCGCTGTTCTACCGGGAGAACACGCGCATGCTCTTCGGCGACGCGAAGGTCCGGGTCGAGGACATCCTCAAGGAGTTGTAGCTCAGGCCGTGGCTCCGGACACGCGCAGGGCCCACGCGAGACAGACGAACGACGCCACCGCGGTGACCGTACGGATGACGTTGAACTGAGCCCACCGCTTCTCGAACGGTCGGCGCGCGGCGGGGGCGTCGTCGGGATCGGCGGCGGCGAGGGCGGCGTTGAGCGGCATGTTGACGAAGAACGTCACGCCCAACGACAGTCCATACAGGACGAGGCCGGCGATGATCCACGGGATCGAGTCACGCTGGGGTGCGCCGCCGGGGTAGCCGCGCACCGCGAAGAAGAGCGCAAGCAGGGTGAACACGGCTCCGCCCAGGAAGCAGAAGATGAACCACGGGTTGATGATCTCGACGTTGATCCGTCGCATCACGTCCACGAACGTCTGGTCAGAGGTCCGCGCCAAGCCCCGCATCACGGACAGCGCATAGGCGGCGAAGATGCCCGCCATCAAGCCCACCGTGAGCGTCGCGAGCACCAGGCTCACCGTGGCCCAGGTCGTCATACCAGCCTCACTCTCGTCTCTCGTCCAAGCGCTCGCGTGCCGCGAGCGCGGGTGCCTGCCCGACCAGCCTCGCCACATCCTGCGCGATCGCGCTCTGCTCATCGGTCGGCACGACGCATACCGTCACCCGCGCGTCCGGCGCTGAGATCACCCGGTCCTGGATGCTGCCGGCATTGTTGCGTGCCGGGTCCACGTCGATACCCCAGGGTTGCAGACCCGCCAGCGACTCCGACCGGACGGTCGGTGCGTGCTCGCCGACGCCGGCGGTGAACACGATCGCGTCCAGCCGCCCGAGCACGGCATGGTAGGCGCCCACGTACTTGCGGATCCGGTGGCAGTAGACCTCGATCGCCAGGCGTGCCTTCTCGTCGCCAGCGTCGCGCGCCCCGAGCACGGAGCGTACGTCCGCCGCGCCGGCGAGGCCGAGCAGCCCACTGCGGTGCTCCAGCAGGTCGGTGACCTCGTCGGCCGACTGGCCCGCCTCCCGTTGGAGGAAGGGCACGATCGCGGGATCGAGGTCTCCACAGCGCGTGCCCATGACCAGCCCCTCCAGCGGCGTGAAGCCCATCGAGGTCTCCACGCTGCGTCCGCCGCGCACGGCAGTGGCGCTGGCCCCGTTGCCGAGGTGCAGCACGATGAGGTTGAGCTGCGTCAATGGCTCGCGCAACAGCTCGGCCGTCCGCCGGCAGACGTACGCGCAGGAGATGCCGTGGAAACCGTACCGGCGGATCCCGTACCGCTGGCTCACCTCGGCGTCGACGGCGTACGTGGCCGCCACCGGGGGCAGGGTGGCGTGGAACGCGGTGTCGAAGACCGCCACCTGCGCCGCCGCGGGCATCAGGCGTCGAGCAGCTTCGATGCCCTGGAGCGCCGGAGGGTTGTGTAGTGGGGCCAACGGAGCCAGCCGACGCACCTCGTCCAGCACCGTGTCGTCAACCAGCGTCGGCTGGGTGAAGCGCGCACCGCCGTGCACAACCCGGTGCCCGACCGCCCGCACGCTTCCCGCGTCGAGGCTCAGCTCGGCGAGCACCCGCTGCAGTGCCGTGTGGTGATCCGGGACCGGCCCTCCGGGTTCGCCGACGCGCTCCACCGTGCCCCGCCGGGTCGGGACGCCGTCGGGATCGGCGAGCGCGTACTTGAGCGACGACGATCCGCAGTTGAGCACGAGGATCACACCCGCACGGTAACGGCGGGCCGGGGTCACGGTAGAGGCGTTCGGCCGTTCCGCCGCCCGGCCAGTAGCATCGGGCAAATGGCTGCGCGACCGCGCCCCCGTGCCGTGACGGCCGCTTGTTGGCTGCTTGTCGCGGCGGCCGCCCTGCTCTTCGTGGCCGCCGGCTTTGGCGCGTCCTTCGCTCCGATCTGCACCCTGACCCTGGTCTTCGCCGTGATCCTGGTCGCCCACCGGGCCAGTCAGGGCAGGCGGGGGGCCCGGCTGCTGGCCTGGGCCCTGTCGGTGGTGCTGGTTGGGCAGGCGATCCTGTTGCTGCTCGCCGGACTGCGGTGGTGGCTGTCCGTGCTGGTCGTGGCTCACGTGCTCGCCCTGGTGGCCGCCTCGGCCCTGCTCGCGCGCCCGCCGGCCCAGGTGTTCTTTGCTCCTCGGCCACCCCGGATCGACCCGCGCTTGCTGAACTGACCCGGACCTGGCCAAGCCTGAGGTGACTAACCCTGGGGCGGTCAGCGGGGCGGGTTGAGCACGCGCAGGACCGACGAGGCCAGACGCAGCACGCCGACGCCCGTCGGGTGGAACGGCGCCGGGTCGCCCAGCCCCTGGATGTCCGGGCCGAGGCTGTCCGAGATCTGTGCGCACAGCGGCGTGAGGACCGGGCGCGCGACCGCGAAGCCGTACTTCTGCGCGCCCGCGGACAGCACGTCGTTGAGTTGTCGGTTGCGGTCCGCGAGCAGGTCGACCGCTTGGCCGTCGAGGCCCGCCGCGCCCGGCGGGCCCTGGGCGTCGGGGCAGGACGGGTCGATGGTGAAGATGTCGTACGAGGTCATCACGATCACCTGCGGGGCGCCGGGCAGGTCGTTGAGGTCGTGCAGCAGGTCGCCGTACGCGCTGTCGAACGCCGCGAGCCGGTACGCGAACTCGCCCTCGGTGAGCCGGTCGCTGCAGTCCTGCACGCCGTAGCAGTACCTGAGTTGGTCGCCCCAGCCGAGGTCGTTCGGACCGATCACCACGACGACGAAGCGCAGTCCCGACAGTTGCCGCAGCCGCCCGACCTGGGCCGGCACGACCGTGGCGCCGATGTGCTGCGGCCCGCGCAGACCTGCCAGCGTGGTGGCGCCAGAGCAGGCGAGGTTGGCCACCGGCAGCGACGCCAGGGCCGCGATCTCCGTGGCGAGCGAGTCGTTGCTGCGGGCGCAGGCCCGATCCTCGTCGCTGGCGTCGGTCACCGGAGCGCCACCGAGCCGTGCCGCCCGGGAGTCGCCGATCACGGCGCCCACGTACCCGTCGATCACCGGTCCCACCGGTGTCGGCGCCACGTAGTACGAGCCGACCAGGTCGGTGAGCGACCGCACATGCGCCAGCCCGTCGGTGACGCCGGTGTAGGCGAGCATCCCGCACGCGGCCCAGGCCGCCACCGAGACCGTGCTGGCCGCCGCGACCATCGCCCGGACCTGGGTACGGCTGCGCTGCCAGAGCTGGTGGACCGTCAGCGGCGCATGGCTGCTCGTGGCGATCACGGCTCGGCTCTCCCGACGCATGGTGATCAGCATGCGCAGGCAGCCGGCGAGTGCCACGAGACCGATAGTGATCGCGAAGAGGATCACCGCGGCCCAGGCGTACCAACGAGTGAAGGCGTCCGTGATCTGGCTCTGCGCTGTCTGTCTCGCGTTGCCGTTGGCCGGGTCGAGCGCGGCGACGGCGGCGGCGTTGCGCCGCACGGGACCGAGAGTGATCCGCGGACGCAACGGCCCCGCGATGTCCAGGGGTGGCACGTCGAGCTGGGTGTTGCCGATCTGGACGAGCTGTGCCGGGCCCGACCAGGACAGCGACGGGACCCGGGCGCCCACGGAAAGGTCCTGCCCCGCGACGGTCGTGTGCTGGTCCGGAGTCAGCAGGATGGTGGCGGGCAGTCCCAGCACGACACAGAGCGTGACCACGATCACGGTCGGCAGCGAGCCGACCTCGCGGAGGAACCGAACCGGGCGGCGCGGTTCGTCGACCGAGGGGTCTGCTTCTGATCCAGTCCGCATGTTGCGCGGATGGGTCGACACCGCGGCGCCACCTCCCCCAAACGGCGTCCGAAGCACTGCAATCGGTACAAGTGCCTCAAAGCTAACACGCCGGTGAGGGGTGCGTCTTACATGATCAACTCCCGCCAGTCAGCGTCTGGTCTGCTCGGGGCGGCGCAGTGTCGCGACGCAGGCGGTAGTGCAGGCGCACGGCCGGGACCCGCCACAGGCGCAGGCCGTGGTCGGTGCGGACATCGCCCTCGTCGTCGACGTAAAGGTGGAACTGCTCGGCTATCGGGATCCGACGGGCGAACAGTCCTTCCGTGGGACGCTCCAGCACCAGGTAGGCGCCGTCATCGCCGAACCGGCCCAGCGGCGAGGTCAGCCGGAACCCGCCTGCCCCATCCGAGGAGGGGCGCAGGAAGACCTGCACGGAGCCCAGTGGCAGCGGGAACACCACCCGCACGCTCGGCTGGCCATGGCCCGGCAGGTGGGCCACGCCGTAGAGACCGCTGTACGCGATCCGGCCGGTCTTGCGCATGGCGCGCAGCCAGGCCGCTCCGGCATGGCCCCCGAGCGCGTCGTGGATGTGGACGACCGTGCTGTCCATGCCGAACGAGACGTCCAGCGGACGCATCGGCAGGCAGAGCTGCTCGAGCCGCTGCGAGAGCGTCGCCGCGATGAGGCGCCCGAAGGGCCACGCCAACGCCGACCACTCCGACCACAGGTCCAGGCGCCAGGCGGCGGCGTGCTCGTAGAAGTCCGCGATGCGGCGGTCGACCTTGCCCGGGTCGAAGTCTGGCCCGGCCAGCGCCTCGAACGACGGCAGCAGCCCGTGCTCCGGCCCGGTGCTGATCCCACCGCCAAGCTCGGCCGCCATGCGCTCGACCCAGCCGTGGCCGACCTTCGCCCGCCCCGCCGCGGGGCCGACGAGCCAACCCGCCTCCTCCCGAGGCAGACGGCGGCTGGTCGCCCGCATGAGCAACCGGCCCGTGCCGTCGACGATCCGGTGATGCAGCTTCGTGTCCGCCACGGCCGAGACCGTAACCCGCACGCCGCGGCGGGTCGAAGCGTGCTGTGGCGTGGGTAACGTGTCGGCAAAATTGTGTCGGAAGTGTCGCAGCCGTCCGGCATCATGACCGACCGTGGGCCTCGCTCCTTACCGTCGCGTTCTCGCCGTCCCGCGCGTGCGAAGCCTGCTGCTCGCCGGCATCCTGGCGCGCGTCCCCGCGACGGCATTCGGGATCACGCTCACTCTGCACGTCACAAACGGGATGGGCCGCTCCTGGGCCCAGGCCGGGCTCGTGACGGCGGCGTACACGATCGGCTCGGCGGTCGGGCAGCCGCTCACCGGGCGGCTGCTGGACCGGCGGGGCCTGCGCACCACCATGGCCGCCACGACGGTCGTCGCGGCGGGCGTCTGGGGGGTGTCCCCGCACCTGTCCTACCCAGCGTTGGTCGTGGCCGCCGTGGTCGGGGGCGTCTTCGGTCCGCCGATCTTCTCGGTCGTCCGGCTCAGCCTCGCCGCTATGGTGCCGGTGGAGCAACGGCGCACAGCGTTCGCGCTCGACGCGATGATCGTCGAACTGTCCTATATGGTCGGTCCGGCCGTCGCGGTGCTGCTCGCGACGAACCTGCGGTACGGGTACGGCCTGTACGCCTTGGCCGGCGGTGTGGCCGCCAGTGGCGCGCTCATGTGGTCGCTGAACGCGCCGACGCACCCGGAGGGCCATGCGACGCCGGAGGTCGCGCCGAGCCGGCGGACCTGGTTCGGGCGGAGCCTGGTCGCGCTGCTGATCGTCGCGGCCGCCGCGACCTTCACGCTCAGCTCCGCCGAGCTCACCGTCGTGGCGACACTGCGCAACGCCGGCGTGCAGCAGTGGACCGGGGTCGCGATCGTGCTGTGGTGTCTCTACTCGCTCCTCGGCGGGCTCGTCTTCGGCGCGGGTCGCCGGCACATCCCGGCCATCGTGCTGGTCGGGTCGATGGCGTTGCTGACCATCCCGATCGGGCTCGGCTCGGCGTGGCCATGGCTGCTGCTGGCGCTGCTGCCCAGCGGCTTGCTCTGCGCACCGGCCATGACCGCGGCCAACGTGGACCTCGCCCGCATCGTGCCCGCCGCGTCCCGGGGCGAGGCGACCGGGGTGCTGGGGTCGGCCTTCACCGTCGGCGTCAGTCTCGGCGCGCCCTTTGCCGGCCTCATCATCGATGGCTGGGGTACCTCATGGTCGTTCGCGGCCGCCGGCGCGGCGGGGCTTCTCGTGGTGCTCGCCGCGATCCCGGCCTACCGCCGCCGGCCGCGAACCCTCGTGCCCGACGTGTTGCTCGATGCTCAGCCCAGGCTGACGACAGCCGGGCCGGTACTCAGTGCATCCAATGTGGACTGACGGGCCAACAGCTTCGTGGCGTAGTAGGCGGCGCGGTGCAGGGCACCGAGCGACCGCGCCTGCTCCTGGGCCGCGCTGAGCAACTCGTCGGCCGGTACGACCCGGTCGAGCCAACCGGTCTCGACCGCGTTGTCGGGGGAGAAGACCTCGGCGAGCACCGCCGCCCGGCTCAGCGCCGAGGGGTGCAGCCGGTCGCGCAGCAGGGCGAACGCCGACAAGGGCAGCGGGATGCCGAGCGTCACCTCGTTCGAGGTGATCTTGTAGGACCCGGCGGCGCCGATGCGGTAGTCACAGGCGCAGATCAGCAGGGCGCCGAGCCCGATCGCGTGCCCGGTGACCGCCGCGACCACCGGGGTCGGGAACGCGACGAGCCGGGCTGCCAGCGCCCAGCCACCGCTGAGCATGGCGGCCGACTCGCCGCCGCCCGCCGAGAGTGTCCCCAGATCGAACCCGGCGCTGAAGCGTCCCGGACGACCGGTGACCACCACGGCAGCCCCGTCAGCCTCCGCGCGGTCCAGCGCCCGGTTCAGCGCCGACTCCATCGTGGTGGAGATGACGTTCACCTTGCCGTCGTCCATCGTGATGGTCGCGACGCCGTCGGAGAGGTCGTACGAAACCGGGGTGTCCATGGCCTGCATTATCGGGCCCGGATCACCGTTGCGGGCCCCAGGGTGGGCCGCTGGTGCCGGTCAGCTGACGCCGAGCAGGTCCACGACGAAGACGAGTGTCTCGCCGGGCTTGATGACACCGCCGGCGCCCCGTTCCCCGTAGGCGAGCCGGGCCGGGATCGTGAGCTGCCGTCGACCGCCCACGCGCATGCCGGCGACCCCGCGGTCCCAACCCGCGATGACGTGGCCCGCGCCGAGCCGGAAGTCGAACGGTTCGTGCCGGCTCCACGACGAGTCGAACTCCTTGCCGTTCGAGAACGCCACGCCCACGTAGTGCACGCTCACGGTCTGGCCTGCCTGCGCCTGCGCGCCCTCGCCGACCGTGAGGTCCTCGATCTGCAGGTCGGCGGGCGGCTCGCCCATCGGCTTCGCCACCACGGGCTTGGTCCCAGTCATATGCCCGATCCTAGACGGGACCCGGTTCGGCCCGGGCCAGCGCGCCAGTGGTCGCCGCCCGCCAATGTTAAGAAGGTGCCCTTGCACGACGCTCGGCGTTGGCAAGGTGCCCTTCCTTACATAGGGTCGCTGCGTGCGGCGGTTGCTCCAGCGGTTCATCCCTCGGCCACGGCCGCCTGCCCGGGACCCGCGGCGCGCCGCTGTCGTGACCGCCCCGCCGGTCCGGGGACGCTACCTGGTCTATGCCCCGGAGCTCGACGGGCGAGCAGATCCGGGCGAGATCGTCTGGACCTGGGTGCCGTACGAGGAGGACCCACACCGGGGCAAGGACCGGCCGGTGCTGGTCGTGGGACGCGACGCTCGGACGCTGTACGGCCTGATGCTCTCGAGCAACGCCGAGCGGGACGGGCAGCCGGACTGGTGGGCGCTCGGCACCGGCGCGTGGGACGGCGAGCATCGACCGAGCTGGGTACGGCTGGACCGGGTCATCGTCGTGCACGAGAACGGCATCCGGCGGGAGGGCGCGGTCCTGGATCGCCGGCGCTTCGACGCGATCGCGCACGAGCTTCGCCGCGGGTACGGCTGGCTCTGACCGTCCCCAGTGGAGTGTGCGAGGACCGGGCTCAGCTCATGTACTCCGCCGCCTGCTCGAGGGCGACGAGCTCGTCGCGGACGGCGTTGCCCAGCTCCAGCGCCTCGCCGGTCTGCTCGTCCTCGATGGACACCCGGCAGGTCACGTTCAGCGGCAGGTCCTCGTCTCCACCGAAGGGGCGCACCCGTACCGAGATGAAGAACTCGGTCGGCCGGATCTCGGTGGCGCTCGCGGCCACCAGCACCTCCGTCGGTCGCCCGAGCAGTGAGGCACGGGGTTGCCGGCCGGGACGGCGGACCAACCGGCGTCCCGCGGCGCGCTGGTGCAGTTGCTCGCACTGGGCGAGGTAGGCGTCGACCGCATCGGTGAGCCAGCCACCGAGCACGTCAGCCGTGACGTAGCCGTCCGGGTCGCGGTCGGTGTCCCCGACCCGGCGGTCCAACCCGATACTCCATCGCGTCATGAAGCTGCTCACGCTCGTCCTCGCTTCGGCATCTCGTGTCCCGCTCGCTGTCGCTCGCTCATGGCACGCGAGGGTATCGGCTCAGATGCGAGGGTGGCGCGCCAACCTTAGGCTGCTGCCATCGTCGGACTGTCGTTCGTCGCCGCAGCCGGTAGCGAGAATGTGGTTTCGCCTGAGGGATAGACGGCCGATACCCTTCGGACCGATCATCTGATGGCATAGCTGTACGGATGGTGGTTCGGTGTGGCAGGCGTACGTCCAGCCGGATAAGGGCACAGTCCCGGATTAAGGGAAGAGATGGACATAACCAGCTATGTCGTATACGCGGTAGCGCTGCTGCTGCTGGTCGCGGTGATCCTGTTCATCAAGGTCGTCTTCTTCAACAGGCGCCCCCAGAAGCTGGGTCTGCTCTTCATCCTGCTCTCCGTGCCGCTCTACCTGATCTACTACGACGACCAGATCCGGCACCTCCTTCCCGGGTTCAAAGCGCGGGACTGGGCCGGGCCGATCGTCGAGCGGTACTCCGCGACGGAGAAGTTCGATCCGAACTTCAGTTCGGACATCACGCCGGCGATCATGGTCGGCATCATCCTGCTGTTCCACCTCATCGTGGTGCAACGGCTCGCCGCCCGCGAACACCTGCAGCGCATCGCCAACCTCACCTCGACGTTCTTCGCCGGATCGACCGCGGCCACGCTGCTCGGCGGCACGATCGTCTCCACCTTCCACCTCGGGTGGAAGGGCGCGGTCGGCATCGGCTTCGGTTTCGCGCTGCTCTATCTCGGCGCCCTCGCGCTGCTCGCGGCGCTGGTGGAGATCACGGTCGAGCTCGCCAAGCTCGCCGCGGCGTGGCTCAAGCGCAAGATCTTCGCGCTCGCCACGCTCATCACCCGCGCCGCGAACTTCATCGCGGCCCTCGGCGGCCGGTTGGTCTCCCGCGCGCTGATCGAGAAGATCCGGGCCGAGACCGCGGCTCAGGAGGGCACGTTCCTGCGCGAGCAGGACGAGCAGGACCGACGCCTGATCGAGGCGTACATCAGCGACCTGGACCGCAAGCGCCAGGCCCGGCTCAAGGCGCTGCGGGCCAAGTACGGCGACGAGGACTCCATCGCCGACCTGCGCAACTACGTCGCCACGCCGGCGGCAGGAGAGGCACCGGAGCCGGCCCCCGTCGCGAACTACGCACCACCGCCGCCGGCCCGCGACCCGTTCGACACCGCTGCCTTCGAGCCCACCACGACCGAGCAGTGATCGCGGCGGCGTGCCGTAGCGTAACCGACTGTGGGTGACACCGAGACGGCTGCGGGCACGCCGGAGCGGGCGCTGGCTGAGTTGCTCGCCGGCAACGAGCGCTTCGTGACGGGGACCCGGATCCACCCGCATCAGGACGCCGAGCGGCGGGCCGCGCTCACGCACGTGCAGCGCCCGTTCGCGGTCGTCTTCGGCTGCTCCGACTCGCGCCTGGCTGCGGAGATCATCTTCGATCGCGGGCTCGGCGACCTCTTCGTGGTCCGTACCGCGGGGCACATCGTCGGGCCGGAGGTGTCGGCGAGCATCGAGTACGGCGTATGCGTGCTCGACGCGCCACTGCTCGTGGTGCTCGGCCACGACTCGTGTGGCGCCATCCAGGCCGCGTACGACGCGATGACGGGCGCCGCGCAGCCGAGCCCGGGCATGCGCTCGATCGTCGAGCGCGTCGGACCGAGCCTTGACCGCGTGCCGGGCGCGGACCTCGACGAGGTGATGGCCACCCATGTGCGGCTCACGGTCGACGCGCTCTCCGGGTCCGGCATCGCGGGCGCCGTGGCCTCCGGCCGGTGCGCCGTGGTGGGCATGACGTACCACCTCGCGGAGGGTCGGGTCACGGTGCTCGCCGGTGAGACCGGGCCGTAGGCTGGCGCGAGGAGAGCGTAGGGGGTGTGGGCGATGGTCGGCGACCCCCGTGCACAGCGGATGTTCGGGCCTGCTGCCGGCGGCTATCCACTGGGCGACCTGGCGGCGAGCCCGTACCGGGCGGATCGGGACCGGATCGTCAGCTCGCCCTTCTTCGCCCGACTCGGCGGAGTGACGCAGGTGATCAGCCCGGGCGGGTCGGGGCTGCTCGTGCACAACCGGCTCACGCACAGCCTCAAGGTGGCGCAGGTGGCCCGGGCGGTGGCCGAACGGCTCGGCGCCGACCCGCGCTACGCTCCCCTGCTGGCGCGGCTGGGTGGGTGCGATCCCGACGTGGTGGAGGCGGCGGCGCTCGCGCACGACCTCGGCCACCCGCCGTTCGGGCACCTGGGCGAGGCCGTGCTGGACCGGCTGGCACGGGCGCGGTTGCAGTTGTCGGACGGATTCGAGGGCAACGCGCAGTCGTACCGGATCGTGACCAGCACCGAGATCCGGGGCAGCGGGATGATCGGGCTGAACCTGACTGCGGCGGTACGGGCCGCGTTGCTGAAGTACCCGTGGACCCGACGGTCGTTCCCGCAGCCGCATCCGAGCACCCTGCGACCGGTGCCCCGCGGCGCCACGGCACCCCCGGACGACCCCGGCTCGGGATCGGCGAAGTTCGGCGCCTACACCACCGAGCTCGCCGACCTGCGGCATGCCCGCGAGCCCTTCGCCGGCCGCCTTCCCGACTGGCAGCAGACGGTTGAAGCGTCCATTATGGACACGGCCGACGACATCGCGTACGCGATCCACGACGTCGAGGACTTCCACCGGGTCGGCGTGCTGCAGTCCGGCGCCGTCGGAGCAGAGCTGCGGACCTGGCTGCGCGAGGCATCGACGCTGGCCAAACTGAGCGAGGACGAGCTCGTCGCGGGCTCGCGCCGCCCGGGCTACGCGACCGAGCGACTGCGACGTGACATCCGGCGCAAGGACACCTGGATCAGCGACGACGAGGCCTTCGCGGCCGCGGTCGGCCAGGTCAGCGTCGAGCTCGTGGACGGGCTGCTCGCGACGCCCTTCGATGGGTCGATCGAAGCGGAGCAGGCGGTCACGAGCTTCTCGACCCGGTGGACCCGCCGGCTCGTGGACGCTATCGAGGTGCTCGCCGAGCCGACCGTACGGTCAGGCCACGTCGTGCTCGGTTCCGCGCAGTGGCACGAGGTGCAGGTGCTCAAGCTGGTGCACCGCCGGTTCGTGCTCGCCCGTCCGGACCTGGCGCTGCATCAGCGTGGCCAGGCTCGGCTGCTCGGCACGCTGGTCGAGTCGCTGCTGGCGTGGCTCACCGACCCGGACGAGAGCGCGCGCATCCCGCAGCGGCTGCGCGACCTCATCGACCTGGCCGAGGCCGAGCTCACCACCATCGAGGTCACCGGCGCACCCGCCGCCACGACCCGTCTGGCGAGGGCCCGCGGGCGGGCGATCGTGGACTTCGTCGCCGCCCTGACCGACAGCCAGGCCGCGGCGCTGCTGGACGCGATCTCCGGCAGCTCCGGTCAACTGTGGACGGACGCGTTCGTGCTGTAGCTCAGGTGCCCGGTCGGCGGCCGTAGAGGTACACGGTCGACTTGCCGTCGAGCAGCTCGTAGGCGAGCTTGGCGTCGTCGTGCAAGAGGTTGACGCAGCCGTGGGAACCGATCGCCGTGTTGTGGATGTACGTGGTGGTCTCGTGCAGGCCATCGCCGCCGTAGAAGTTCTGCCAGTACGGCAGCCACACCGAATACGGGTTCGACCACGCCTTCAGCGAGCGCCAGATGACGTGGAACTTGCCCGACGGGGTCCGGAAGCCGGGCTTGCCGGTCCGGGTCACGGTTGGCCCGAGGATGACCTGGCCCTGCGAGACGACGTAGAAGGTCTGGTGCGTCAGGTCCACGCAGGCCTGTGGGTGGTCGGAGAGCGGGCACTGCGAGGTGTCCGTGGCCGCGATGCGAACCGCGACGTCCCTCGTCGTCTTGCCCGGAGTCCCGTTCGGCGCCTCGTCGTCGGTGCGCTGGCCCTGCCACATGCCGATGCCCATGCGCTTCTGGAAGTTGGCGATCGTCGTGCAGTCCTGCTTGGACTGCACGCCATCCACCGTGATCGGTCCGTAGCTTCCGATCTTGGCGAGGGCCTGCTCGATCTCGAGCTGGTACTTGCCGGCCGGGCATGGCGGTGGGCCCTTGGGCGTGCTCGGAGTCGACGTCGGCGTGGAGGTCGGGTCGACGCTCGGTTCGACGCTCGGGTCGGTCACATCGGTCGCCGCGGGCGTCGGGGTGGCTTCGGGCTCCTGCGCCGCGACGGACCTCAGCCGCGGGTTGGTCTGGTCCAACTGGCCACACGCCGACAACGTCAGCGCGCACACCACCGCCAGCACGCCGAACGCCACCGTCTTCTTCCGGAACTGTCGCGCCAACGTGGCTCCCCGCGGGATAGTTCAGTGTCGAGATTGTCCATATTCGACGTGCTGGACAGCCGAATGTCTGCGCACACAGGAATGTGCGCCGGCAGCACTGTAGTGCGCGAGGAGCGTGCCCCGCATCCACCGCTGCACGGAGCGGGACATCAGCCGAAGCGGTACAGGTTGCGCGAAAGTCGCGCACCCGACAGTTGCGGGGCAACCAAACGGCCCCTGCCGTGCGTCATGGGGAAGCGGCGCGAACCGCCGGCCGTCAGGACGTGCCGGCGTCCTCGAGGATGTCGACGACGAAGCGCAGGTCGCCCTGTGGCTGGCTGGGATCGTCCTTGTAGGCCAGTGCGAAGGGGACGTCCAGTTGCACGCGGCTGCCGACCGGCACCCCGATCAGGCCCTGGTCCCACCCCTGGATGAGCTGGCCGACGCCGACCGCGAACTCCACGGGGGCGGCGGCGGTCGGGCCGGTCCAGGACGCGTCGAAGATCTGGCCGGAGGCGTAGTAAGCCCCGACATAGTTCACGCTGATGTAGTCGCCGGAGGCCACGGGTGCGCCGGTGCCCTGCACGATCGTGGTCAGCTTGAGGTCGGTCAGGGTGCCCTCGCCGGCGCTCACCTGTGGTTCGGTGCCCAGTTGCGGGTCCAGGCCGCTGGGCAGGACCCACGGGGTGTCCTGCGCGGCCGGCGTCGACGACCCGGCGGTCGGCGTGGTGGACGAGTCGTGGCCGCCGGAGAAGAGGATGATGGCGCCGACGATGGCGCCCACCACCACGATCGGCGCGGCGACCCGCAGGATCCTGTTGCGCAGCTCACGGCGGTGGCGCTGCTTCGCCCGCCTCTGCGCTGCGGCCTTGCCCAGCGCGCGTCGTTCCGCCTTGGACGGCAGGCCCAGGCCCGACCGGTCCTTCACCGTGTTGCTGCTCATGCCAGCCTCGTGAGGAGTAGGGATCTCCGGGGCAAAGGATAGCCGAGGTCGGGGTTAGTGCGAACCCGCCGACATGGCGCAGATCAGCTCCGCCCGGCTCACGATCGCGCGCCTGGCCCCGGCGAGCCCGACCAGCCCCCGGGCCGGACCGGCCCGACGGTACTCTCTGGCGGTGGCATCGGGACCTCGGACGAGCCCCGCGGCCGGTTACCGGAGCGTGCTGACCGTCCCGAACCTGTTCACGTTCCTGCGGCTGGCCGGCGTGGTGGTCTTCATCTACCTGGCGCTGGGCCCGCACGCGGACGGCTGGGCCGTCGCGGTGCTCGCGCTGGGCGGGACCTCCGACTGGGTGGATGGCTTCCTCGCCCGCCGACTGCACCAGGTCAGCCGGCTCGGCGAACTGCTCGACCCGGTCGCCGACCGGCTCTACATCGTCGCCACGGTGATCGTGCTGACCGTACGCGGCGTCGTGCCGCTGTGGTTCACCCTCGCCCTGCTGGGGCGCGAGGCGGTGCTGGGCCTGAGCCTGCTCGTGCTGCGCCGGTACGGCTACGGCCCGCCCCCGGTGCACTACGTCGGTAAGACGGCCACCTTCATCCTGCTGGTCGCGCTACCGACCCTGTTGCTCGCTGCCGCGGTCCACAGCACGGCGTGGTGGGCGCACCCCGCCGGGTGGAGCCTGGCCTGGTGGGGGCTGGTGCTCTACTGGGTCGCGGCGCTGTTCTACGTCGCGCAGACCGTCGGCGTGGTGCGGACCGCCGCGCGCACCCGGCCGTAGAGTGATCGGCCAACAAACCTGATCGCCGCACCTCGGGAGGGCCCGTGACGGTCCCGGATGAGCTTCGATACACGTCCGAGCATGAGTGGATCCGACCCGGCCAGGGGCCGCTGCGGGTCGGCATCACGGACTACGCCCAGGATGCGCTCGGTGACATTGTCTACGTCACACTGCCCGAGCCGGGCACGACCGTGGAGGCCGGCCGGCCCCTGGGCGAGGTGGAGTCGACCAAGAGCGTGTCGGAGATCTATGCGCCGATCAGCGGTACGGTTACGGCCCGCAACGACTCACTCGCCGAGGAGCCCGAGCTGATCAACTCCGACCCGTACGGGCAGGGGTGGTTGATCGAGATCGAGCCGACCGGTGCGGTGGATCTGGACGAGCTGCTCGACGCACCCGCGTACGCCGAACTCATCGAAGAGCACTGAGCCGGGGCCGACCGATTACGGCGGGTCACGGTTGACCGGGTGATTTGCCCCTGACTAGGCTCGCGAAGTCGACCATTGTGTCGGAGCGGGCCCGCGGAGACGGACCACCGCAGAACCGACGCGGGCGACGTAGTCGGACCCGTTGCGTACGTGAGGTGGTTGGATGGCCCGCCCAGACGACGAGTACCCCCCGCTCGACGTCACCTCGACCCTGCACCTGGGCTCCATCGACGAGAGCATCGAGGGCACGGAGGCGGCCGGGGACGATACCCTGCAGAGCCGGGTCGCGGGCAGCCTGCCCCCGGGCATGGCACTGCTCGTCGTTCGGCGTGGGCCCAATGCCGGCGCCCGGTTCCTGCTCGACCACGACGTGACCACGAGTGGGCGGCACCCGGACAGCGACATCTTCCTCGACGACGTGACCGTCTCGCGCCGGCACGCGGAGTTCCATCGGGGCCAGGCCGGCTTCACCGTGCGTGACGTGGGCAGTCTCAACGGGACGTACGTGAACCGCGAGCGGGTCGAGTCAGCCACCTTGCGCAACGGTGACGAGGTCCAGATCGGCAAGTTCCGCCTCGTCTTCATCGCCGGCCCACGACTGGGCGACGTGACCTGAGCCGGCCATGAGCGGGACCGCCGCGGCGCCGCAGGAAACCGCCGGTACTCCCGGCGTCCTGTTGGGCATCGGCGAAGTGCTCAACCTGTTGCGTCCCGAGTTCGCCGGCGTGACCATCTCCAAGCTGCGCTTCCTGGAGTCCGAGGGTCTGGTCGAGCCGCTCCGCACGCCAGCGGGGTACCGCAAGTACACCGCGGCGCACATCCAGCGGCTGCGGATGGTGCTCGCCGCCCAACGCGACCGGTACCTGCCGTTGCGGGTGATCCGGGAGCAGTTGCTGGCGCAGGAGCGCGGCGAGCGGATCATGGCCGTGGCGGCGGCGTCGGCTGAGGGCGCGGAGGCACGGGTGACCCGTGAGGAGTTGGCGCAGCGCTGTGGCCTGAGCGACTCCGACCTCGCGGATCTCGAGCAGTACGGACTGCTCGTGCCGGACCCGCACGGCTGCTTCGGGCCGGAGGCGCTCACCGTCGCTCGGGTCGCCGCGCGACTGGCCGCGTACGGTCTGGAGGGGCGTCACCTGCGGCCCTACCGCGCCACCGCCGACCGCGAGGTCGGGCTGCTGGCCCAACTGGTGCCGCCACTGTCCAAACAGGGCGGTCGGGATGGGCGGGCGCACGCGATCGAGACGGTGCATGAACTCGCGGCGCTGTGTGCCCAACTGCACGGCGCGCTGGTCCGTCAGGGCCTGCGCTCGGCGGTCGAGGACTGAGCCCGTACGGTCAGATTGCCCGCCTCGCGGCCTGCGGCGGCGGTCGCTGCGCGCGTGTAACGTGCAAACAGGGCGTCCTTGCCGGCGCCGGGAGCATCGCAACGAGCGCGAGCGAGGAGCGCAGGCCCGGCACCGGAACAGGAAGGTCCGTGGGCGGCCCCGCCGGTTCGCGGGGCCGGACAGGGGCGGCAACGCGTGGGAGGCACGGGTGCGGGAGCTGAGCGTCGTCGGGGTCCGGGTCGAGCTGCCGAGCAACCAGCCGATCGTGCTGCTGCGCGAGGTGGACGGCGACCGGTACCTGCCCATCTGGATCGGGGCGGTGGAGGCGACCGCCATCGCGTACGAGCAGCAAGGGGTCAAGCCCCTTCGCCCGCTCACTCACGACCTGCTGCGCGACATTCTCGCGGCGCTCAAGACGCCGCTGCAGGCGGTCGAGATCATGGAGATGAAGGAGAACATCTTCTACGCCGAGTTGATCCTCGGCGAGGGTGTGCGGGTCTCGGCACGCCCGAGTGACTCGATCGCGCTCGCGCTACGCGTCGGCGCGCCGATCCGGTGCGCGGAGCAGGTCCTCACCGAAGCGGGCATCCACATCCCCGACGAGCAGGAGGACGAGGTCGAGAAGTTCCGGGAGTTCCTGGAGCAGGTCCGCCCCGAGGACTTCGCCGGCTGACCCTCACCCCGCCTCGCGCCCCAGATGCTCGAGGACGTTGGACCGTGGTTGATCTTCAGCCACGGTCGTTTTGACGAGATCAACGAGCGGTCGGCGGTGACGAATCACGTTGCTGTGGTTTACTCGGCGTGTCGTCGCCGACGCCCTCGGAGAGCCATCGATACGGGGAGTAGGGTGACGTCACCATCACGCCGGGAGGTCGCCCTCATGAACCAGTCCGAAGAGTACTCGGCACCGATGCTGTTCGATCTTGACGGCGACGACGGGTCGGCCGCCGAGGGTGCAGGACTCGAGGACCTCGGTTATCGCGGCCCAGTGGCGGCCCAGGTCGCCGGCATCACCTACCGGCAGTTGGATTACTGGGCGCGCACTGACCTCGTGGTGCCCAGTGTGCGGGACGCCTCGGGCTCCGGCACGCAACGGCTGTACTCGTTCCGGGACATCGTGGTGCTCAAGGTCGTCAAGCGGCTGCTCGACGCCGGCGTCTCGCTCCCGAACATCCGCAAGGCGATCGAGACGCTGCGCCGCCGTGGCGAGCGCGACCTCGCGACGCTGACGCTGATCTCCGATGGCACCACGGTGTACGAGTGCCGGTCGGCAGAGGAGATTGTCGATCTGGTTCAGGGCGGGCAGGGCGTCTTCGCCATCGCGATCAGCAGCTCCTTCAAGGAGATCCGTGGCTCGCTCGCCGAGCTGCCGGTGACCACGGCCGAGCCCGCCCTCGCCGGGGAGCCGGAGCCGGAGCGCGGCGATGTCGTCGACGAGCTTGCCGCTCGCCGCCGGCGTCGCCTCGCCGGCTGACGCGTCGCGACCCGGTCTCATGCCGGGTCTCATGCGGTGTCGTTGAACCACCCGAGAAACCGGACGTGGAACACGGCCGGCGCGATGTCGGGTCGCTCCTGGGTCGCCTCCGCGTAGTACCGCGCCAGCAGCAGGGCCAGGTGGAGCTTCGAACCACCGGATTCGGCGCGCAGCAGGGCCCGGCGGCGCCGGCACGGCCATTCCTCGTCACAGGCAGCGCAGCGCCAGGTCGGCCGTGCCGGCTCATGGGCTTGCACGGCTGCCCACCGCATCACGTTCGCGGCGTCACGGTCGTTCGTGGCGCCGAGACCGTTCGCATCGTGGTTCAGGTCATCCGGTCGCATGCATCCTCCGCTCAAGCGATCCGGTCGAGGTGGCGCAGCGCGCAGCGGCGCGGTGGGCACGGATAGCGCTGCCCGCAGTGGCGGCACCGGAGCCGAAGACCGAGCCACCACCAGTCCCGGCGGGGCAGGTGGGTCCGTAGCGTCCGATGCGCGTTTGCCGTGGCCCGGCTGGAGTCGCGAGCCCCATTGGCAGGACTGTCCACAGTGGTCTCCCGTGAGTTGGTGGGCGTGGTGCGCTACCACCGTGGGTGACCGCTGCGTGCGGTCGTAATAAGCACTGCCTATAGGTTGTGCCGATGAGTTGGTGCACAGCAAGGTGATCGGCCCAGCTAGGCACGAAGGTCATGGCACACTCATCGACAGACACGCCGGTCTAAGGTGTGTTGATCCGCACCGCCGTTGTGCGACGATTGTTCGAACAGATCTGGGCCGATGCGACGGCCGACGCGCCGGGCCGGGTCGCGGGTGACGGTGGCTGGCGGCAGGCTGACGAGACGTGGGAGGCGCCATGGTGGTCAGGCAGCGGCGGGCACGGGACCAGGTGGACCCGGCCCTGTGGAAGCGCGCGGACATGCGGGCGGCGCTGGCGGCGCGGGACATCGGCGGGGTGTTCAAGCTGCTCCAGCGCACCGGTGTCTCGCAGCGGCACATCGCGGCGCTCACCGGCCAGTCACAGTCGGAGATATCCGAGATCCTCGCTGGCCGCCAGGTCAGCTCGTACGACCTGCTGATCCGCATCGCCGACGGCCTCGGGGTTCCGCGCGGCAGCCTGGGTCTGGCCTACGACGACGCGACGGCCGCGCTGCTCGGCCTCTCCCGTGGCATCCCGAGGCGGGCGGCCGACGACGAGCCGGCCGACGACCGGGGGCAGTTGCTCGCCCGCCTCGCCGGGTTCAGCGCCGACCCGCTCACCTGGTCGCAGCCCGTCCAGGTCTCCTGGGCGCACCTGCCCGACCGCATCGGGCTCGACGACGTGTCGCGGCTCGTGGCGGGAACCGAACGGCTGCGGGCCGTGGACCGGGAGCACGGCGGTGGCGCCTGCCACGACGCCGCGGTGGCCCAACTGACCTGGGCCCAACAGCTCCTGCGGGCTCGCGGCGATGAACAGACCACCGGGGAACTGCACCGCGCGGTGGCGGACCTGCACACGCTGGCCGGCTGGACCGCCTTCGACCTCGGTGTGCTGGGCCCGGCCCGCCGTCACTTTGCCCGGGCGCTGGAGCACGCGCGCTTCATCGAGGAACCCTCGCTCGTTGCCAAGGTGCTCTACTGCCTGGGCCGGTTGCACCTGCACCATGGCTGGGCCATGCAAGCGGTCCGGCTCTTCGCGCTCGGCCAGGTCTCCGCCCAGGAGTCCGGCCAGGGCCGGGCGGTGGCGATGCTGCACGCGAACCTGGCCTGGGCCTACGCCGCGGTCGGTGACAGCCGCCAGGCGCTGGCCTGCATCGGGCGGGCCCGGGACGAGTTCGGTCGCAGCCAACATGAGGCCGTGCCGGTGTGGCTCGACTTCTTCGACGGGGCCGAGATCCAGGCCCTGCGCGGCACCGCGCTGGCCCACCTACCGGAGCCGACCACGGATCAACGGTCGGAGGCCATCGAGCGCTTCTCATACAGCACGGCACTGCGGGAGTTGCCCTTCGCCCGGGCCCGCGCGTTCGAGCTCAGCGCACTGGCATGGCTCCTGGTCGACAACGGCGAGTTGGAGCACGGCCTGCGGGTGGGGCATGAAGCGATCGACGTGGCCGAGAAGATCCGCTCGCAACGGGTCGTCGACCGCCTGGGCCCGCTGCGGGCGAGCCTGGCCCGGCGCAAGTCCCATCCTGACGTCCGCGACCTCGCCGACCGCGTCGCCGCCCTGGGTCGCTGACCCAGCGCGAGGTCGAACGCGGCGTCAGGGCGTCGCGGTCACCTCTGCGGAGCTTGCCCAGATGTTGATGCCGGCGTCGGTGGCATGCCGCTCGGCCTCGGCGAGCTCGTCGTCGGTGATGGCGACGTTGTTCAGCGCGTCGAGGTTCTCATCGAGCTGGGCGACGCTGCTCGCGCCGATGACCAGGCTGGTCATCCGGGGGTCGCGTAGCGCCCACACGAGCGCGAACTGGGCGAGCGTCTGGCCCCGGCGCGACGCAACCTCGCGCAGCGCCCGCACCCTGGCGAGGTTCGCCTCGGTCAGCATGTCTGCGGACATGGCGCCGCCGGTCGCCACGCGGGAGTCGGCCGGAATGCCGTCCAAATAACGATCGCTGAGCAGACCCTGGGCGAGCGGGGAGAAGGCGATGCAGCCCGCGCCGACCTCGTCGAGGGCGTCGAGCAGGCCGTCGTGCTCGATCCACCGGTTGATCAGCGAGTAGGACGGTTGGTGGATCAGCAGCGGCGTGCCGAGGTCGCGCAGGATCGTCGCCGCCTGCCGGGTCAGCGTCGACGAGTAGGAGGAGATCCCCACATACAGCGCCTTGCCCGACCGTACGGCCGTGTCCAGCGCGCCCATGGTCTCCTCCAGGGGCGTGTCGGGGTCGGGCCGGTGCGAGTAGAAGATGTCGACATAGTCCAGTCCCATGCGGCGCAGCGACTGGTCCAGCGATGCGATCAGATACTTGCGTGAGCCCCACTCGCCGTACGGTCCGGGCCACATGTCGTAGCCGGCCTTGGTCGAGATGATCAGCTCGTCCCGGTAGGGGCGCAGGTCATCGACGAGCACGCGGCCGAAGTTCTCCTCGGCGCTGCCGTAGGGCGGCCCGTAGTTGTTCGCCAGATCGAAATGGGTGACGCCGCGATCGAAGGCGCGGCGAACGATGGCCCGCTGTGTCTCGTAGGGTCGCGTGTGGCCGAAGTTGTGCCACAGCCCGAGCGAGATGGCGGGCAGCTTCAGTCCGCTGCGTCCGCACCGCCGGTACGGCATCGATTGATATCGTTGTGCGGAAGCCAGGAACGTCACGACGATCATGCTAGCGCCTCGGTCGCGGCGGCTGGGGGCGTCGTAGCGACGTGCCGAGGCCGGCGCGGCCGACTTGGCAGGAGTGGGCGGCCGCGCGCCGCAGCGGAGCCTCAACCCCCATCCCTTCCTTCCGGTAGGGCTCCTCGTGAGAAAGTTCGGGCACAGTGTCGGATCCGGGGCGAGTCCTTCGTAGATGGGGTGAGGGGGCCGGAGTAGGCCGCCGGGACAAAGGAGTGATGGGATGACGCGTTACTTGATCTCGTTCGACGATGGCGCGATGGATCACATCCCGGACGAGGAGATTCCGGCCGTGAGCAAGGCCGCCCACGCGGTCATTCAGGAGGCCGTGGATGCCGCAGTGTGGGTTTTCGGCGGCGGGCTGGAGCGCCAGCGGGCGAGCGTCGTGGCCAGCGACGGGATGGTCACCGACGGCCCGTACCCGGAGACCAAGGAGGTCATTGGCGGGCTCGCGGTGGTCGAGGTGCCCTCCCGCGAGGAGGCGCTGGCGTGGGCTGCCAAGATCGCCCTCGCGTGCCGCTGCGCACAAGAAGTACGGGAGCTCCTACCCGACCCCGAGCAGGACGCGATGCTCAGCCGGGCGAGGGCCGCGCGCCGGTGAGCTGGGCGGCGTTGGTGCCTCCCAGCTCCACTCCCGCAACACAGCGATCTTGGTGGATGATCACTGTGTTGCGGTGGTGCGCAAGGAAAGCAACCGCGCCGCCCGGCTTGCAGGCGCGTTGCTCCGTGACTGGCAGGCGGCAGTTGCCGAGAGCAGTCAGGCGGCCGGTAGTCCCGGGCAGAGCGCAGCAGTAGACACGCCGAGGCGGGATTCCCGCGGCACGCCAGGCCCGTGACCGGCACAGTCGGGTGATGTGAAGGTCCCCACAACACGTTTGCCTTGCTCTGGAAAGCAGTGCCGGCGATGTGCGGGTGTGACGTGGCTACCTGCATGCCGGCCCCTTTTACCGAGATGTCGACGTGAACCTCGTGATGGCGCAAACGCTCTCAACGCCCCGAGGAATGGCAGCCTCCTCGTCGCCGGATCGACATTGAGGACGCTACCGGCACGAGGGCCTACGGGCTTGACACCTAGCGCTCCTATGCCTAGCGTGACGAGGCATGGACGTGCGAGGGCATCTGGACCTGGTCCTGCTCGCCACGCTGCAGCAGGTCGGGCCGGCGCACGGGTATGCGCTGATCGTCGCCCTGCGGGAGGCGTCGGGCGGGGCGTTCGAGCTGGCCGAGGGGACGATCTATCCGGCACTGCACAAGCTGGAGCGCGAGGGTCTCGTCGCGAGCGCCTGGAGCAGCGATGCCGCGCGGCGGCGGCGCGTCTACGAGCTGACGGCGGCCGGTGCCGCGTCGTTGGCGCAGAAACGTTCCGAGTGGACCCGGCTGGTCGACGCGGTCGCGGCCGTCCTGGCCAGTGCGCGCCACGGCCTGGCTACCAACCGTGGATGGGGATGGAGCGCGGCATGAGCGAACCGGTGCAGAGCTACCTCGACGAGTTGTTCGATCGGCTCGCCGGGACCGGCGCGGCGGGCCGCCGGGCGCTCGTCGAGGCGGAGGACCACCTGGCCTCGGCGGTGGCACGGCACAGGGCAGCCGGGCACGGCGACGAGGAGGCGCAGCGCATGGCCGTCGCGGAGTTCGGCGACCCGGCCCGGTTCGCGGAGGGAATCGCCCGGGCGCACGACGGGCTGGGGTCGTTGCTACGCCCGCTGTTCACCGGCGCGTGGTTGCTTGCCGGCATCGGGCTGGTCGCGGTTGGCGTGAGCGGGCTGGTCGCCGAGCTGTTCGGCCACCTCGGCGGCGCGCACTTCGTGGCCGGCGACCTGCCGGGCGTCACCTACACGCCGCAGCGCTGCGCCGACTACTTCGAGTACTTCCCGAACGCGGCGAGCTGCGCCGAGGCGGCAGAGCTGCACCACTGGGGTGAGGTCGTGGACAACCGGGTCGCGGCCGGGGTATTGGGCCTGCTGGCGCTCGGGGTCTATGCCCTGGTCCGGCGCGTCGGGCCGCTCACCGGTGCCCGATGGAGGCCCGCGGGCGGCCCGTTCGCGCTGGTCACCGTCACGTTGTTCGGGCTCGCCGCGGTGCTGCTCACCGTGCCCGATGCGCTGCGCTGGGCGATGCACGACAGCTCAGGCGTCGGGGCGAACCTCTCCGGTGGGATCGTCGCCGCGCTGGTCTCCGCCGGGGTGGGCCTGGTCGCCCTGCGGCGCAGAGCGCGACAGCACGCCCGCACGCAACGATGAAGCCAGCTCGGCGAGGGGTCATCCCTTCGGGCAGGACAGCCGCACGATCACGGACCGGTTCAGTGCCGCGGCCCAGGGGATGAGGCTGCCGTCCGGGGCGATGTCGTTGACCCGGTCCGGCCATGACGTGCCGACGCCCTTGGTGGTGATTCTCTCCTCGGGCACCCCGAGCTCGACGAGCACCCCCTTGACCGCTTCGGCGCGCCGCTGCGAGAGCCTGACCCGGCTCGGCTCGCTGTTGCCCGCCTTCGCGGTGGTCCCGATGAGCTCGACCAACTGATGCCCGCCGATGACGAGGTCGGCCAGTTCCTGCAGGGTCTTGCGGGCCGCGGCGGGATCCCGGAAGACGGCCTCGTCGCCGACGAACCCGACCGTGTCGTCGCGGAGCACGGTATCGCCGCACGGCTCGAACGCGGGCACCGTCGGCAGCGCCACGGTCGTCACCGGGACATCAGTGTTCACCGAGCTCCGGGAGGCCGCGGTGTCGACGACCTGGACGCACGACGCTCCCGCGTCGGTCACGACCGTCTGCCAGAGCGCGGTCACGCTGCTGCGCAGGCTCGTGTCGAGCGCGGCCTGGGGCTCGGCGGTGTTGCCGAGCCCGACCAGCACGACGGCGCGGTCGGTCAGCGGCGGCATGAGCGAGCGGGCCTTGAGGTAGTCGACGAACTCCTGCGGATCGGCACCGAACGCGCCCTTGTCCTGGAATTTGATCTGACCGGTGGTCTGCAGACCGGAGTCGAGCAGCACGACGGTGCCGCCCTCCGGGGTGATCCGCGCCGCCTCGCCGAGGGCTCCGAGCACGTCCGCCTCCGGGGCCTTGGGCAGCAACGCCGCGACCCGACCCTGGACCATATCGATGAACTGTTGGAGGTCATTGTTGCGGGCCACGCCGTTGGCCGCATCGGAGTGGAAGGTCCCCTGGAAGGAGACGCTGGGCTCGCCGTCGACCCGCACCAGGGAGATGGTGTGGCCCTCCTTGGCCGCCTCGCGCATCAGGTCCACGATCGCCGGGGGGAGGACCGGTGCGGGGCTGTTGGCCCGGGCGCCGATCGCCAGTGTCACCGGGCCGCCGGGTTGGGCCGGGCAGGTGAGGTCCACGGCGGCCGGCGCGAAACCGCCCTTGTCACACGCGGCGAGCATTGGCAGCGCCGCGAGCGCCACACTGAACGCCGCCACCACGCGTGCACGCCTCATCGGCCAACCTCCCGGCGATCGCTGCCGCCGTGGTCCACCTGTGGCCGGTGTATGCCCGGGCTCGCGTTGAGCCGCCAGGGCGCGGCCTGCTCCGTGACCGCCGGAACGGAGGTCTGGCCGGCGTAGGGCTGCAACGGCTGATACCCGTGCTGGCCGCCGTTCGAGCTCGGCGCCAGGGCGTACGGCGGGGTCGAAGGCGGGGGGGCCTCCTCCCCGGTCGCCTGGATCAGCGCGGGCGCCCCGCTCGTCGGACGCAGAAGGTAGGGCGGCGGGTCGAAGTAAGCGTCGGTGACGCTCGGGTTCTGCGCCGCGGAGGCCAGCCGCAGCCGCGCCTCCTGCTTGAGCCGTCGGGCAATCGCCTGCCACTCCTCCTGGGCCTTGACCCAGCCCTCCTCGCGCCGGCGGCGCTCCTCGTCCAGGGCCACGAGCGTCTGGCGGGCCAGCGCGAGGTCGGCCGCGCTCGCCGCGACGTCCTTCGCGACGCTCGCCCGGGTCCGCAGCGTGGCCGCGTACTGCTTGGCCGCGCTGTTGTGGCGCAGGAAGCCCGCGACCGCGGCGACCGTGCCGGTGGCGAAGTAGAGGGCGAGGAAGAGCAACGCGGCGAGCCGGGCGTCGTTGGTCGCCGGGTTGGTCGGGTTGATGGGCTGACCTTCCTCGATGATCGTCGTGCCGCCGCTGAACTGGGGTGGTGACGCGGTGAGGCGGACGATGAAGGCCGTGGCGCCGACGAAGAGCCAGATCATGAAGAGCAGCCAGACGCTCGCGCTGCCCAGCGCCCGACCACCGTTGTCGATCCGGTCGCGCACCCGAACGCCCATGGTGTGGGCGAGGGCGAGGGCAGTGACCGTGAACCCGACCACGCCGAGCCAGACGACCTGGGCCGGCACGTTGCGCATGACGAGCGCGAGCACTTGGTAGAACGTGGCGATGTCGATGCCCGCCGCGACGCTCAGCACGGCGTAGTACAGCAGTCCGTTCATCCGTGACGGGGCGGCCATCTGCGACAGGTCGCCGTGCACGGTGCCCCGTCCGCCAGTGGGGCCCTGATGGGAAGAGATCGTTGGCATGCTCATCTCTGTCACGCTCCCGTCTGGCCGCGAACCGGACCGCCATAGGCCGGGTAGACGTCTGGGCCGCCGTCGATGCCCGGCGTCGTGGTGTCCCGCCCGGCGACGATCCGACCCGCGCTGCCCCACAAGGGGTTGCCGGGCACCGGGTTGTCCCGGACGGGGTTGCGCGTTGGCAGGTCGTCGTCGGCGAGCCGCAGGATGGCCGACTCGTGCGCGACATCGGCGTTGCGTACCCGCAGCCGGTCGGCGTACGCGAGCTCCTCGTGCCCCGCCAGGTGCGCGTCGAGCTGCGCCGCGATAATATCCAAATCGGTAAGTATCTGGGTATGATGCCGGTGCCCGGCCGCGGTCCACTCCGCGACGTACGCGTCGATCAGCTCGTCGAAGACGTGACCGGTACCCGCGTCGACCGCGTTCGGCAGCATCGAGTCGATGAGCGCGTGCAGCTTCGCCTCGGCACCGGCGATGTTCGGCTGCGGCGCTATCGGGCGGTCCTTGATCTCCTTCAGCTCCGCCACGATGTCCGCGAGCTCAGGGGCGGTACGAAGGTACGGGCTGCTCTTCTGGCGCCTGGCCATCTGCTCCTCCGGGGGGTCGGGTGAGGTCCGCGGCCGGTGCCGCGTGCGGGATCTTCGCGTCGGCGGGGCGTCGCCGGACGGACGGCGGGTTCTGGCTCTCGTCGACGGACAGGGCGTTCGCGTCGAGGCCGGCTCCGGAGGTGGGGATCGGCGGTGAGGTTCCGGTCGATGGCTGAGTTCCGGTCGATGGCTGAGTTCCGGTCAACGGCTGGTTCCCCGTCGATGGCTGGGTTCCGGTCAGTGGCTGGGTCAGCGGAGACGACTGCGGGCTGTCGAACTCCTCGGGCAACACCCACAGCGGCAGGCGGGGGATCAGCTGGGGCAGCAGCGGTGCCAGATGCCGGCCGTCGCGGTGCACGTGGACCAGGCCCTCCCAGTAGGTCGCGGTCCGGGCCGACAGATAGGCGGAGATCCGCAGTGCTCGCATGCGGGCGATCGAGAGCTTGCTCTGCACCGAGTCACGCACGTGGCTGATCTCGACCTCGATCGCGTGCACCTGCGCGAGGATTGCCAGATAGTTCTGCTCCGCCGCGGCGATCCGCAACTCGCGTTCGGCCTCGCGCCGCAACCGGATGAACACCTCACTGCGCAGCTCCTCGGCGGAGTGGCGTGCGAGCAGATCCTCCTCCGTGAGCTCCGCGCGAGCCTTGTCGCGCAATACCTCGGCGGGCCCGAGCGCGGTCCGCGCGGCGGCCGCCCGGCTCTCCAATTCGACGAGCTGGGAGCGGATAGTGACGGTGGTAGCTATGTACCAGAGTCGCTCATGCTCCATCATGTCGCGGGCTCGACTGAAGAGCATCTCGAGGTACGGGGTGGGCATCCGAGCCTCGCCGGGCGCCTCGATGATCTCGTTGACCTCGGCCAGGGACGGGATCCGGTTGCGTCCGTCGCGGATTCCGTGGCGGCGGTCGGCACGCTGCGCCCATCGCCCGTACTCGATGGGGCGGGCAGGTTCGCGCTCCGCCTCGGAAGGCTCGGCTGGCTGCTTCGGGTCGCTCATCCGACACCATTGATCATGCCGAGACTCCCTGTCCTGGTTACGACATGCTTCCTGGCATCCTGAAACATGCGCGCAACTTGGATCTCAGAGCGCTCACCAGACGTCTGCCGTGTTGGCGAAAGCGGGACAGATCACCCGCGATGGCGTTGGGCGCGTCGGCGCCCCACGAGTCGCGCCAGGCTGGTAGGTTTGCCGGAGCCAGGACCACCCGCGTGGGAGAGACCGACGGGCATACCGTTCGGCGCCGAAGGGGCAATCTCCCCGGAACCTCTCAGGCACCAGGACCGCGCCGGGTCGGCACTCTGGAGCCGCGACGACCCGAGTGTCGCCGCGGCGACAGAGGGGGAGACGTCGATGGGATGCCTGCCTGACCGCTACCGCAGGCACCGCGGGAACAGTTCTCACCTCCGGGGAGTCCACGATGAGCGGTGATCTGACTTACGGCGTGCCCTTCGCGGCGCGGCACATCGGACCGAGCACCGACGAGCAGCGCCGGATGCTCGAGGTGGTCGGGTACGGCTCCGTGGAGGAGCTGATGGACGCCGCGATCCCCGAGGTGATCCGTTGGCACGGGACGCTCGACCTGCCGCCAGCCGGGACCGAGCCCGAGGTGCTCGCCGAACTCCGCGCGATCGCGGCGCGCAATACGGTCGCGGTATCGATGATCGGCCTGGGCTATTACGGCACCCATACCCCGGGCGTGATCCGTCGCAACGTGCTGGAGAACCCGGCGTGGTACACGGCGTACACGCCCTACCAGCCGGAGATCAGCCAGGGACGGTTGGAAGCCCTGCTCAACTTCCAGACCATGGTCAGCGACCTGACCGGCCTGCCGATCGCCAACGCCAGCATGTTGGACGAGGCGACCGCGGCGGCGGAGGCGATGACCCTGGCCCGGCGCGTGTCCCCGAGCCCCAGTCCGGTCTACCTCGTCGATGCGGACACGCTGCCGCAGACGATCGCGGTCCTCCGTACCCGGGCCGAACCTCTCGGCATCGAGGTTGACGTCATCGACCTCGATAAGGAGCCGACGGACGGGCTGCCCCCGGGCATCCGCGACCGCGACAGGGGCTACTTCGGCCTGCACGTGCAGTACCCGGGCACCAGCGGCGCGGTCCGCGACCATGCCCGTCTGGTCGCCGCGGCCCATGAGCACGCCGCGATCGTGACGGTCGCCGCTGACCTGCTCGCCTCGTGCCTGCTGCGGCCCCCGGGTGAGATCGGCGCCGATATCGCGGTCGGCAGCGCCCAGCGGTTCGGAGTGCCGATGGGCTTCGGTGGCCCGCACGCCGGGTACCTGGCCGTACGGTCCGGGCTGGAGCGCTCGATGCCCGGGCGTCTCGTCGGCGTCTCCCGCGACGACGCCGGCCACCAGGCGTACCGGCTCGCGCTGCAGACGCGGGAACAGCACATCAGGCGGGAGAAGGCGACCAGCAACATCTGCACGGCCGAGGTCCTGCTCGCCGTGATGGCCGCGATGTACGCCGTGTACCACGGACCGGACGGGCTGCGCGGTATCGCCACCCGTACGCATCGCAGCGCGGCGACGCTCGCGGCCGGCCTGCGTGGCGGCGGCTTCGCGGTCACCAACCCCAGCTTCTTCGACACGCTGACCGTGGCCGTGTCCGGTGGGGCCGAGCAGGTCGTGCAGGCCGCGGCGCAGCGCGGGGTGAACCTGCGGCTCGTCGACGCCGACCACGTCGCCATCGCCTGCGACGAGACGACCACCACCGAGCACCTGCACCGAGTCTGGGCCGCGTTCGGACTCTCCGATGTGGACACCGACAGTCTCGAGGTCGGCTCGGGGCTGCCCTCGGCCCTGCGCCGCACCACGCCGTACCTGGGCCACCCGGTCTTCCAGGCCCATCGGTCCGAGACCGCGATGCTGCGCTATCTGCGATCGTTGGCGGACAAGGACTACGCGCTGGACCGCGGGATGATCCCGCTCGGCTCGTGCACGATGAAGCTCAACGCCACCACCGAGATGGAGCCGGTGACGTGGCCCGGATTCGCGGACATGCATCCGTACGCGCCGGCCGAGCAGACCGCAGGCTATGTCGAGCTCGTCTCCACATTGGAGTCGTGGCTCGCCGAGCTGACCGGGTACGACGCGGTGAGCGTGCAGCCCAACGCCGGGTCGCAGGGCGAGTTCGCGGGGCTGCTCGCCATCCGGGCCTACCACCGGGCGAACGGCGAGGCACACCGCGACGTCTGTCTGATCCCGTCCAGCGCCCACGGCACGAACGCGGCCAGCGCGGCCATGGCCGGCCTACGGGTCGTCGTGGTGGGGTGCGACTCGGGCGGGAACGTCGACATCGTCGACCTCGACCGGAAGATCGCCGAGCACGGTCCACGGCTGGCGGCGATCATGGTGACCTACCCGTCCACGCACGGCGTCTACGAGACCGGGATCGCCGAGCTGTGCGCCAAGGTCCACGACGCGGGCGGCCAGGTGTACGTGGACGGCGCGAACTTCAACGCGCTGCTCGGCTTCGCCAAACCGGGGCGCTTCGGTGCCGACGTGTCGCATCTGAACCTGCACAAGACGTTCTGCATCCCGCACGGCGGGGGAGGCCCGGGCGTCGGACCGGTAGCCGTCCGGGGGCACCTTGCGCCGTATCTGCCCGGCAACCCGCTCGCGCACCCCGCGGCGAACGCGGTCTCGGCCGCACCCCACGGGTCCGCCGGGATCCTGCCGATCTCCTGGGCCTACCTGCGACTGATGGGGCCGGAGGGATTGACCCGGGCAACCGGGATCGCGGTCCTGGCCGCGAACTACGTGGCGGCCCGGCTGCGCGACCACTTCCCGGTGCTGTACGCGGGGAACAAGGGCCTGGTCGCGCACGAGTGCATCCTCGACCTGCGCACGATCACTAAAGAGGCCGGCCTGACGGTCAGCGACGTCGCGAAGCGTCTGATCGACTACGGCTTCCACGCCCCGACCATGTCGTTCCCGGTCGCCGGCACGCTCATGGTCGAACCGACCGAGTCGGAGGACCTGACCGAGCTGGACCGGTTCTGTGACGCGATGATCGAGATCCGGGGCGAGCTACGGCACGCCGCCCAGGGGGTGTGGCCGGCCGACGACAACCCGCTGACGAACGCGCCGCATACGGCGGAGATGGTCACGGCTGACGAGTGGTCGCATCCGTACCCGCGCTCGCTCGGCGCCTACCCGGGCGGTGTCGCGCCCACGGAGAAGTACTGGTCGCCGGTGCGGCGGATCAACGACGCGTACGGAGACCGCAACCTGGTCTGCTCCTGCCCGCCGCCGGAGGCGTACGAGGGCTGACCGCACACGGCGCGGGCATGGCTACGCCGGCAGCGGCCGGGCCTGCGGGGTCGCTGCCGGGAGTGGTTGCTCAGGGACTGCCCGACCGGCTGGTGGAGCGGGAAGGTCAGGTCGAGCGGGGATGGGTCAGATCGCGGGTGCGGCGCCGGCGAGGATGTGCGGGGCCGGGCCGCGGTGAGGCTGGACGGTGCTGCCATCGGGCAGCAACTCGCCGGTGTCCTCGAACACGATGACGCCGTTGCAGAGGAGGCTCCAACCCTGCTCGGGATGGCATGAGACCACTCGGGCGGAGTCGTGGTCCGCGGCGCTGGCGCCGGGACAAGGGGGATTGTGCTCGCAGTTCACGGGGTTCTCTCAGGGCTGTGTGGTTGTGCTGTTAGCAAGGTCACCTGTGACCAATGACCAACGCTACTACCGGGAACCGATCAGGTACGACCGCCTGACACGGCGGGTTACCGACAATCGGCCTAACGGACGAGGTGGTTCGATCCATACGGACGGCTCCGCGCTCACGGACGGTAGCGGACAAGTCTGTTCCAAGCGACTCGATCATGGAGCGTTAACTCGTGGGCTGATCGTCACCGGGTGCCGGAGGGGCCGGCACCCGGTGACGCTGGGTAAGCGGTCAGCCGCAAGGATGGCCGTTGAGGCGGAACAGGGCGGGCGCCGGGTTCGCGCCGGATGTCCGGCCCAGGAAACTGAACGTAACCTTCTTGCCCGGCTTGATCCGGGCGTTGTGGCCGACGTCCCGCACGGTCACCTGAGCCCCGTCAACCGAGACGGCGCCGCCCTGGAGGTGCAGGATCCGCTGGTTGCCCAGGAACGACCAACTGAGCTGCCATCCGTTGATTGTCCTCGATCCAGTGTTGGTGACGGTGACCTGCGCCACGAAGCGTCCAGGCGGCTGCCCGTGGGTGACGTAATGCACGGAGCACCCGCCCGCGACCGGCGCGCTGGCGTCCTTCTGGTCCGCCACGAAGGCGGAGACCCAGGCCAGCGGCGAGTTCCAGTTGATCGCGATCTCGTTCGTCGAGTACGACTCGATGTCATCGATGTAGCAGAACTGCGGCGCGCAGCCCTGCAACAGCGCCTGCGCGATCGGGTCCTGGATGCCCGAGTTCGGACCACCGGCGAGCGAGCCCTTCGGTGGGTTGGGCAACGCCGCGTTGAGCTCGTGCGAGTACCACCGGGTGTGCTCGTTGTGCGAGGCGGTCTCGCCGTACCCCGTCACGAACGACTGGTTGAGCGCGTTTCGGCCGAGGAGGTAGTCGACGCCCTCGAGCACGGCGTCGCGGTACTTCTCATCGCCCGAGATGTCGTACGCCGATGCGACCACGACCATGTTGTTGAGCACGAGGTTGTTGGAACCCCAGTCGAACAGGCCGCTGTTCGGGGCGTAGGGGATCCCGTACGGGTTCGCGTGCATCGCGTCGAGGTACTTCTGCGCCCCGGCGACCACGGAGGCCCGCAGGGCGGCGCGACCCGGCAGGGCGTTGGGGATCGTGGCGAGGTCCAGCCGTCCCAGGGGCGCGGTCCACTTCCAGTCGAAGCCCTCGGGGCGGAACACGTCGGCGGTGTTCAGCGGCGAGGCGAGGATGTAGTCCTGGTACTTCTTCGCCCCGGTGGTCAGGTAGAGCTCGGCCGCGGCCCAGTAGAACTCGTCGGTGACGTTGTCGTCGTCGTACGAGCCGCCGCCGTTGCCGTCGGCCACGGTCGCGTAGATCGCCGGGTGCGCCACGGCCGCGGCCCAGGCCCGCTGTGCGGCGATGAGGTTGCGCTGGGCGAAGGCCGGGTCGTACCCGGCGAAGAGGCGTGCCGCCTGAGCCGCCGCTGCCGCCAGGTTCAGCGTCGCCGCGGTCGATGGCTTGTGCAGGTGCCTCGGCTGCGGGTCGAGGTTCGGCAACAGTGGCAGCCCGGTCCAGTTGTCATCGTGGACCTTGTGGTGAGCCATGCCCGCCAGGGGCTCGCCCTGCGGAACCTGCATGCTCAACAGGAACTCCAGCTCCCACCGGGCCTCGTCCAGGATGTCGGGCACACCGTTGCCGCTCTCGGGGATGGTCAGCGCCCCGTCGGAGAGCGCGGCCGGGTCCGACGTCCGCGCGACCTTGCTCCGCTCGAAGGTGCTCATGAGCTGGGAGACGGAGATGCCGCCGTTGACGACGTACTTTCCCTCGTCCCCCGCGTCGTACCAACCACCCGCGACATCCAGCGTGTAGTCGCAGCCGGGTCCGCCGCCGGCCGGGTACTCCGCAGGGCAGCCCACGGCGGTGTCGCCCTGGTTCGGGGCGACCCCGATGTGCCCGGCCGGGCGTGCGTACCCGGGTCGCAGGCTGTCCAGGATCTCGATGCCACTGCGCTGCGTGTAGTAGAACTTCAGCGCGTCCTGGCGCAGCGACGCGTACGCGGCCGGATCGATGTCGAACGGGTGGCTGGTCTCGCCGTCCGCCCTCAGGGTGTAGCCGGTTCCGCTACCCGTGTAGCCAGTGAAGTCGATGGAGTGCACGTTCTGCCCCGAGGTGGGGTCGACGCCGCGGGGCGTGGTGGTGCCGCTCGCGACGACTGTGCCGTCCCCGTCCGCCAACTGCCACGGCAGCGCGGTCATCGCGTCGGTGACGAGCGTCGCCTGCTTGGGGCCATCCGGCAGATACGCGACCTGGTTCACCCGCACCCGGGGACCGGTGTCCGGCTGGTAGCCGCCCGAGGCTCCGGCGAGTGAGACGTTGTCGACGCAGAACGTCCATGGGTCCGTGCCGCCGCCGACCTGGAAGGCGACCTGGCCCTGCGTCGTGTTCTCGGCCGCCGTGAACGTCTGGCTCAAGGCCACAGTGGACGGTGACAGCGGCGAGCTCAGAGCGAAGTACGTGGTGAACGGATCCACCGCGAGGCCGACCACGCCGCGCACCTGGCCCTCAGACGCGGCCGAGGCCTCGAACGAGAACGCGTATGACTGTCCACCGAAGAGGGGGATGTCGTTCTGGCCCACGATCGCGTCCCACGGGTTCACGGTGCCGCCGGGCACCGCCGCGCAGAGTTGCCCATCGACAACGCTCATCGTGACGTTCCCAGTGGACCACCACCCGCCAGCCAGACCGGCGTCGAATGAGCCGTTGACCACGAGCTCCTGGGTGTCTTCGGCCTGGGCCTGGAGGGCGGCGACCACGCTACCGGCGACGAGCGCGATCGTCGCGCTGGCAGCTGCGATCACATGCCGTCGTTTCATGGGGACGTCCCTTCATACGGCTATGGGAGCGCTCCCATGACGCGGGAGCGCTCCCATCGTGCGCAGCAGAACGCCATATGTCAACGCCTAGGTACAAATAGCGCTGGATCCAAGAGATTCTCACATTCAGCTGTGCGCTCGCCACGATCACCCGGTGATGACGAACGTCGGCGGATCATGCCGCAGGAACTCGTGGTGCGACACCTCCCAGCCGTACGCGCCGGTACGGCCGAACACGAGCAGGTCGCCGACCCGCAGCCGCCCGACGGGCTGGGCTCGGGACAGGACATCGCGGGGCGTGCAGAGTTCCCCGACCGCGTCCACCTCGACGTCGCGCACCTCCGGCCGTTCGTACGGGTGCGGCCACTCGTCCACGGGCAGCACCGTGAACGGGTGGCTGTACCCCCATGCGGCGGGCAGCCGGAAGTGGTGCGTGCCACCGCGCAGCACCGCGAAGAACCGGCCGTGGGTGCGCTTGAGGTCGAGCACCTCGGCGGCATACCAGCCCGCATCCGCGGCGAGGAATCGACCAAGCTCGAAGACCAGTCGGGCGGGGTCGGGGAGCGTGAGCCCGGCGACTTCGCGGGCGAACCGCGCCAGGTCCAGCGCGCCGCCGGCCGACGTGTAATCCACGCCGAAACCGCCGCCCACGTTGATGATCCGCAACGGCACCCCATGCTGCTCGGCCGCGGCGAGCGCCCACGCCGCCGCGTCGCGCACGAACCTCGCGTGAGCGGCGGCGTCGAGGTTGTTCGATACAGCGTGCAGGCTGAAGCCCACCACACGCAGCGCCGGGTGGTGCCAGGCCAACTCCACGGCCTCGCTCAGCTCGTCCTCGTCCATGCCGAACGGGGTGGGCACGCCGGTCATGGCATGCTGGCCAGGCAGGGCCGGGTGGGCCCGGTTGACCCGCAGCGTGGTGTTCACCCGTACGCCCGCCGCCTCCGCGGCGACGGCGAGCCGGCGCAACTCCAGCGTGCTCTCCACATTGACCGTCGCCTCCGCCTCGACGGCTGCGGCGAGCTCGGCATCGGTCTTCGCCGGGCCACCGACGTGGATCTCGTGCGCCTCGCCGACAGCCGTCGCCCGAGCGGGCGTGCCCGCCGCTGGCCCCAGCGTTGCCCGGCCCGCCCGGGCGATCCGGGCCAAAGCGAGTTCGCCACCGGAGGCGACCTCGAAGCCGTCCACGACACCGGCGAGGGCGTCGAGCACGTCCGGGTGCCCGTTCGCCTTCACGGCATAGAGCAGGGTCGACCTCTCGGGCAGCGCGCGACGGACCGCCATGGCGCGCTCCCGCAGCACGGTCCTGTCGTAGACGTAGGCACAGCGTGGCCCTGGCAGCCCGAGCAGTGCCGTGCGCACGCGGTCGGGAAGACCGAGGTGCGCCGGACCTGCGCCGCTGCCGGAGACCATGGTGTTCATGATGAGCCCCGCAGAGCGTTCGCTACCGCCACATAGTGATCGCCGGGCTCGCCGAGCGCCGCCCGCAGCCGCATCGCGAGCAGCGCTTTGTGCGCGATGGTCGGCGCCGTCAGGAACGCGTGGTCGGCGACGGCCCGTGTGGCAAGCCCGGCCTCGCCGGCGAGCTCGTCGTAGACGCCGTCCACAGTGGAGCGTATTACCGCCCATGCCCGGCTCTCGTCGAGGCCGTGTGAGTCGACGAGCCGGAGAATCACCTCGCCGAGGTGGGCCTGGAGCACGGTGTAGGCGACCTTCGCGCGCAGCACGTCGGGATCGTCGGTGACCGTGACAGATCCGGGCCACAGCCGCGGCAGGGATGGGCCGGGCAGCGACTCGGCCAACCGTAGGGTGTGGACCCGCATCCCCGCGAGATCGCGCACCGCGAGCCGGTGCGGCACACCGTCGAGGAAGGTCGGTAGGCAGTTCTGCAGGTGTGCCTCCAGCGCGATGCCGTACCGGGTGGCCAACCGCAGCACCGGCGGCAGCAGCAGGTCGGCGTACTCGCGCACGAACCGCAGTGCGGCGTCAGGGGGTGTCCGCAGGCCGCGCGTGCGGGCGAACCGGTCCGCCAGGGTGGCGACCACGGTCCGGCCGGCGATGGGGTCGGTGGCGGGCAGCGCCGATCCGGGCACCACGACCTCGCCCGGCTGTAGGCGCCCCGCAAGTCCACTGCGGACGATCGCGGACAGGTCCCGGTCCCGGATCGGGCTTCCGGGCACCACAACCGCGGATCCGCCGGTCTCGGCCATGAGCAGCACCCGGTCGTCGGCGATGAGGTCCGGCAGCAGCCGGGACAGGACCGGCCCGTTGCGGGTGCTCGCGACCGAGATCGTGCGCCGGGTCGAGGTCACCTGGATGTCCAGCGAGAGCTTGACGTAGCGACCGGCACTCGGCACGAGCAGGGTGCGCAGCGACGAGGTGACCAGCGCGGGCAGCTCGAGGTCCAGCGGCACCAGGGCAGCGCCGCTGGCCAGGTCCGCGTAGCGGCGTCGCAGCACGTGCTGGCGCTGCCACGGATGCACCGGCGTCACCGCGTACTCGCCCGGGTCCAGACCCGCGGTGGCGAGCGGGTCGGCGACATCGACGGCGCCGACCAGGTCCGAGCCGACCTCGTCGCCGAGATGCAGGTCACGGCGGACCGCGAGGAACCCGACGCTCGTGACGGGCGACTCCACGTCGTGGGCGAGCACGTCGTCAACGTTCCACCCCAGCCGGGTGCGCGCGCAGGGGTGCAGCGGGTGTCCCTCGGTCGCGAGCCGTTCGAAGGCCACCGTCTGCTCGTCGGGATCCATGCCGGCGGTCAGCTCCACCATGTCGCCGGCGGCCCGGGTCCGAGCCAGTGCCAGCAGCTCGGGCTCCACAGTGGAGCGACGAGCCAGCGCCAGCGCGAGGTTCACGCAGGCGTCCACCAACTCCGCCCGCACCGGCGCCACCTCGGTCCCCGTCAGCGCGTCCAGGGCCTGAGCCGGGTCGGGTGCGTCGTCGTAGTCGGCGAGCGTCGCGGTCGCCGGCTCCAGCCGGTCGAAGCCGTGCCGGCGCACGGCCAGACGCAACGTGCCGCCGCGGGGTGTCGGCAACCGTACGGTCCCGTCCGACGCCTCGACGAGGTGCTCGCGCAGGGCGGCGGCCACCACGCGCCGGGTGACGATGTGCATCGCACGGGGCAGTTCCTGGCTCAGCAGCGGCACCAGGTGCGGCTCGTGGGCCGCGAGTTCCTCGGCGACCTGTGCCGCCCGTGCGGCCGTGGGTCCCGATGCCACGGCGGAGCCGGAGGCGGGGTGGGGAAGGCTCATCGCAGTCCCGCCATGGGATTCGGCACGCCGCACCAGAGGTCCGTGGTGGGGTGCTGCGCCAGGCGCATCGCGGTCAGCGCCTTGAGCGGCAGGGTCTCGTCGAACAGATGCGGCGCGTCCGGTCCCGGGATCGTCCGGGCGATGGTCGCGACCCGTTGCCATGCCTGGTCCTCGTCGACCCCCGCGGTCCGGCCCAGAGTCGCGATGACCTCGGCGAGCACCGTGGAGACGGCACTCGCGATCACCTTGGCGCGCAGGACCTCGGGGTCGTCGGTGGGGATGTCGCCGCGCAGGGGCCCTGGCTCGATACCGTGCTCGCCCAACCGTCGCGGGCTGACCCGCACGCCACCGAAGTCGCGGTAGAGCAGGCCGACGAGCCTGGCCTCCCGGATGACCGCGAGCACGTTCTGTCCATGCGCCTCCAGAGCCACGCCGAGCTCGAGCCAGCCGAAGACGGGGCGTAGCAGTACGGTCGCGAGCGCGTCGACAAACGCCAGCGCGTCCCGGCCGTACCCGTCGGCCACCAACTCGGCGACCAGCGGCGCGCCGGTCGCCAGCGATGGCGCGCAGAGCGCGCCCAGGGGGAGCGCGCACTCCCCCGGGGCCAGCGGCGGCACCCTTCGGAAGTTCACCGCGAGGCTGCGCTGAGGTTCGCCGTCGATGGTGACCGCCCCGCCGCCGACATCGGGCAGGACCCGCAACCCGGGCACATGCTCGGCGTGGCCAGCGAGCAGCGCGGAGAGCTGCACTCCATTGTGGAGCGACTCGGCCGACACGCCACGGACCGCGCTGGTCATCTGGATGTCGACGGCCGTCTTGACGTGGTGGTCCGCCTCGCCCACCAGGGCGAGGGTGCGCAGCGACATCAGCGGTTGCGCCGGGATCTCCCGCCCCACCGGGGACAGCCACGGATGTAGCGGGACGTGGCGCTCGTACTGGTAGGGATGCAACCACAACCGTGGCGGGCAGTTGACGCCGTACCACCGGTCGCGCGGCACCGCGACGCTGCGTAGGCATACCGGCGGTGGTCGGTGCTCCGGCGCATAGGCACGCACCTGGTCGGGGTCGAGTCCGGTCCGGGTGCGCGCGCACGGGTGCAGCGGATGTCCGTCCACAACGGACTGTTCGAAGAAGACGAGCGGGTCGGGTTGGGCGGCGGCCCGCGCGAGCATCCCGGCACCCCCGTCGGGCGCGGGCTGCGCGGCGCGCGCCAGGGCGACGTTCGCGACGCTGTTGTCCAGCTCCGCCGCGAACCGCGGCCCGTGCCTGCCGAGGCAGTCCCCGAGCGCCCGCACCAGCTCGCCCGGTTCGTGCTGCTCCGCGGGCGCCCGGCCGTCGGGCCTGGTCACGACCACCGGTCGCGGGGTGTTCTCGGGGTGCGCGAACGGCCGGGCGGTCGCCGCGTCGCCGGACACGACGGTGCCGTCGACGAGCCGTACGGTCAGCACACCGCGCTCGACCGACCGGCCGGCAACGCCCGGGACCGGTTCGCGCGCCAGAGCCCCCCAGAGGCGGGACAGGATCGTCGCCGCTGCCGCGCCATGGTGCTCAGATCCGTGCTCCTCACTGATCACGAGGGGTGGACCAACCGGGCGAGCGCGACGGCTTGCGGCAGCAGGGCGACCTCCGCCGGGGACTGCCGAGGGTCCTTCTCGCGTACCCGCTCGGCCTCGGCGAGATGCTCCGCGTACGGCGTGGTGGTCCGGTCCGCGAAGGCTGTCAGCAGCGCGCGTGCGGCCGCGACAACGAAGTCGGGTGGCGCCGCGACCATGGCGGCCATGCCGTGGGTGGTCGCTGCCTGGGCGAGGATCAGTGCCGTCACCGCGAGGTCCAGGCCGGGCGGGCCGGGGCGAGCGTTGGCCCAGTCGATGAGGACCGGGCCGGTTGCGCTGACGATCACGTTGAGGGGATGCAGATCCAGGTGCAGCAGGGGCTGGCCGCCGGGCCAGGCCAGCGCGTGCAGGTTGTCGTGGAGCTGGACGAGGGTCTGGGCAGCCTCGTCGATCGACGTTCCAGCGAGCATGGCCTGCGACAGATCCGGGCCCTCGATCCGCTCCATCACGATGTCGGGACCGTCCGTGGAGACCACGGCGGGCACGGGGAAGCCCCGCTCGTGCATCTCCTGCTGCAACTGCGCCTCCCGCTGCGCCGAACGACCGTCGCGGTAGCGGCGCAGGACCAGGCCGGTGCGGTACGCGAAGACATCCGCGTCACGGCCGGCGCCGATCATCTGCACGCGGATCAGTCTTGCAGGTTTGAGCTTCCGCGCGGCCCTCGGTACCCCTACGCTGACGCCTGTGATCCGCAAGGTAGGTCGATGGTTCAACCCAGTCACCCTGCTGCTGGCGGCGGCATGCTTCGCGCTGCCGTTCCTCTCCGTCTCCTGCGACACGCCCGGTGGCTACGCCGGGGCCGGGCCGGGCGGTTCCAGCACGTACAACGGAGTGGCCCTGGTGGTCGGAGGAGCACCGGAGGTCACCGAGGGTCATCAACGCGCCGTGCCGTCGGGGGAGAACGATCGCCTGCCGCCGCAGCCTGCGCTCGCGGCGGCTCTGGTCGCCATTCTGGCCGCGGCCGTACTGACCGTCACGACGGCTCATACGCGCAGCAGGCGCGCGGCCGTCGCCACTATCGCCGCCGCCGGCGCAACGGCCGTGGTGGTCGGCGAGGCCCTGGCGCAGGATGAGCTCACGGTCCGGGTCGCTGACCACCTGACCCGGCTCGCCCAGGCCGGCGAACGGATCGACCCGGCGAAGACCGGCCACGACTACGTGCACGCCGGGCCGGGCTTCGTGTTCTGCCTGGCGCTGCTCGTGGTGGTCGTCGTCGCTAACGGCATCGGTTGGTGGCGGCTGCGGACCCGTCCGGCGCTCGTCGCCACACCGGCACGCGATCCCTGGGCAGCCGGCCAGGCGACGATCCCGCAGACCACCCGGGCGAGCCCCGAACCACATCAGCCGGCCAGCGGGGCGGATGCCTGAGGCCGGGACGAGGCACCGCAGGGCGACCCCGCGGCCCGACCGGCGAGCATGCCAGCCGACCAAGCTCGACCGTCTTGCCGCAGGCCCCTGCGGCGCTGCTCTCATGCGGCGCTGCTCTTATGCGGCGCTGGACCAGGGCGGGTGGGTGGTCTGCGGCGGGTCTTGGTCGGGTGGTGGGTTGCTGGTGTGGGGTGGTCCTTGTCGGGAGGGTGTGGTCCAGGGTTGGGAGGGTCCGAGTTCGTAGGGTGTGCCGTCGGGGCGGGTGATCGAGACGTCGCCGGTGGTGTGGTCGAGGTGTAGTTGCCATCGGCCTTCGTGGACCAGCCCGTGGTGGTATCGGCATAGGGATATGAGCTGGTCGATGGTGGTGGTGCCGCCGCGCCACCACCCGATGATGTGGTGGGCGTCGGTCCAGGCGGCGGGCAGGTCACAGCCGGGCCAGCGGCACGTTCGGTCTCGGGCCCACAGTGCGCGGCGTATCCAGGGCGGCACGATGCGGTGTCGGCGGCCCACGTCGAGGGGCAGGCCGGTGCGGGGGTCGAGCACGAGCCGCCAGATGATGCTGTCGCAGGCCAGCCGCGCCGCCAGCTCGGGCGAGACGTGTCCGGCCCAGGTCAGCCATGGCCGCTCCGCCAATGCCGGCACACCGGCCTGCGTGAGCAGGTCAGCGCCACCCTCGCCGTCGGGCTCGCCCACGTGTGCTGCTGGCACGGTCGTGGTCCCGCCTGGCGGCGGTGCCGTCTGTTGTGGACAGTTGCCGGTGGTGGCTGTCGTGGCGGGCGCGGGGCCGGTTGGTGGGGTCTGGGGTGTGCCGAAGAGGAGTTCGGGGGTGAGCAGGATGCCCACGTGGGGGCGTTCGCCGCCGACCTCGGGCAGGGTGGTGCTGGCCAGGGCGGCCTTGGCCAGGTCGACGAGCGCGTCGGCGCGGCGTTGCCCGGTGCTGCGTTCGTCGAAGCTGGTCGGTGGGCGCATCAGCGCGTCGATGGCGCTCTGCAGTACCGCGGCGCCCTCCGGGTCCAGGCGGCCGCGCAGGTAGAGCATGGAGCCGAGTTGGGAGAAGACGATCTCCCGGCGGCGCAGGTCGGCGTCCGGGTCGGGTTCGGCCCCGTCGGGGTCTTCCAGGGCCAGGATCCGTGCGCAGGCCTGCTCGACCTGCCGCGGTCCGCTCTGCGCGCACAGTCGGGCCAGGATCGTGTCGTAGGGTCGGACCTTGGCCACGCCGAGCTGCCGGATCAGGTCGGCGATCTTGGCCAACTGCTCCGCCGAGACGGTGCCGGCGCGCATCCCGTCGGCCACGGCGGGCAACTGTTGCAGGCAGCGGCCGTGGGCCACCCACCGCAACGCCGCGCCCTTGGACATCCGGCCGTAGCCGACCAGCCAGGTCGAGGTGACCCGTTGCCCGTCGCCGTGTGCCAGATCGCGGGTATCGAAGCTGGCGATCCGGTCGGCCAGGGCGGCGGTGAGCTGGTTCAGACACCCCAGCAGGGACAGGACCTCGGTGCGGACCTGCCCGTCGGGCAGGCCGGCCACGTCGACCGCGGTCAACGCCGCCAACCCGGCCTGCACCGCCGCGGCCGCCGTGCCCCCGTCCGTACGCATGTCCCAAACACTAGCCGAACCCACCGACAGAACAACCACCCAACAACCCGGGTGTCGCCAAGTCCACTATGGACATCAAGGCGGTCGACGCAGACGGTGACGTCTACCGTGAACGGCGACGGCGGCCCGGAGCCGGCGAGGGCTCCGGGCCGCCGTCAGGCAACCGACGCGACGCGCTACTGAAGGTCGCTGGCGAGGTCCGCGTAGGGACCCGAGCCGTAGAGCGCCTTGATGATGTTCCCGGCCTCGAACTCGTGCGTGGCGTACCGGCTCGGGTAGGCCGAGACCTGCACCTTCTGCGCGGCCACGGTCAGGGGGAGGTGGTCCCAGCCCGGTACGCGGACGAGGCGCTGGTAGAACGCGGTCGCCGCGTAGCTCGGTTCCTGGACCTGGGACGGGGTACCCCAGCCGCTGGACGGACGCTGCTGGAACAGGCCCAGCGAGTCGTGGTCGTTGCGCGAGCCCAGGTTGCCGAGGTTGCGCAGGTTCGACTCCTGGATCGACGTGGCGACCGCGATCTCCCACGCCCGCGGCGGCAGGCCCATGGACTTGCCAGCGTCCACAATGGCCTTCGCGTTGGAGAGCTGCTCGTGCGACGGCGTGAACTGTGCCTGCGGCGCCGTCACCGGTACCGGGTGCAGGTCCTGGTCCGCCGGTGGCGCGGGCGCGACGGCTGCGGCGAAGTTGTTGACCGCGCTGTCGAACGATGACCCGGTGGCGGCCAGCGAACCCGCGGGGGCCGGGGCGCCCCCCGTGACCGGCGAGGAGGTCGGGCTCGCCGTCGAGTCGGCGATGCCAGCCGCCGGCGCCGACAGGCCCACGATGAGCGCGAACGCGCCGGCCACACCGGCAACCTCGAGGCGCCGGCGCGCATTGCCGGGCGGCGGCCACGAGAGCTCGCGCGCTCGCGATATCAGAGCAGCGCGAGCCGAGCGGAGAGCCGGCACGCCCCACGCGACGGCATCGCGGACGCGGGTGCGGATCCTGTTATCTCGCATGGTTCTGCCTCCTTCAATCAGGGGTGGTGGGCGCCGGGTCGCCCGAATGTCGTGAGTGGACGAATCTGGTGGGGGCTACCGTCCGCTGTGGACGCAAAAGCCCCGGAGCGCACGCCCCCGGGGGGAGTGGCGTGCGCTCCGGGTGGGCGTCACCGCAGGTCGGCGGCGAGCCCGGCGTAGGGGCCGCTGCCGTAGAGGGCATCGATCATGTTGGCGGCCTGGGCCTCGTGCTTGGCGTAGGCCTGCGGGTAGGCGCTGACCTGGACCTTCTGCGCGGCCTGGGTCAACGGCATGCTCTGCCAGCCGGGGACCTTGACCAGGCGCTGCAGGAACGCGGTCGTGGCGTGATGCGGGTCCTGGATCTGCTCGGCGCTGCCCCACCCACCGGTGGAGGTGCGCTGCTGGAACAGGCCCAGCGAGTCGTGGTCGTTGTGCGCGCCCAGGTTGCCGATGTTGTGCAGGTTCGACTCCTGGATCGAGGTGGCGACCGCGATCTCCCACGCCCGCGGCGGC
>DATBGZ010000004.1:0-1506 GCA_036557785.1 Micromonosporaceae bacterium
TGTCCTCGCGCTCCGGGAGCGGCGAGAAGCTGATCGTCTCGAGTTCGCCGATCAGGGCGCGGACCTTGGGTAGCCACGCCGCGTACAGCCGGTCCCAGTTGGCGAAGTAGTACCCGGCCCGTTCGGCGAATTCGGGGATCCGTGCCTCGATCTCGGCCGGGTCGGTCACGCCGACCGGGGAGAGGTACATGTAGCCGTTCAGGATCCGTATGTCCACGCCGCGGGCGGGCGGGATCACGTAGTGCCTGGTGTTGTACTGCGACAGCGCGATCAGCGCGTACTCCACGATGGTGGCGTCCCACGGCGGGATCGCCTCGGGGGAGTGCACGCCGTCCATGAACCAGAACGCCGACTCCTCGTACTCGCGACGGTCCTCGCTGAACACCGACGAGTACGCGTACAGGTCCTGCCACCCTTCGGCCCCGGGCGGCGTCGGCATCTCGAACGGGCTGGGGAACCGGTCGGCCATGATGTTCCTCCTTGAACCTTGCTGCCGCCGGCCACCGCGGCCGTCGGATTATCGGTAATGATTCAGCAGCCGCCCTCGGGCGTGCTGTGCGAGGGGTGCAGCAGGGTCTGCACCATGCTCCTGATCGGGTCGGCGGTGCAGGGCGCGGCCTGCCTCGGCCGGCGGCTCCACACCGTCTCGGGGCGGCTCTGCAGCAGCAGTACACTCTGCGCCCCGTCGGTGGCCTGGGCCCCGTCGATCGCCCACTCCACGTCCTGCGGGCACTTGTAGTGCTTCTCCGCCCGCCGGGCCAGCCTGGCCACGGCCAGTATCTCGTCGTCCGACAGGCACGGGACGGACCGCCGCTCCTCCTCGACCGGGACAGCGGTCACCGCGTCCGCGCCGGTCAGCCGGTACTCCAGCGTCTTGTCCGAGATCGTGCGCCTGGTGATCGTGCCCATGACCTTGTCGACCAGGAAGTTATCCGGGGTGACCTCACCGCTGACCACGGCCTCGCCGAAGCCCCACGACGCGTCGATGGCGATCTGCGACCGGTCGCCGTTGAGCGGGTTGAGGGTGAACGCCACCCCGGCCGCCCGCGGCCGGACCATCTGCTGCACGCCGACGCTCATCGCCACATGGGCCCGGCCGTACCCCCGCTCCAGCCGGTACGCGATGCCCCGGTCGGTGAACAGGCTCGCCCAGCAGCGCAGCACGTGCGCCACGACCGCATCTCCGTCGCGCACCCACAGGTAGGTATCGTGCTCGCCGGCGAAGCTCGCGTCCGGCTGGTCCTCGCAGGTCGCCGAGGAGCGCACCGCGACGGGCAGGGCGGCGTCCCCGCACTGCCCGCACAGCCGCGCGTACGCGCCGCGGATCGCGGCGGCCAGGTCCGCGGGCATCTTCAGCGCGCCGATCAGCGCCCGGGCCCGCTCCCCGGCGGCCGACACCGAGGCGGGATCGCGCGGGTCGACCCCGGCGATCAGGGCGTCGAGCTGCCCGGTGAGCCCGCCGTCGGCCAGCGCCTTGCGGTAGCAGTCGGCCGAGACCGCGAAGCC
>DATBGZ010000005.1:0-45432 GCA_036557785.1 Micromonosporaceae bacterium
GCGAAGGCGACCGGCGAGTGAGCGAGTGATCTCCACCCCCGCGATCTTGGGGCTGTCGACGTGAAGAAGGATCGAACCACGACGACGGGTTCACGATCGCGGCAAGCATGACCAAACGTCCGCCTGCGCAATCCGGCGCGAGGCGAACCATCAAGTCCTGAGGAGGACACCAGTGGCGAAGGCGAAGTTCGAGCGGACCAAGCCCCACGTCAACATCGGCACCATTGGTCACATCGACCACGGGAAGACGACGCTGACCGCGGCGATTACGAAGGTTCTGCACGACAAGTACCCGAACCTGAACCCGTACACGCCGTTCGACGAGATCGACAAGGCGCCAGAGGAGAAGGCCCGCGGCATCACGATCTCGATCGCCCACGTCGAGTACCAGACCGACAAGCGGCACTACGCGCACGTGGACTGCCCCGGACACGCGGACTACATCAAAAACATGATCACCGGCGCGGCCCAGATGGACGGCGCGATCCTCGTGGTCGCGGCGACGGATGGCCCCATGCCGCAGACCCGCGAGCACGTGCTGCTGGCCCGCCAGGTCGGTGTGCCGTACATCGTGGTGGCGCTCAACAAGAGCGACATGGTCGACGACGAGGAGCTGCTGGAGCTCGTCGAGCTCGAGGTCCGGGAGCTGCTGAGCAACCAGGAGTACCCGGGCGACGACCTGCCGGTGGTCCGCGTCTCCGCACTGAGGGCGCTCGAGGGCGACGCGCAGTGGTCCGAGGCTCTGATGAAGCTCCTCGACGCCGTCGACGAGGCCATTCCGCAGCCCGAGCGCGAGATCGACAAGCCGTTCCTCATGCCGATCGAGGACGTCTTCACGATCACGGGCCGCGGCACCGTGGTGACCGGCCGGGTCGAGCGTGGCGTGCTCAAGCCGAACGAGGAGGTGGAGATCGTCGGCATCAAGGAGAAGTCCCAGAAGACGGTCTGCACCGCCATCGAGATGTTCCGCAAGGTGCTCGATGAGGCGCGCGCCGGCGAGAACGTCGGCCTGCTTCTGCGCGGTGTCAAGCGCGAGGACGTCGAGCGCGGCATGGTCGTGGTCAAGCCCGGCTCGAACACCCCGCACACCGAATTCGAGGCGACGGTGTACGTCCTCTCGAAGGAGGAGGGTGGCCGGCACACCCCGTTCTTCCAGAACTACCGTCCGCAGTTCTACTTCCGGACCACGGACGTGACCGGCGTGGTGACCCTGCCCGAGGGCACCGAGATGGTCATGCCCGGCGACAACACCAGCATGACGGTCAAGCTGATCCAGCCGATCGCCATGGAGGAGGGCCTCAAGTTCGCGATCCGCGAGGGCGGCCGTACCGTCGGCGCCGGCCGGGTCACGAAGATCATCAAGTAACACCACCTCGCCGCCGATCTCGGGGTGGTCGACGTGAGTTGACCTCTCAACGCGTCGACCACTCCAAGATCGCGAGCGATTTCCGTTCTACAACGACATATGGCATAGTGAACAGGTTGCGTCGACGACGCGGCCGTGGGCTCGGGCCACGCGCATGGCTTCGAGCTCAGCCAGGTGGACGTGGGAGCGACCTCGGTTCGACCGAGTGCGAGCGCCACCAGGAACCCCAGAGCTGGCCCACCGGGGGCGGAGCCTGGCCCGGCCCGCGACACGCCCGACCGCGGGGGTCGGACGAGGGGCGCGCCCAGAGACCAGGCGGCACGAGGAAAGGTTGCCATCAATGGCGGGACAGAAGATCCGCATTCGGCTGAAGGCCTACGACCACGAGGTGGTCGACTCCTCGGCGCGCAAGATCGTTGAGACGGTGACCCGGACCGGTGCCCAGGTGGCCGGCCCGGTCCCGCTGCCCACTGAGGTGAACCGCTACTGCGTCATCCGTTCGCCGCACAAGTACAAGGACTCGCGCGAGCACTTCGAGATGCGTACGCACAAGCGCCTCATCGACATCATCGACCCGACCCCGAAGACGGTTGACTCGCTCATGCGGCTCGACCTGCCCGCGGGCGTCGACATCGAGATCAAGCTGTAGGGACCGTACTCATGGACAGGCAAGTCAAGGGAATCCTGGGCGCGAAGCTCGGCATGACCCAGCTCTGGGACAACAACAAGGTCGTCCCGGTGACGGTGGTGCAGGCCGGACCGTGCGTGGTCACCCAGGTCCGGACCCCCGACAAGGACGGCTACTCGGCCGTCCAGCTCGCCTTCGGAGCGGTCAACCCGCGCAGCGTGACCAAGCCTCGGGCGGGCCACTTCGCGGCGGCCGGGGTCGCACCACGCCGGTACGTTGTGGAGTTGCGCACCACCGACGCCAGTGAGTACACGCTCGGCCAGGAGGTCACCGTTGAGACCTTCGCGGCGGGTGCCCCCGTCGACGTGACCGGGCGGACGAAGGGCAAGGGTTTCGCGGGCGTGATGAAGCGTCACGGCTTCGGCGGTCTACGCGCCAGCCACGGCGTCGAGCGCAAGCACCGCTCCCCCGGGTCGATCGGCGCGTGCGCCACCCCGGGGCGGGTCTTCAAGGGCGTACGGATGGCGGGCCGCATGGGCGGGGTCCGCTACACCGCCCAGGGCCTGACGATCCAGGCCGTCGACCCCGAGCAGAACCTGATCCTCGTGCGCGGCGCGATCCCCGGTCCGACCGGCGGCCTGGTCCTCATCCGTACGGCCGCGAAGTCGAAGGCGAAGGGCGGGACCACCTGATGTCTACAGTGGACGTTCACGCCGTCGGCGGTGACGGCACGGCTGGCACAGCCGAGCTTCCAGACGAGGTCTTCGACGTGCCTGCCAACATCCCCCTGATGCACCAGGTCGTGGTCGCCCAGCTCGCGGCCGCACGCCAGGGCACCCACAAGACGAAGACGCGTGGCGAGGTTCGCGGCGGGGGCAAGAAGCCGTACAAGCAGAAGGGCACCGGCCGGGCGCGACAGGGCTCGACCCGGGCCCCTCAGTTCACCGGCGGTGGCACCGTACACGGCCCGGTGCCGCGCTCGTACGCCCAGCGCACGCCCAAGAAGATGAAGGCGGCCGCACTGCGCGGCGCGCTCTCGGACCGGGCCCGGGACGGGCGGGTGCACGTGGTCGAGTCGTTTGTGGACGGCGAGACTCCGCGGACGAAGGCCGCGATCGAGACGCTGCGAGCGGTGACCGAGGCCCCACGGGTGCTCGTGGTGCTCTCCCGCGACGACGAGGTCGGCTGGCTGTCGCTGCGCAACGTGCCCGAGGTGCACCTGCTCGCCGCGGACCAGCTCAACACGTACGACGTGCTGGTCAGCGACGAGGTGGTCTTCACCCAGGCGGCGCTGGCCGAGTTCCTCGACCCCGCGAGCCGAACCACGGGTCGGAGTCTGGATGAGCCTGGCAGTGGGGAGGCTGGACAGTGAGCACGGTCGCTGACCCGCGCGACATCATCGTGGCACCGGTGGTGTCGGAGAAGTCGTACGCGGAGTTGCAGAACAACTGGTACACGTTCTTGGTCCACCCGGACGCGAACAAGACCGAGATCAAGATCGCCATCCAGAGCATCTTCAATGTGCGGGTGCTGAGCGTGAACACCCTCAACCGGGCGGGAAAGCGCAAGCGCACCCGGGCCGGGTGGGGCAAGCGCAAGGACATCAAGCGCGCGATCGTCAAGCTCGCCGACGGTGACCGCATCGACGCCTTCGGCGGACCGGTGAGCTGAGGGGTAGGGACCAATGGCTATCCGTAAGTACAAGCCGACTTCGGCCGGACGTCGCGGGGCGAGCGTCGCTGACTTCGCCGAGATCACCCGGTCGACGCCGGAGAAGTCGCTGCTGCGACCGCTGAGCAACAAGGGCGGGCGCAACGCGCAGGGCCGCGTGACGACCCGCCACCAGGGCGGCGGCCACAAGCGCCAGTACCGCCTCATCGACTTCCGCCGGGTGGACAAGGACGGCGTGCCGGCGAAGGTCGCGCACATCGAGTACGACCCGAACCGCACGGCTCGGATCGCGTTGCTGCACTACTCCGATGGCGACAAGCGGTACATCCTCGCGCCCAAGGACCTCAAGCAGGGCGACCGGGTGGAGTCGGGGCCAGGCGCCGACATCAAGCCAGGCAACAACCTGCCGCTGCGCAACATCCCTGTCGGTACCCAGGTCCACGCCGTCGAGTTGCGACCCGGGGGCGGGGCCAAGCTGGCCCGCTCCGCTGGCGTGGGGATCCAGTTGCTCGGCCGCGAGGGCGACTACGCCACGTTGCGTCTGCCCTCGGGCGAGATCCGCAGGGTCGACGTGCGCTGTCGCGCCACCGTGGGCGAGATCGGCAACGCCGACCAGTCAAACATCAACTGGGGCAAGGCCGGCCGGATGCGCTGGAAGGGCAAGCGACCCAGCGTCCGCGGTGTCGCGATGAACCCGATCGACCACCCGCACGGCGGTGGTGAGGGGAAGACCTCCGGTGGCCGGCATCCGGTCAACCCGAAGGGCAAGCCCGAGGGCCGTACCCGTCGTGCGCACCTGCCCAGTGACCGTCTCATCGTCCGTCGCCGCTACGCGACCCGGAAGCGGGGTTAGAGGTACTCATGCCGCGCAGTCTGAAGAAGGGCCCGTTCGTCGACGACCACCTGCTCAAGAAGGTCGAGACGCAGAACGAGCGCAACAGCAAGAACGTGATCAAGACCTGGTCGCGCCGGTCGACGATCATCCCGGAGATGCTCGGGCACACTATCGCCGTCCACGATGGACGCAAGCATGTGCCGGTCTTCGTCACCGAGGCGATGGTCGGGCACAAGCTCGGGGAGTTCGCGCTGACCCGCACCTTCAAGGGCCACGAGAAGGAAGACCGCAAGGCCCGCCGCCGCTGACGGCTGGTCTGCAGACGAGAGCTGAGGGGACACCCGATGGCAACACCTATCGCCACGCTGCCGGGCGCGCGCGCGGTCGCACGCCACGTGCGGATCTCGCCGTCCAAGGCCCGACGCGTGGTCGACCTCGTACGCGGTCTGCCCGCACAGGAGGCCCTGACGGTGCTGAAGTTCGCGCCGCAGGCGGCGAGCGAGACCGTCTACAAGGTGCTCGCGAGCGCGATCGCCAACGCGGAGAACAACGAGCGGCTGGACCCTGAGTCGCTGCTCGTCAGGGCCGCGTACGTGGACGAGGGCGCGACGATGAAGCGGTTCCGGCCCCGGGCGCAGGGGCGCGCCTACCGGATCCGCAAGCGCACCTGTCACATCACCATCGAGGTGGAGAGCGTCATCACCGGTGGCCGGCGCGAGCGTACGTCCGCCGCCACGCGGCCGGCCGCCAAGGTCGCACCCGCGCGGGCCGCGCGCAGGGCAACGCCGACCAAGGCCGAGCCCGCCGTCGAGGTCGAGGCCGACGAGGTCGAGGTCGTCGAAGCGCCGCCCGCGAAGGCCGCCCCCGCGAAGGCCGTCCCCGCGAAGGCCGCCCCCGCGAAGGCTGCGAAGAAGACCACCGCGACCAAGGCGGCGCCGTCGGCACAGAGCACGTCGGAGACCAAGCCAGCCAAGAAGGCCCCCGGCAAGAAGGCGGCGAAGGCCGAGGAGGAGACCGAGTAATGGGACAGAAGGTTCACCCGACCGGGTTCCGGCTCGGCATCTCCACCGACTGGAAGTCGCGCTGGTACGCGGACAAGCTCTACAAGGACTACATCGCCGAGGATGTGAAGATCCGCAAGCTCATCGCCAAGGGCGGGGAGCGTGCCGGCGTGTCCAAGGTGGACATCGAGCGGACGCGCGACCGCGTGCGCATCGACATCCACACGGCACGCCCGGGCATCGTGATCGGGCGCAAGGGCGCCGAGGCGGACCGGATCCGTGGCGACCTGGAGAAGCTGACCGGCAAGCAGGTTCAGCTGAACATCCTCGAGGTGAAGACGCCGGAGTCGGACGCGCAGCTCGTCGCGCAGGCGGTTGCCGAGCAGCTCTCCAGCCGGGTCAGCTTCCGTCGGGCCATGCGCAAGTCGATGCAGTCGGCAATGAAGAACACCGCCGTGAAGGGCATCCGGGTGCAGGTCTCCGGTCGCTTGGGCGGCGCGGAGATGAGCCGTACCGAGTTCTACCGCGAGGGTCGGGTGCCGCTGCACACCCTGCGCGCCAACATCGAGTTCGGGTTCTTCGAGGCACGCACCACCTTCGGGCGTATCGGCGTGAAGGTCTGGATCTACAAGGGAGACACCGGGCCAGGTGCGGCGCCCACCGCCGAGCAGGCGTCCGGCCGACCCCGTCGTGAGGGACGCGGCGCGGATCGCACCGAGCGTCCACGCGGTCGCGTGCGGTCCGGTTCGGCCGGCACCACGGCGGGCGGCACCGAGGCGGGCCGGGCCAGTGCGCAGGCGGCCGCCGCGGCGTCGGAGCCGGAGACCACCGAGGCCGTGACCGCGGCCGAGAGCCAGGAGGGCTGATCCATGTTCATGCCCCGCAAGCCCCCCGGCGGCTTTCGCAAGCCGCACCACCCTGACCGGCACGGCATGAGCAAGGGTGGCACCAAGGTGGTCTTCGGCGAGTTCGGCATCCAGGCACTTGAGCCCGCGTATGTCACCAACCGGCAGATCGAGGCAGCCCGTATCGCCATGACGCGTCACATCAAGCGTGGCGGCAAGGTCTGGATCACGGTCTTCCCCGACCGGGCGATCACGAAGAAGCCCGCGGAGACCCGGATGGGCTCAGGCAAGGGCTCGCCCGAGTGGTGGGTCACGAACGTCAAGCCGGGGCGGATCCTGTTCGAGATGTCCTTCCCGAGCGAGGCGACGGCGCGCGAGGCGATGCGGCGGGCGATCCACAAGCTGCCGATGAAGTGCCGCATCGTCACGCGTGAGGCGGGTGAGTCCTGATGGCAGGAGGGACCGCGGCCGCCGAGCTGCGCGAGTTCTCCACCGAGGAACTCATGAACCGGCTCAAGGAGGCGAAGGCGGAGCTGTTCAACCTGCGGGTCCAGTCCGCCACCGGCCAGCTCGACAACAACCGCCGGCTGAAGGCCGTTCGTAGCGACATCGCCCGGATCTACACCATCATGCGGGAGCGCGAGCTCGGGCTCTCGGCCGAACCCACTGAGGTGACTGCATGAGCCACGCAATCTGGCACGGGGAGGAGCCGAAATGACCGAGACGAGCGCCGCCCCCAGCCGCTCCCGCGCCCGGCGCAAGGTCCGCGAGGGCATCGTCGTGAGCGACAAGATGGACAAGACCGTGGTCGTGGTCGTGGAAGACCGGGTCAAGCACCCGCTCTACGGCAAGGTCCTGCGTCGCACGAGCCGGCTTAAGGCTCACGACGAGAGCAACGCGGCGGGTATCGGCGACCGGGTGTCCATCATGGAGACTCGTCCGCTCTCGGCCACCAAGCGCTGGCGGGTCGTCGAGATTCTGGAGCGAGCCAAGTGATCCAGCAGGAGACGCGACTCAAGGTCGCCGACAACACCGGTGCCCGGGAGATCCTGTGCATCCGCGTGCTCGGCGGCTCCGGCCGTCGCTACGCCAGCATCGGTGACGTCATCGTGGCCACCGTCAAGGACGCGATCCCCGGTGCCGGCGTCAAGAAGGGTGACGTGGTCCGGGCCGTGGTGGTCCGTACGGCCAAGGAGCGGCGGCGGCCGGACGGCTCGTACATCCGCTTCGACGAGAACGCCGCGGTCATCATCAAGGACGGCGGGGATCCGCGCGGTACGCGCATCTTCGGCCCGGTCGGCCGCGAGTTGCGGGACAAGCGGTTCATGAAGATCATCAGCCTGGCCTCGGAGGTGCTGTAGCCGTGAAGATCCGTCGAGGCGACACGGTCCAGGTCGTCGCGGGCAAGGACAAGGGTGCCCGCGGCAAGGTCCTCGCCGCCCTGCCCAAGGAGGGCAAGGTGCTCGTGGAGGGCGTGAACCGCGTCAAGCGACACACCCGGGTGCGCACCACCCAGCGGGGAGCGAAGACCGGCGGCATCGTGACCCAGGAGGCCGCGATTGACGCATCGAACGTGATGGTCGTCGACCCGGACGGCAACCCGACCCGGGTCGGCTACCGGATCGACGATAACGGTCAGAAGATCCGGGTCGCCCGAACCACCGGTAAGGACCTGCCATGACACAGGCTGCAACCCGTGCTGAGCGCCCGCCGGCGCCGGCCACTCCGCGGCTCAAGGAGCGCTATCGCGAGCAGATCGTGCCGGCGCTACGCGATGAGTTCCGTTACCACAACCCGATGCAGGTGCCGCGCCTGGTGAAGATCGTGGTCAACATGGGCGTGGGCGAAGCCGCGCGTGACGCCAAGCTCATGGACGGCGCGGTTCGCGACCTCACCGCGATCACCGGGCAGAAGCCTCAGGTCCGACGGGCCACGAGGTCGATCGCCCAGTTCAAGCTGCGTGAGGGTATGCCGATCGGCGCGAAGGTGACGCTGCGCGGCGATCGCATGTGGGAGTTCCTGGACCGCCTGCTCTCGATTGCGCTGCCGCGCATCCGCGACTTCCGGGGTCTTGACGGGCGCAAGCTCGACGGCCACGGCAACTACACGTTCGGACTCACCGAGCAATCGGTGTTCCACGAGGTCGACCAGGACCGCATCGACCGGGTTCGTGGCATGGACATCACGGTCGTGACCACGGCCACCAGCGACAACGAGGGCCGGGCACTGCTCAAGCACCTCGGGTTTCCATTCAAGGAGCTCGCGAGTTGAACCGGCATTACAGCAAGGAGCTCGCGAGATGAACCAGCATTTCAGCAAGGAGAACTGATGGCGAAGAAGGCGCTGATCCTCAAGGCGGCGGCGAAGCCGAAGTTCGCCGTCCGCGCGTACAGCCGCTGCCAGCGCTGCGGTCGACCCAAGGCGGTCTACCGCAAGTTCGGCTTGTGCCGCATCTGTATCCGCGACATGGCGCACCAGGGCGAGCTGCCCGGCGTCGCGAAGGCCTCCTGGTAAGACACGCCCGGCGTGCCGGTACTTCGCCGAAGGCCCGGTCAGGGAACCACGGCGAGAAGGGTTAGACGAAGTCATGACGATGACCGATCCGATCGCAGACATGCTCACTCGTCTGCGCAACGCCAATCAGGCGTATCACGACAAGGTCTCGATCCCGTACTCGAAGATCAAGGCGAGCATCGCCGAGGTGCTCAAGACCGAGGGCTACGTCTCGGCCTGGCTGGTCGAGGAGCCGGACGAGGGTGCGGTCGGCAAGACCCTGGTGGTGGAGCTGAAGTACGGGCCCCACCGGGAGCGCAGCCTCGCCGGGATCCGGCGGGTCTCCAAGCCCGGCCTGCGCGTCTACGCGAAGGCGCAGGAGATGCCCAGGGTCCTCGGCGGACTCGGCATCGCGATCATCTCGACGTCACACGGCCTGCTGACCGATCGGCAGGCTCGCAAGCGGAACGTGGGCGGGGAAGTCCTCGCCTGGGTCTGGTAGGGGGTCCGACAATGTCGCGCATCGGGCGCAGGCCGATCCCCGTCCCGTCGGGCGTCGAGGTGACGATCACCGGCCAGACCGTACGGGTGAAGGGACCCAAGGGCGAATTGGCGCACACCGTCGCCGAGCCCATCAGGGTCGAACGTGGTGAGGACGGCGCGTTGCTGCTCTCCCGCCCCAACGACGAGCGCCGGGCCAAAGAACTGCACGGCCTGTCCCGCACGCTGGTCGCCAACATGGTCGTCGGAGTGACCGACGGATACCGCAAGTCGCTGGAGATCAGCGGCACCGGCTACCGGGTGCAGCAGAAGGGCACGGACCTGGAGTTCGCGCTCGGTTTCTCGCATCCGGTACTCGTGGCGGCGCCGATCGGCATCACGTTCACGGTGGAGCGGCCGACGCTGTTCCACGTCAGTGGTATCGACAAGCAACAGGTCGGCGAGGTCGCCGCGAACATCCGCAAGATCCGTCCGCCGGAGCCGTACAAGGGCAAGGGCGTGATGTACCAGGGCGAGGTCATTCGACGCAAGGCCGGGAAGGCGGGCAAGAAGTGACGGGCGGGCGAAGCCGTGGGTGGGACGGGGTAATGGGCGGGCGAAGCCGTGGGTGGGACCTGGTAATGGGCGGGGCGAAGCCGAGGGAGGGACTGGAGTAATGGTTGCGACGCTGCTCAAGCGGCGCCCAGGCGTGGCTGCCCGGCGCGCGATCGGGCGCGCCCGACGCCACTTCCGGGTACGCCGCGTCGTCAACGGGACCACTGCCCGTCCGCGTCTGGTGGTCACCCGCTCGCTGCGCCACATCACGGCCCAGGTCGTCGACGACACCAGGGGCCACACGGTCGTCTTCGCATCCAGCCTCGACAGCACGGTCCGGGGCAGCGAGGGAGACAAGAAGTCGGTCGCGGCGAAGGTCGGCGCGCTCATCGCCCAGCGGGCCAAGGCCGCCGGGATCAGTACGGTCGTCTTCGACCGCGGCGGCAACCGGTATGCGGGGCGGATCGCCTCGCTCGCCGACGCCGCGCGCGAAGCCGGACTCGAGTTCTAACCGAAAGGGAGAGTGGACGGACATGCCAGGTCCACAGCGCCGGGGCCCCGGGTCCGGTACCGCTGGCCCCGAGGGGCGCGATGGCCGGGAGGGTCGCGAAGGCGGCCGTGGCCGCGGCCGTGGTGAGGGGCGGGGCGCCCGTGAGGTTGCGGAGAAGACCCCGCACCTCGAGCGCGTCGTCACCATCAACCGCGTGGCGAAGGTCGTCAAGGGCGGCCGCCGGTTCAGCTTCACCGCGCTCGTGGTCGTCGGCGATGGCGAGGGAACCGTCGGGATCGGCTACGGCAAGGCCAAGGAGGTGCCCGCCGCCATCGCCAAGGGTGTCGAGGAGGCCAAGAAGCACTTCTTCAAGGTGCCCCGGGTCGCCGCCACGATCCCGCACCCCGTCCAGGGCGAGGATGCCGCGGGCGTCGTGCTGCTCAAGCCGGCCAGCGCCGGTACCGGCGTCATCGCGGGTGGCCCGGTCCGAGCGGTGCTGGAGTGTGCCGGGATCCACGACGTCCTCTCCAAGAGCCTCGGGTCGAGCAACCCGATCAACATCGTGCACGCGACGGTCGCGGCGCTGCGCAAGCTCGAGTCACCCGAGGCGGTCGCGGCCCGCCGTGGGCTGGCGGTCGAAGACGTGGCGCCCTCTGCCATGCTCGCGGCCCGAGCGGGTGCGGGGGCATGAGCATGCGCGAGCGAGAGGAATTGCCGTGAAGCTACGGGTCACCCAGGTCCGCTCTGATATCGGGGCGAAGCAGAACCAGCGGGCAACGCTGCGCTCGCTCGGCCTGAAGCGGATCAACGATGTCGTGGAGAAGGAGGACCGCCCCGAATTCCGGGGGATGATCTTCACGGTCCGGCATCTCGTTTCCGTGGAGGAGGTCGAGGACAAGTGACGATCAAGGTCCATCACCTGCGTCCCGCGCCGGGCGCGCACACCGCCAAGACCCGCGTGGGCCGCGGCGAGGGGTCGAAGGGCAAGACGGCGGGTCGGGGTACCAAGGGCACCAAGGCCCGGTACCAGGTGCCGGCTCAGTTCGAGGGCGGCCAGATGCCGATCCACATGCGACTGCCGAAGGTCAAGGGTTTCCGGAACAGGTTCAAGGTCACATTCCAGGTCGTGAACCTCGACCGGCTGGCCGAGCTGTTCCCGCAGGGCGGCCAGATCGGACCGGACGAACTGGTCGCGGCTGGGGCGGTTCGGCCAGGGCAGCCGATCAAGGTGCTCGGCAACGGCGAACTCGGCGGGGTGAGCCTGCGGATCTCCGCGCACGCGTTCAGCGAGTCGGCGGTCCAGAAGATCACCTCTGCGGGCGGGTCGACCACAACGCTCTGATCCGCGCATCCCCGACCTAACCGGTCGGCCGACTGGCTGTTAGAGTCGGCATCCAGCGACGGCCTCACTGGCCGGACGATGCACGTTCCGCACAGCCGGCTGCCGGCGGCCCACCCGCCAGTGGTTACTGCCCGGCCGCGGTCAACCCCAGCAGAACACCCCCGCCGGTCCGAAGCCGGTCCGCCCCCGCGCAGGAGGAAGAACCTTGCTCTCCGCCTTTCTCAGTGCGTTCCGAACGCCTGACCTGCGCAAGAAGCTGATCTTCACGCTGGCGATCATCGCGGTCTACCGCCTCGGTGCGACGCTGCCTAGCCCCGGCGTGTCGTTCGCCCGGGTCCAGACGTGCATCGACGCGGCCCAGGGCGCCGACACGACGGGCGTGTATACGCTGCTGAACCTGTTCTCCGGCGGTGCGCTGCTCAAACTCTCGGTCTTCGCGCTCGGCATCATGCCGTACATCACGGCGAGCATCATCCTGCAGCTGCTCACTGTGGTGGTCCCCCGGCTTGAGCTGCTGAAGAAGGAGGGCCAATCCGGCCAGGCGAAGATCACGCAGTACACGCGTTATCTCACGCTCGGCCTGGCGATCCTGCAGGCCTCAGCGTTCGTCGCGCTGGCCCGGACCGGTCAGCTCTTCAACAACGCCTGCGACCAGCAGGTGATCCCCGAGGATACGAAGCTGGGCTTCCCGCTGACCGTGGTCACGCTGGTGGTCACGATGACGGCCGGCACCGGCGTGATCATGTGGCTCGGCGAGCTCATCACCGACCGCGGCGTCGGCAACGGCATGTCGGTGCTGATCTTCACGTCGATCGCGGCCCGGCTGCCCAGCGAGGGATGGCAGATCAAGGAGGTCCGTGGCCTGGCCACGTTCTTCGGCGTCATCGCCATCGGCGTCGTGGTGATTACGCTGGTGGTCTTCATAGAACAGGCTCAACGCCGCATCCCGGTCCAGTACGCCAAACGGATGATCGGCCGCCGGATGTACGGGGGCACGTCCACGTACATCCCCCTCAAGGTCAACCAGGCCGGTGTCATCCCGGTGATCTTCGCGTCGTCGCTGCTCTACCTGCCACAGCTGATCATCGGCTTCATGGACCCGTCGAACCCGAACCACTTCTACCGGTTCATCACCGACTACATCATCAACCCGAAGCACTGGCTGAACATCAGCCTGTTCTTCCTGTTGATCATCGCCTTCACGTACTTCTACGTCGGGATCACCTTCAACCCGACCGAGGTCGCCGACAACATGAAGCGCTACGGCGGTTTCGTCCCGGGTATCCGGCCCGGCCGCCCGACCGCGGAGTACCTCGGCTTCATCCTGAGCCGGATCACCTTCCCCGGCTCGCTCTACCTTGCGCTCATCGCGGTGCTACCGAACCTGTTCATCAACCTGGTCGGTGGAAACCTGCAGAACTTCCCGTTCGGTGGTACGGCCGTGCTGATCATCGTCGGGGTGGGCCTGGAGACCGTCAAACAGATCGAGAGCCAGCTCATGCAGCGTAACTACGAAGGGTTCCTGAGGTAGACCAACGCCAGGGCAACGCACCCACCGCCTGCCGTGAGCGACGATCCCGCACCATCGAGCCCGTAGTCGCGAGCGAGAATGTCGAGCGAGGAGCGGAGGCTCCGGCGCCGGAACGGAGAAGCACGTGCATAAGCCCTCGCGACGTGGCCGCCCGGGGTGGCGCAAGCGGGGCAGTGGGCGCGGAACTGGTCGGCAGGCGAGGCTCGGACTGTCGGCAAGCAAGCCCGGGCGGCGGAGGGGTGGTGGTCCCATGAGGCTGGTGTTGGTGGGACCGCCCGGAGCGGGCAAGGGCACCCAGGCCGAGTTCATCGCGGCACACCTCGCGGTGCCGAAGATCTCGACGGGCGACATCTTCCGTGCCCACCTCGCCGGGGGGACGCCACTCGGGCTCGAGGCGAAGCGGTACATGGAGTCCGGCCAGCTCGTGCCCGACGAGGTGACGATCGACATGGTCCGGCAGCGGCTGGCCGAGCCCGATGCTCGCGACGGGTTCCTGCTCGACGGGTTCCCCCGCACGCTGCCGCAGGCCATCGCGCTGGACAAGCTGCTCGGCGACCTCGCGGTCTCCCTCGACGTGGTGCTGGAGCTCGTGGTGGACGACGACGAGGTGATCCGGCGCTTGTCTGGCCGGTGGATCTGCCGCGGTTGCGGCAAGATCTGGCACGAGACGTTCGACCCGCCGACGCATGAGGGCCGGTGTGATCGGTGCGGGGGCGAGTTGTACCAGCGCGACGACGACAAGGCCGAGACTGTCGCCGAGCGCCTGCGCGTCTACGCCCGGGACACCGCTCCACTGGTCGACTTCTACGGAGCTCAGGGCAAGCTCGTCGGCATCGACGCGACCGGACCGGTCGAGGATGTCACCGAACGCGCCAAGGACGCGTTGCGGCGGTACGGGGGTTGAGGGTGCGAGTCCGGCCGTTGATGATCCAGTACAAGACGCCGGAGCAGATCGCGCAGATGCGGGCCGCCGGGCTCGTGGTCGCCGATGTGCTCGCGAGGGTGAGCGACGCCGTCGCTCCCGGCGTCTCGACCGCGGACCTGGACCGCTTGGCGGGGGAGGTGATCCGCTCCCACGGCGCGGTGCCGTCGTTCCTGGGCTACCAGGGTTACCCGGCGACGATCTGCACCTCCGTGAACGAGCAGATCGTGCACACGATCCCTGGCGCGTCGCAGGTGCTGCGCCGGGGCGACCTGATCTCGGTCGACGCCGGCGCGATCCTTGACGGCTGGCACGGCGACGCCGCGGTCACGGTCGGCGTGGGTGAGATCGCCGAGGAGCTCCAGCAGCTGGCGAGGGCCGCCGAGGACGCGCTGTGGGCCGGGATCGTGGCCGCGGCCCAGGGCGTACGCTCCGGTCGCGGCCGGCTCACCGACATCTCCCGCGCGATCGAGGTCTCGGTCCGGTCGTCGGGCCGGTACGGCATCGTGGACGGGTACGGCGGGCACGGCATCGGCACCGAGATGCACCAGGACCCACACGTGCTCAACCACGGCCGCCCCGGCCGGGGGCCGCGCCTGGTACCCGGCCTCTGCCTCGCGATCGAGCCGATGATCACGGTCGGCTCGGCCCGTACGGTGGAGCTGGCCGACGGCTGGACGGTCGTGACCCAGGACGGCTCCATCGCCGCGCACGTCGAGCACACCGTGGCGCTGATGCCCGATGGCGCATGGGTGCTCACGGCCGCCGACGGCGGCGCCCAACGGCTGGGCGAGCTGCTCAGCAGTGCCGCCGCGGTTTGAACCGTCGCGCGGCATCCGCGGCCGGTTTGCCGCCGATGTGGCGCTGCGCGTATAGTCTTCTGCGGCGCACGGCGTCGACTCCGGCATGCCCAACTACTGCCCGGTGCGTTCTTGGGCGGGGTGGCCGGGTCCGCGGCTGGCGTGGGTGGCCTCTACCGTCCACGAATCGACGATGCGCGCTACCGCTCCCATCTCGGGAGCTGTCGAGAGGCACGACAGGGCAGGAAAGACAGGGCACGATGGTGCCGTGTCACACCGACACTAGATAGCGGAGGACATGCCGAAGAAGGACGGTGCCATCGAGATCGAGGGCCGCGTTATCGAGCCACTCCCGAACGCCATGTTCCGGGTCGAACTCGCCAACGGGCACAAGGTTCTGGCACACATCAGCGGCAAGATGCGGCAGCACTACATCCGCATCCTTCCCGAGGACAGAGTCGTCGTCGAGCTTTCGCCGTACGACCTGACCCGGGGACGGATCGTCTATCGCTACAAGTGATGGTGGCCGACAGCCGACAATCCACCCAGTTCCGGGCTCGACCTCGCGCGCGTCCGGGCAGTACCGACACATGAGAGCACACCGGTGAAGGTCAAGCCGAGCGTCAAGAAGATCTGCAACAAGTGCCGGGTCATCCGGCGCCATGGCCGGGTCATGGTCATCTGCTCTGACCCCCGGCACAAGCAGCGCCAGGGCTGACCTGGCGGACCGAGCACGCACAACTGAAGACGTCCGCTCCAGCCGCGCGGGCCTGTGTCTCAGGCACGCACGGCGTACCCCCGGTCGGAGGCCGGGGCCCACGCAAGGGCATGTGGGGCGCAGCGGGCGACAGACCTCCGTACACCCAAGGAGTACGCCCGCACATGGCACGTCTCGTCGGCGTCGATCTGCCCCGCGAGAAGCGGATGGAGATTGCCCTCACCTACATCTATGGCTTGGGCCGCACCCGCGCGGCCCACACCTTGGCCGCGACCGGGATCAGCCCGGACAAGCGCTCCAAGGACCTTACCGACGACGAGGTCGTAGCGCTGCGCGACTTCATCGAGGCGAACTACAAGGTCGAGGGTGACCTGCGCCGCGAGGTCGCCGCGGATATCCGCCGCAAGGTCGAGATCGGATGCTACGAGGGCATCCGGCACCGCAAGGGCCTTCCCGTGCGCGGTCAGCGCACCCGTACCAACGCCCGCACTCGCAAGGGTCCCAAGCGGACGGTCGCCGGGAAGAAGAAGCCGGGCAAGAAGTAGTGCCCCCACCCGCGCCGGAGCGCCGCCGCGGGACCGCAGACGAATCCAGCCGCAGCATCAGACACCACGGAGCACACAGACTCATGCCACCGAAGGCTCGCACCGGACCCGCGGCCGCCGCGGCCAAGAAGGTCCGCCGCAAGGAACGCAAGAATGTCGCGCACGGACAGGCGCACATCAAGAGCACCTTCAACAACACGATCGTCTCGATCACCGACCCCACCGGAGCGGTCGTCTCCTGGGCCTCCGCCGGCCAGGTCGGCTTCAAGGGGTCGCGCAAGTCCACGCCCTTCGCCGCCCAGCTCGCCGCCGAGGCGGCCGCCCGCAGGGCCATGGAGCACGGCATGCGCAAGGTCGATGTCTTCGTGAAGGGTCCGGGTTCGGGCCGGGAGACCGCGATCCGCTCGCTCACCGCCGCGGGGCTGGAGGTCGGCACGATCTCCGACGTCACACCGCAGCCGCACAACGGATGCCGTCCACCGAAGCGTCGCCGGGTCTGAGGGTAGGGGATAAACAGACATGGCTCGATACACTGGTGCCGACTGCCGTCGCTGCCGTCGCGAGAAGATGAAGCTGTTCCTCAAGGGCAGCAAGTGCGACGGGCCGAAGTGTCCGTTTGAGTCGCGGCCGTTCCCGCCCGGCCAGCACGGCCGCGGTCGGACCAAGGAGAGCGAGTACCTCCTCCAGCTTCGCGAGAAGCAGAAGGCCCGTCGCATCTACGGGGTGCTGGAGAAGCAGTTCCGTACGTACTACGAGGAGGCCAACAGGCGCCCCGGCAAGACCGGCGAGGAGCTGCTCAAGATCCTGGAGTCGCGCCTGGACAACGTCGTCTACCGGGCCGGGTACGCGAAGTCGCGCGATATGGCCCGTCAGCTCGTGCGACACGGCCACTTCACGGTCAATGGGCGCAAGGTGGACATCCCGTCATACCTGGTCAGCGAGCACGACATCGTCCAGGTGCGTCAGTCTTCCGCGGAGCTCACGCCCTTCGTCGTGGCGCGTGCCGAGGCCGGCACCCGGACCGTGCCGGCGTGGCTGGAGCCGATCCCGAGCCAGCTCAAGATCCTCATCCACTCGCTGCCCGCCCGTGCCGCCATCGACACGCAGGTACAGGAGCAGTTGATCGTCGAGCTCTACAGCAAGTAATCAGTTTGGGCATCAAATAGCGGGTGCCCCAGACGAAAAGAGAATGAAGTGCTCATCTCACAACGACCGACTCTCACCGAAGAGCCGATCAACGACACACGGTCCCGGTTCACCATCGAGCCACTGGAGCCGGGCTTCGGCTACACCCTCGGCAACTCGCTGCGGCGTACGCTCCTGAGTTCGATCCCGGGTGCCGCCGTGACCAGCATCAAGGTCGACGGCGTGCTGCACGAGTTCACCACGATCCCGGGCGTGAAGGAGGACGTCGTCGAGCTCGTGATGAACGTCAAGGACCTCTGCGTCAGCTCGGAGCACGACGAGCCGGTCTCGTTGTACCTGCGCAAGCAGGGCCCCGGCGACGTGACGGCGAGCGACATCCAGCCGCCGGCAGGCGTGACCGTCCACAATGGAGATCTGAAGCTGGCGACGCTGAACGGCAAGGGTCGGCTCGACATGGAGCTCACGGTCGAGCGGGGACGCGGCTACGTCAGCGCGGCGCAGAACAAGCAGGGCGGGCAGGAGATCGGCCGGATCCCGGTCGACTCGATCTACTCGCCGGTGCTGAAGGTCACCTACCGGGTCGAGGCAACCCGTGTCGAGCAGCGAACCGACTTCGACCGCCTGATCATCGACGTCGAGACGAAGCCGTCCATCACACCGCGCACCGCCCTGGCCAGCGCAGGATCAACGCTTGTCGAACTCTTCGGCCTCGCCCGGGAGCTGGACGAGACCGCCGAAGGCATCGACATCGGGCCTTCGCCACAGGACGCGCAGCTCGCCGCCGACCTGGCGCTGCCGATCGAGGAGCTCGACCTGACCGTGCGGTCGTACAACTGCCTCAAGCGGGAGGGCATCAACTCGGTCGGCGAGCTCATCTCACGGACCGAGGCCGACCTGCTGGACATCCGCAACTTCGGCCAGAAGTCCATCGATGAGGTCAAGATGAAGCTCGCCGGGATGGGCCTGGGTCTGAAGGACTCGGCACCGGTCTTCGATCCGTCGCATGTGGTCGACACGTTCGCGGACGTGGACTACGACGCTGACGACTATCGGGAGACCGAGCAGCTCTGAGGCCGGCGCCCAGATGCGCCCGGATCGAATCTCAACCCACTCACGGCTTCGCCCGCCCGGAAGGAAACACCACGATGCCGCAGCCGACCAAGGGACCTCGCCTCGGTGGCAGCCCCGCGCACGAGAGGCTGATGCTGGCGAACCTCGCCACATCGCTGTTCCGGCACGGGAAGATCACCACGACCGAGACGAAGGCCAAGCGCCTGCGCCCCTTCGCGGAGCAGCTCATCACCCGGGCCAAGCAGGGCGACCTGGCCTCGTTTCGGCGGGTGCTACGGGTCATCCACGAGCTCGACGTGGCGTACAAGCTGCGTGACGAGATCGCGCCGCTCTACGCCACGCGCAACGGCGGCTACACCCGCATCATCAAGGCGGGCATTCGCAAGGGTGACGCCGCGCCGATGGCCGTGATCGAGCTCGTCGAGGAGCGTGAGTTCTCCGCTGCCGCCCCGAGCCGGGCGGTGAAGGCCACCCGGCGTCGTGGGGAGCGGGACGACGCCATGGCGGCCCTCGCGGGAGAGACCGAAGCCGCGCCGGCACGCCGTGGTCGCGGCGCCGCGGGGGCGGCTGCGGGAGCCGCTGCCACGGCCGCGGTCGCTGAGGAGGACCTCGACGAGGAGGAACTCGAGGACGCCAGCGATGAGTTCGACGAGGACGAGTACGACGAGGACGATGACGACGAGGACGATGACGAGGGCGAGGAGTTCGACGACGCTGAGGACGACGAGGACTCGCGCGCCTAGGGCTGCTGAGCCATCCGCCAGGACCTGTCCCCGCGCTCGCGGGGGCAGGTCTTGACGTCGTCGGGCCAGCAGATCGTCCGGCTGCGGCTGGACGTTGCCTATGACGGAACCGAGTTCGCGGGTTGGGCGATCCAGCCCGGACAGCGGAGCGTCGCGGGCGCGCTGGCCGACGTGCTCGCGTTGCTCTTCGGGACGGACGGTGCGACCAACCTGACCGTGGCGGGGCGCACCGATGCGGGGGTGCACGCGACGGGCCAGGTGTGTCACGTCGATGTGCCCGAGGCCCGCTGGTCGCGGCTTCAGGACTCGCTCATCACCCGGCTGGCGGGGCTGCTGCCGGCCGACCTTCGGGTCAACTCGGCCGTGGCCGTGCCACACGCGTTCGACGCCCGGTTCTCGGCGCTGTGGCGCCGGTACCGGTACCGGGTCTGCGACGCACCGTCGGGTGCGCCAGCGCTGCGGCACCGCGACACGCTGAGCTGGCGCCGCCGGCTCGACACCGGGGCCCTGAACGCGGCCAGTGCGCCGTTGCTGGGCGAGCACGACTTCGCCGCGTACTGCCGGCACAAGCCGGATGCCACAACCGTACGGACGTTGACCGGCCTGACCTGGGATCGCGACACCGACGGCATCGTCGCGGCCACCGTGACCGCCGACGCGTTCTGTCAGGCGATGGTGCGCAGCCTCGTCGGGGCACTGCTCGCGGTCGGCGACGGCCGGCGTCCGGCGCAGTGGCCGGCGTCGCTTCTGGCACGGCGGGTTCGGGCGGACGAGGTCGTGGTAGCGCCGCCACACGGCCTCACGCTCGTGGCGGTCGGCTACCCGCAGGAGCCGAGCGACTTCGCCCTTCGTGCCGCGCTGACCCGCAACCGGCGCGGTTGACGGGATCGTGGGCCTACCCGCTCGTGGAGGGCCGCGTCGATCCGGTTGCCGAGGAGCCCGGGTGCGACGAGGCCCCGGCCGAGGGCACGTTCGGCGGCTTGACCTCAGACCACTTCGTGACCGCGTTGCTCAGGTAGGTCTCGAGCATGTCGTAGACGACGACCTTCGCGCCGGGCTCATCGGGCTGCATGTCGCTACCGTTCTTGCGCACGACCACCGCGTAGATCAGGAAGTGCCCACGCACATCCGCCGCGAGATAGGAGTTCGCGCTCGGCAGGGTGGGGTATTTGTCCGTGTCGGGGACATAGATGGTGAGGCTTCCCTGGTCGGCAGTGGCGGCCAACTGCTGCAGCTGGGTCTGGAAGTCGGTCGCGCTGGGCATGTCGGGCAGGTTGAGGATGCCTGCAGTCACGAAGTACTTGCCGTCCGACGACAGGAACGACGCACGGACGTACTGGCTGCAGTTCGCGTCGCCCAGCCGTCGCTGCACCTCGCGGTTCGCCGCGTACCGGCAGTCCTTGCCGGCCTGAGGCTTGCCGACCATGGTGTACGGCGGCAGGCTCGGATCGGCGGCGGGGATCTGGGTGTCGGGGAAGATGTCCGCCACCGTGAGCGGGGTGCTGTCGCCCTCGCGCGTGGAGATGTCGCGCCGTTGCACGTTCGCGTCGCTGGGCAGGCCGGTCGGTTGACCGTCGTCCTTGAGCATCAGGAACGAGCCGAAGCTGCAGGCCGCGAGCACGACGACGACCGAGATCACGCCAATGGTGATCATCCACGGCTTGTGCTGGGGTAGCTGCCGGAGCAGGCCGGGGAACTCGCGAAGGCTCATCCCCTTGGTCTGCGGCAGCGGAGGCAGACCCCGTCGGCGGGGCCGACCGGGGCGGCCGCGTCCGGGCGGGGGGGCACCCGGACGCCCCCGCGGGGCACCGGCCGGAACCGGGCCGCCGACCGGCAGCCTCGGACCGGGCATCGGCGTGCGAGGGCCGGGTGGCATGCCTGGGCCGGGTGGGGGAATCCGGGGGCCGCTCGGCGACGTCGGCATGGGCGGGCCGGGTGGCGGCACGGCGAGCCCTGGGGGCGGCGGGCGGCGAAGCCCCGGGGGTGGTGAGAGCGGCCGCTGTGGCGGCGGCGAGACCGGTGGTGCCTGGGCTCCAGAGGTGGGTGTCGCCGGCAGGCCGCCTGCCGGGGCGACGTGGCGCGCGGGCGGAGGTGGCTGCGGTACGCGCCGTCCGGTATGCCTTCCCCGCGAGGATGTGGGCGGGTCGTACTGGTCCTCGCGCCAAGCAGGCTCGTCGTCGGACGCGGACCAATCGCGGGGTGGCCCGTATCCGTACGTCATGGGCGTACAGGCTACCGAATCTCAGCGGACGCAGAATGGGCAGCGTGTCCGCCGAGCACTACTTCACCGCCGACCCGACCGCCCCGGCGCGCCGGACCGAGGTGAGCTTCGCCGTCGCAGGGCGCCAGTTCCACCTGCGGGCGGCTGGAGGCGTCTTCAGCGCCGACCGGCTCGACCCCGGCACAGCCGTCCTGCTGCGCAAGGCTGAGCTGCCCGCAGCCGATACCCGGGGCCCGCTGCTCGACCTCGGCTGCGGCTACGGGCCGATCGCCTGTGTGCTGGCCACGTTCGCCCCGAGGGCCGCGGTCTACGCCGTCGATGTCAATGCCCGCGCCCTCGAGCTCACCCGGGCCAACGCCGCGGCGCTGGGATTGGCGGTCGATGTGCGGGAGCCGGGCGCCATCCCTGCCGAGCTCACGTTCACCCAGATCTGGTCGAACCCGCCGATCCGGGTCGGCAAGGACGAACTGCACGGGCTGCTGTCGCGCTGGCTGGCACGGCTCGCCCCGGACGGCACCGCGTGGCTGGTCGTCGCCCGGCACCTGGGCGCCGACTCGCTCGTGGCCTGGCTCGAGGAGCGTGGGTACGGCGTGGTGCGTCACGCCAGCCAGCAGGGCTTCCGGGTGCTGCGGGTCTCGTCGGCCCGGGCCGGTGATGGCCGCGGTGGCCCTGGCGCCGGGAATTCGGGCGACGAGCCGCCGGTGGCCCCGGACAATGCATGACCCGTGGGCCATCTTGACGTCAACGGCGTCCGCCACGTACTGCCGGACGGGCGCGAGCTGTTCGCCGACGTGTCGTTGCGGGTCGCCGACGGAGCGAGGGTCGCGCTCGTGGGCCCCAACGGCGCAGGCAAGACAACCCTGCTGCGCATGATCGCCGGCGACCTGCCGGTCGTCGAGGGCTCGATCGCCCGCTCCGGCGGCCTCGGCATCATGCGCCAGTTCCTGCACCGGTCGGCGCAGGCGAGCGACGCCTCGGTGGCTTCTTGTGAGTCCACAGTGGAGGCACTCGCGCTGTCGCTGGCCGCCCCTGCGGTCCGCGCCGCGGGGCAGCGGCTGGCGGCGGCCGAGCGAGCCGTGACGGCCGCACCGGACGCCGAGAAGGCGCAACTGCGCTACGCCGCGGCACTCTGCGCATGGGGCGAGGCGGGTGGGTACGCCGCCGAGGTGGCCTTCGACACGGCGAGCACTTCGGCGCTGGGGCTGCCCTGGGACGCGGCCCGGGGTCGGGGCGTGCACACCCTGTCCGGGGGTGAGCAGAAGCGGTTCGCGCTCGAGCTGCTGCTGCGTGGCGCGGACGAGGTGTTGCTGCTCGACGAGCCGGACAACTTCCTGGACGTCGCGGCGAAGCGATGGCTGGAGGCCCGGCTGCGGGAATCCGACAAGTCCGTGCTCTACGTCTCGCACGACCGGGAGCTGCTCGCCCAGACCGCGACCCGCGTGGTCACGTTGGAGGGCGGCACGGCGTGGACCCATCCGGGCGGGTTCGCGTCGTGGCATGCGGCCCGGGTGGCCCGGTATGAGCGCTTGGACGAGCAGCGCCGGCGATGGGACGAGGAGCATCGCAAGCTGCGGGAACTCGTTGTCATGTACCGCCAGAAGGCGTCGTACAACGCGGACATGGCCTCGCGCCTGCAGGCCGCGACGACCCGTCTGCGCAAGTTCGAGGACGCCGGTCCCCCGCGCGAGCGCCCGCGGGAGCAGGACATCCGCATGCGTCTGAGCGGCGGTCGCACGGGTCGGCGAGCCGTGATCTGCGAACAGCTCGAGATGACCGATCTGACCTTCCCGTTCGACCTCGAGATCTGGTACGGAGACCGCGTGGCCGTGCTCGGCGCGAACGGGACCGGCAAGTCGCATTTCCTCCGGCTGCTCGCCCGCGGCGGCACCGAGCCGGACCCGGAACACTCCCCTGTGGACGGTCAGCGGCTGGACCTGGTTGCCCACGGTGGTACGGCACGACTCGGTGCGCGGGTGCGGCCGGGCCACTTCTCGCAGACGCACGACCGGCCCGACCTGGCCGGGCGTACGCTCGTCGATGTCCTGTGGCGCGGAGACGGGCGCCGCGCCGGCCTGCCCCGCCACGACGCGATGCGGGCGCTGTCCCGGTACGAGCTGGCAGCCCAGGCCGACCAGGACTACGGCACGCTGAGCGGCGGCCAGCAGGCGCGATTCCTCGTGCTCCTGCTCGAGCTGTCCGGGGCGACCCTGCTGCTGCTCGACGAGCCGACCGACAACCTCGACCTCGCCTCAGCCGAGGCCTTGGAGGACGCGCTGCGGGCCTTCGACGGCACGGTCATCGCGGTGACCCACGATCGCTGGTTCACTCGGTCGTTCGACCGGTTCCTGCACTTCCGCGACGACGGTGAGGTCGTCGAGACGCCCGAACCGGTCTGGGAGACGACCCAGCCGGGCTGATCGGCCTACTCCTGGGCGGCGTGACGGCCCGACTCGTACAGGTCGTCGACGGCGGTGCCGCCGCTGCGGTAGAGGCCGGCGCCGGGTACCTGTTTCGGCTGCGCATGGCGGCCAGGGTCCACGGCCGAGCTTGTGCCGGTCAGCGTGTCGGCGCTCCACGCGGTACCGCCCGCGGCCACGGTCAACGGCTCACGTCGCGGCAGCGCGCTCGGCGACGCGGTGGGCGCCGCCCCCTCGGGGCGGGTGGGATCCGACGGGGTGCGGCCGGCGCCTGCGCCGGTGTACGCCCGGGCGTACACCCCGGAGCCCTCGGCCCAGGCCGGCCGGACCCGGCCCTGTGCCGTCGTCGTGGCGGCCCTGGCCCGGATGGCCTCGATGACGTCGCCCTCCAGGGGCTGGTCGTCGGTGGGCTGGAGGCGACCGGAGAGCGTCCTGGGCTGGTCCGCTGGCTCAGCCCGACGTCCGGGCACAGCGACCAGCACCGAGGCCGCCAGACCGGCCGCGGTGGCGAGCACGGCATCGAGGTACGCCCCGTCGGCAGACGTGATGTCGACGCCCGGGCCGGGGCCCGCGATCAGGTACGCGGCAGCGATGAGTGCCGGCCCGCCCGGGCCGGAGAGTGCCGCGCCCAGCCGCGGCGAGCCGCTGGCACGGGCGACGCCCGCGACCACGGCGCCGACGACGACGGCCACGATGATCATTACTCGGGGACCGGTCCATGGGGTGGCGGGGACCAGTGAGGCCGCGTCCGGGACGCCGAGACGCGGCGCCGGGTAGGCGTCGTGGCTGGTGATGCCGGCGATCGCGGCGGCGATCGCGACCAGCCACAGCCACGCCACCATCACCTGCAGGCCGACCGCTACCGGCCGGGCCGCGAGGGCAACCAGGGCAAGAACCAGTCCCACCATGACGCCGCCGCCCGCGGTCAGCGAGACGACCAGACCGGGGTTGACATTGATCGGTGGGTTGGCGTCCCGGGCGGGCAGCCAGGCGAGCCCGATCGATACGGCGGCGCCAGCGGCCGCGACCAGAGCGGCCGCCAAGCGGGTACCGATGCCGTCACTGCCGTGACGCCGGCGCAGGGCGAGGCGACCGGCGAGTGCGCCTGCGAGCACCGCGACCGCGTAGCTGAACGCGACCCAGCTCAGCAGGGTCGTCCAGCCCCGTGCGTCATGCTGGCCGTCCCACCGGATGATGCCGAGCGCGTTGCCCGCGCCGAGTTGTGCCGCGACTGCGCTGCCCGCGACCGTCGCGGAGTTCACGAGGAGTCTGATCCAGGCACCGACCACGGCGCACAGCCTAAGGCCGGAGGCGGTGGATCGCGACTGTCACATTGGCGGTGATCAGCGGGACCGCCCGGACCCGCTGGGCCGTGACAGGAGAATGGCAGCCGGGCATTTCATCCAATCTCAGGACAGAGCGCTCTGATCCCCGCGCTCAAGCTGTGCTGGACCCCGTCAGGATGCCCGGTGTTCTGACCACCCCGCCGGACGGTTTGTGCGCCCGATTCCGAGCCGGCGGGGTGGTCAACCGAGGCCGGCGTGTCGACCGACGCGCCGCGACGGGGTGGTGCCGTCCCTTCACCGCCCGGTCGGGTCTTGCGTGGTAGGGCTGCGCGGGCTGTGCCCTCGCGCCGTACCGGCCTGCCGGACAATCTGCCCGGACGCAGTTTCGCCGCGATGGACGTGATGTTTCGGCTTGGCAAATCCTGTGGGGGGAGGGCACTTTGACCCCACCACGGCGACCCGGGTATGCTCATACGCTGTTGTGCGAGGACTGCCGCGCGCCCTGCTGGCGGTTCGTGCCTCCAGCAGCCCCGCAAGGCTGCGCCGCAGAGGGGCTTGCCACTCCACCGACACAGACAAAGGGACCGACCTGTGCGTACGTACAGCCCGAAGCCGGGCGAGATCGAGCGACGGTGGCACGTCATTGACGCCTCCGACGTCGTGCTCGGTCGCCTCGCGACCCAGGCTGCCACGCTGCTGCGCGGCAAGCACAAGCCGGTCTTCGCGCCGCACGTGGATACCGGCGATTTCGTCATCATCGTCAACGCGGCGAAGGTGGCGCTGACGGGCAACAAGCGGCAGACGAAGGTGGCCATCCGGCACTCCGGCTACCCGGGGGGGCTGACCTCCGTCGGGTACGAGGAGCTGCTCTCGAAGCGCCCGGAGCGCGCGGTCGAGCTCGCCGTGCGAGGGATGCTGCCCCACAACCGCCTTGGCCGGGCTCTGATCAAGAAGCTGAAGGTGTACGCGGGCGCCGAGCACCCGCACGAGGCCCAGCAGCCGACCCCGTTCGAGATCACGCAGGTCGCGCAGTAGCGACGGCAAAGGGACGACAGATCATGACACTCACCCGCCGAGCCGGGGCCTACCCATGCCCGACGACGCACACCTTACCGCGGAGCAGGCAGCATGACTGAGACGATCGCCGCTGAGACCACCGCCACCGAAAGCACCGCCACCGAAAGCACCGCCACCGAGAGCACCGCCACCGAGAGCACCGCCACCGAGACCGCCACTGCAGAGACCACCACCGCAGAGGCGAGCGCCGAGACGGGTGCCGCGGCCGAGGACACCGAGACGGTTGCTCCCGTGGCGGAGGCCAGCGTGGTGGCACCCGCCGCCCCGGTGGTCCCGAGGCCCCCGCGCAGCCTGCCGCGCACCGAGCGTCCGATCCAGACGGTGGGTCGCCGCAAGGAGGCGATCGTGCGGGTTCGTCTGGTTCCCGGCAGCGGCACGTTCACCCTCAACGGCCGCACCCTTGAGGCCTACTTCCCGAGCCGGGTGCACCAGCAGTTGGTCCGTGAGCCACTCGGCGTCGTGGACCGGGTCGGCACGCTCGACGTGATCGCGAACCTCCGAGGCGGGGGGGTCACCGGGCAGGCGGGCGCACTGCGCCTGGCCATCGCACGCGCGCTGTGCGACCTTGACGGTGATGACCGGCCGGCGCTGAAGAAGGCCGGTTTCCTGACCCGGGACGCCCGGGTCAAGGAGAGCAAGAAGTACGGTCTGAAGAAGGCCCGCAAGGCGCCGCAGTACTCCAAGCGCTAACAGGCGCGAGCGGCACAGGCATCGTCGACAGTCGGGCCGCCCGATCGGGCGACCCGGCTGTTTTCGCGACCGCGGGCTCGCCGCCGCTCACTCCTTGTGGGTGCCCGCGGCGACGCGGCGGCCGGGACGGAAGGCACGGCATGGGACGGCTCTTCGGCACCGACGGCGTGCGGGGTCTCGCCAACGCGGACCTGACCCCGGAACTCGCGATGGCGGTGGCCGTGGCGGCCGTACATGTGCTGGCCCGCCCCGGCGGCACGGCCTCCCGGCCCGTGGTCGTGGTGGGCCGCGATCCCCGCGCCAGCGGCGAGATGCTCGAGGCGGCTGTGGTCGCGGGATTGGCCAGTGCGGGCGCGAGCGTGGTGCGGGTGGGCGTGCTGCCGACTCCCGGGGTCGCCTTTCTCACCGCGGAGCTGTCCGCCGACTTCGGTGTCATGCTCTCCGCGTCGCACAACCCGATGCCCGACAACGGGATCAAGCTCTTTGCCGCGGGTGGGCACAAGTTGCCCGACGAGGTCGAGGATCGCGTCGAGGCCCAGCTCGACGAGGCCTGGTCCCGGCCCGTGGGCGAGCGGATCGGCCGGGTCCACGACCTGCCTGACGGCGCCGACAGGTACATGACCCACCTGGTCGAGGCAACGCCATACCGGCTGGACGGCCTGACGGTCGTCGTGGACTGCGCCAACGGCGCCGCGTCGCAGGTCGTCGACGCATACCGGCGGGCCGGGGCGCGGGCGATCGTGATCCACGCCGAGCCCGACGGCATCAACATCAACCAGGAGTGCGGCTCCACGCACCTGGAGCCCGTACGCTCCGCCGTGCACGAGCATGGCGCCGATCTCGGGATCGCCCACGACGGCGACGCCGACCGCTGCCTGGCCATCGACGCCACCGGCGAGGTGGTTGACGGAGACCAGATCATGGCGATCCTCGCGCTGGCCATGCGGGAGGCCGGCGGGCTGGTCGAGGACACGCTGGTCGCCACGGTCATGAGCAACCTCGGGCTGCGGCTGGCGATGCAGCGGGAGGGGATCACGCTGCTCGAGACCGCGGTTGGTGACCGGTACGTGCTGGAGACTTTGCGCCAGCGCGGCCTGTCCCTGGGCGGGGAGCAGAGCGGTCACGTGATCCTGCCGGCCCACGCCACCACCGGCGATGGCCTGCTGACCGGCCTGAACCTCATGGCGCGCATGGCCGCGAGCGGACGTACCTTGGCCGACCTGGCGTCGGTGGTGACCAAGCTGCCCCAGGTCACCGTCAATGTGGCGGTGTCCGACCGGGGAGCCGCAGTGCAGGCGTCCACTGTGGTCGAAGCCATCGCCGCGGCGGAGCGCGAACTCTCCGGCTTCGGTCGGGTCCTGCTGCGCCCCTCGGGGACCGAGCCCGTGGTCCGGGTCATGGTGGAAGCGTCCACTGTGGACCATGCCCAGACAGTTGCCGAGCGCATCGCGGCCGCTGTCCGTACGGCGTAGCCGTGCTGCGCTACACCCAGCGATTGCCCAGCAGCATGCGTCTCCACCAGTCGTCGTGCGGGATCGAGTCGCCCACATAGAGCGGGTAGTAGATCCAGAAGCAGATCGCGACGAGCAGGACAAAGGCCGCGGCGGCGATCGTGCCGTAGAGACGTCGCTCCTCGACGGAGAGGGCAAGGCCCAGTCGTACCCGCCCCCCGCCGTAGCGCCCGACGCCGGGGCCCGTGATGAGACAGCCGAGCACGTACACCACGGCAAGCACCAGGAACGGCTCGGCCGGCGCGGCGTAGAAGTAGTACATCGTGCGGTTGTCGGCGATCTCGTAGTAGAACCAGGGCAGGATGCCGGCCGCCGCGCCGACGCCGATCGCGAGCGGCCGCCAGTCCCGCCGACTGATGCCAAACCAGATCATCGCCAACAGCGCGGGGATGAACGCCCACCACAGCACCGGTGTGCCGAGAAGCACGATCTCGCTGGCACAACTGGAGGCTCCGCACGGCGGCGGATTCGGCGCCCAGAAGAAGGCGACCGGGCGCCCCAGGAGCAGCCATTGCCAGGGCCAGGACTGGTACGGGTGCGGTGAATCCAGGCCGGTGTGGAACTTCAGCACATCCGACTGGTAGGACCAGAGGTTACGCAGTGCCCCGATGATGAACGGCTCGGGTTGGCCCTGGTCGCGCAGGAAGTGCCGCTTGTAGCCGTCATCCGAGGCGAACCACGCCGACCAGGTCGACAGGTAGGAGGCGGCCGCCAACGCGCCCAGGGCGGCGATCCAGCCGACCTCGTCGAGCAGCGCGTCGCGCCAGGGGTGCGCGGCGCCGACCGTGCGGCGCAGGTTCGCCTCCCATAGGTAGACCAGCGCGGCGAAGACCGGGATATAGAAGACGATGCTCCACTTCACCCCGCAGCCCAGGCCGAGCATCACCCCCGCTGCCAGCCGCCACCACGGCACAGCGCCCCACCCGAAGCGGGGTCGGCCGGCCGGCCCTGGAGCCGTCGGATCGAGCCCGTTCTCCATCTCGCGGAGCCAACGCGCGCGGCGCTGGTCGCGGTCGAGCACCAGGCAGGCGAACGCGGCGATCGCGAAGAAGAGCACGAAGATGTCGAGGATCGCGGTGCGCGAGAGCACCATCTCCATGCCGTCGAGAGCCATGAGCAGGCCGGCCGTCGCCCCGAGCACGGTCGAGCGGAACATGCGGCGCGCGGTGCGGGTGACGATGAGGATCGAGAGCACCCCGAAGACCGCCGGCATGAGCCGCCAGCCAAAGGAACCCGAACTCACGGTGGGGATCACCGGCGCGTCGTGGAACCAGTCGCGTGAGATCTTGATGCCGAGCGCGATGATCCACTTGCCGAGCGGTGGGTGGACCACGTAGTCGGGGCCGTCGTCGGCCGTGATGTTGCCCTGGTCGTCGTACTCGTACCGCCACTCGACACCGTGGTCGAGCATCTGCTGCCCTTCCCTGGCGTAGTACACCTCGTCGAAGACCAGCGACGGTGGGAAGCCGAGCTTGACGAAGCGCAGGGCCGAGGCGATCAGCACGACCCAGGCGGCAACGCTCCACGCGCGCCAGCCGCCGCCGGCCATCGGCTCCAGCCGGCGCCGGATCGCGGCCGGGATCTCGCCCAGCCGGCCCGCTCCGCCCGCCCGCTTAGGCTGGTCGGCGGGCTGCCGCTCGACGGTCACCTGCACATCCACCCGCCGATCGTAGGCTGCGGTCGGGGGCGTCGTTTGTCCGCACCGACCGCAGTCGCCGCCGAGGGGAGGCCGCCGATGTCGGGAGTCGTCGTGCTGGTTGGAGCGCCGCTGGGGAATCCCGGCGACGCGTCGGCCCGGCTCCGCGACGAGCTCGCCCAAGCGGACATTGTGGCGGCCGAGGACACCCGGCGACTGGCCCGGCTCGCCGCCGACCTCGGGCTCACGATCTCCGGCCGCGTGGTCTCCTACTTCGAGGGCAACGAGCAGCGACGCACACCCGAACTGGTCGCCGCCGCGGTCTCCGGCGCCCGGGTCGCGCTGATCACCGACGGCGGCATGCCGTCGGTCTCGGACCCGGGGTTCCGATTGGTCCGGGCCGCGATCGACGCTGGCGTCGCCGTGCGGGTCGCCCCCGGCCCGTCCGCAGTCACCACCGCCCTGGCGGTCTCTGGTCTGCCCTGCGACCGGTTCTGCTTCGAGGGCTTCCTCCCGCGGGCTCCGGGCGCGCGCCGGGCCCGGTTGGCCCTCCTGGCCCACGAGCAACGCACGCTCGTCTTCTTCGAGGCACCCCATCGCCTGCCTGCCCTGCTGGCCGATGCCGCGGCGGCATTCGGCCCGGATCGCGCCGCGGCGCTGTGTCGTGAGCTGACCAAGTCCCATGAGGAGGTCATCCGCTCGCCGCTGGGGCGGCTCGCCGAGTGGTCGGCCGCTGCGCCCGTACGCGGCGAGATCACCGTGGTCGTGGCCGGTGCGGTGGCCGACGCCGAGGAGCCCTCCGCGGATGAGTTGGCCGACCTCGTCGCGGCCGAGCAGGCCGAAGGGTTGTCCCGTCGGGACGCGATCGCCGCGGTGGCCCGGGCCCGGGGTGTCCCGCGCCGCGAGGTCTACGCCGCTGCCCACCGCGAGCCCCCGCCGGCATAGGCCGGGGCCTGAACGCTGTGGCAGCGGGGCCGCTCGGCGATCAGACGATCTCGCAGATGGTGGCGCCCGCGCTGACGGTGGTGCCGACCTCGCCGGAGAAGCCGGTGATGACGCCGGAGCGGTGGGCGTGCAACGGCTGCTCCATCTTCATCGCTTCGAGCACCACGACCAGATCGCCCTCGGCCACGGTGTCGCCCTCCGCGACGGCGACCTTCACGATCGTGCCCTGCATGGGGCTGGTGAGGGCGTTGCCGGAGGCGGCCGCGGCGTGATGGCCGGCGCGGGAACGGCGGGGGGCATCGGTCCTGCCCCCCGGCGGCACGCCGCCAGCGGCCGTACCCAGGTTGGCCGGGAGGTTGACCTCGAGGCGCTTGCCGCCCACCTCGACCACCACGGTCGTTCGCTGTTCGGGCGGCGTCGCGTCGGCGGAGGCAGAGCCGACGAACGGCGCGACGGTGTTCTCCCACTCGGTCTCGATCCACCGGGTATGGACGCGGAACGGTTCCTCCACAAAGGACGGATCGCGCACGACGAGCCGGTGGAACGGCAGGACGGTCGCCATGCCCTCCACCCGCATCTCGTCGAGCGCGCGGCGGGCCCGGGCCAGGGCCTGCGCACGGCTTTCGCCCGTCACGATCACCTTGGCGAGCAGCGAGTCGAAATTGCCGCCGATCACCGCCCCCGACGAGATGCCGGTATCCACGCGTACGCCGGGTCCCGTCGGCAGGCTCAGCCGGCTCACCACACCGGGCGCGGGCAGGAAGCCGCGGCCGGGATCCTCGCCATTGACGCGGAACTCGATCGAGTGACCCCGGGGCTCGGGGTCGGCGTTCAAGCGCAGCTTCTCGCCCTCGGCGATGCGGAACTGCTCGAGCACGAGGTCCACGCCGTACGCCTCCTCGGTCACCGGGTGCTCGACCTGCAGCCGCGTGTTCACCTCGAGGAACGAGACCGTTCCGTCGAGGCCCACGAGGTACTCGACCGTGCCCGCCCCGTGGTAGCCCGCCTCCAGGCAGATCGCCTTCGCCGACTCATGGATCGCCGCACGCTGCTCCGCCGTCAGGAACGGGGCTGGCGCCTCCTCGACCAGCTTCTGGTGGCGTCGCTGCAGCGTGCAGTCGCGGGTGCCGACGACGACCACCGTGCCGTGCTGGTCGGCGAGCACCTGCGCCTCGACATGTCGCGGGCGATCGAGGTACCGCTCGACGAAGCACTCCCCGCGGCCGAACGCGGCGGTGGCCTCTCGGGTCGCCGACTCCAGCAGACCCGGGATCTCCTCAATGGTCCGGGCGACCTTCAGCCCGCGACCCCCGCCGCCGAAAGCGGCCTTGATGGCGACGGGCAGCCCGTACTCCTCGGCGAAGGCGACGACCTCGCCCGCGCCCTGGACGGGCGAAGCCGTACCGGGCACGAGCGGCGCCCCCACCCGCTGCGCGATGTGCCGGGCGGTGACCTTGTCGCCGAGGTCGCGGATCGCCTGCGGCGACGGTCCGATCCAGGTCAGTCCGGCGTCGATGACGGCCTGGGCGAAGTCGGCGTTCTCGGCGAGGAAGCCGTAGCCGGGATGCACCGCATCGGCTCCGGAACGTTCCGCGATCTGGAGAATCTTGTCGATGCGTAGGTACGTCTCGGCGCTCGTGTGGCCGCCCAGTGCGTACGCCTCATCGGCCATGCGCGCGTGCATCGCGTCGCGGTCGGGATCGGCATAGACGGCGACGCTGGTCAGGCCCGCGTCACGGCAGGCGCGGATGACCCGGACCGCGATCTCTGCTCGGTTCGCGACGAGAACCTTTCGCACGGTTCGTTTCCTCCGCAGGTGCAGGCGATCTTCGGAGTCTATCCACGGCGTTGGCTGCCAGAAATCGCGCCGGATTGACCTGCGAGCTATATCGCGATAGCGTCGCGATGTGTCGCCATCGTCCCGGGGGAACGGCCGTGGGGCTGCGGGGGCGCCCGCAGTGCGGGGAGCCTGACGGGATCCGGCTGTGGACGGGGGCGACGGCAGGCATGGTATGTGCTGGCGTGAGTGGAGACGTTGATGGCCGACACGGCGTTGATCCAGACCCGGGGACTGAGCAAGTCGTTCCGTTCCCGCGACAAGAAGGCGAAGAAGATCATCGAGGCGGTCAGCGGTGTCGACCTCGAGGTCGGCGAGGGCGAGATCTTCGGCTTCCTCGGACCGAACGGGGCGGGCAAGACGACGACCCTGCGGATGCTCGCCACGCTGCTGGCGCCGGATGGTGGTGACGCCACCGTCGCTGGCGCGGACCTGCGTGCGCAGCCGGGCGAGGTCCGCCGCCGCATCGGGTACGTGGCGCAGGGCGGCAGCACCTGGGACGAGTCGACCGCACGCGAGGAACTCGTGCTCCAGGCGCGCTTCTACGGCGTGAGCAAGGCCGAGGCGCAGCGCCGCGCCGATCGTGCTCTGGACGCGTTCCAACTGGCGGAGTACGCCGACCGCAAGTGCCGGACGCATTCGGGTGGCCAGCGCCGGCGCGTCGACATCGCGCTGGGCATCATCCACGAGCCGCGCGTCGTCTTCCTCGATGAGCCGACGACGGGGCTGGATCCGCAGAGCCGGGCACACACATGGGACGAGATCCGCCGTCTTCGCTCCGACGGGATGACGATCTTCCTGACCACGCACTACCTCGACGAGGCGGACGCACTCTGCGACCGGGTCGCGATCATCGATCATGGCCAGATCGTGGCCGAGGGTACGCCCGCCGAGCTCAAGCGCGACATCTCCGGTGACGTGCTGGTGCTCGGCCTGCCCGCGGGACAGGCCGAGCGGGCGATGGCGCTGTTGCGTGGCGAGCCCTCGGTGAACCGGCTGGAGCCGACCGACGACGGGTCGTTGCGGTTGTTCGTCGACGACGGCGCCTCCGCGATCCCGAACGTCATGCGCACGCTCGACGCGGCCAGCGTCGCGCTGCACACCGTCGAACTGCACCGCCCGAGCCTCGACGACGTCTTCCTCACCAAGACCGGCCGCTCGCTGCGCGAGTCCTGACCCGCGCCGCGCGAGCATTGGCGAAGACAACCCTCCACAGGAGACACAGATGAAGTTCCTCCGCGATACCTGGCTGGTCTTCTCCCGGCAGTTCCACCTCCTGATCCGCAGCCCGGTCTGGGTCATGGTCGGCGTGTTCCAGCCGGTCATGTACCTGCTGCTGTTCGCCCCGCTGCTCAAGCCGGCCCTGGCGCCGATGGGCGCGAGCACGAACGCCGAGGTGTACCGCATCTTCGTGCCCGGCCTGCTCGTCCTGCTGGCCCTCGTTGGCGGCCTGTTCAACGGGTTCAGCCTCATCGCCGAGCTGCGTGCCGGGATCATCGAACGCTCCCGGGTCACCCCGGTGAGCCGGCTCGCGCTGCTGCTCGGCCGGTCACTGCGGGACACCGTGTCACTGCTGGCCCAAGCGGTCCTCATCACCGTGCTCGCACTCGGCTTCGGGCTGCGCGTGCACCTGGGCTACCTGCTGCTGGCGTTCCTCATGCTCGCGCTGATCACGCTGATGACCTCGTCACTGTCGTACGCGGTCGCGCTGATCCTGCGCAGCGAGGACGCCCTCGCGCCACTCATGAACACGATCTTCCAGCCGGTGCTGCTGCTCTCGGGGATCCTGCTGCCGCTGACGTTCGCCCCGTCCTGGTTGCGCCGCGTCGCGCAGTGGAACCCGTTCTCATGGGCCGTGGATGGTACGCGGGCCCTCTTCGCGGGCGACATCGGCAACGCCAAGGTGTGGCAGGGCCTGCTCATCGTCGGTGTGCTCACCGTGGTGTCGGTCTTCCTCGCCGCGCGCAAGTTCGCCACGAGCATCCGCTGACCGCACAGCGGTGGCCCGGGGCGGGCGACCTGCCGGCTACCGGCGGCGGGCGAGCGTGACGCCATCGGCGAGCGGGATCATGATCGCCTCGACCCTGGTGTCGGCGAGAACCATGTCGTTGAAGGCGACGACCGTACGGCCCTCGGTGTCCCTGGGTGCCAGAACCTGTCCATGCCGCAGCACGTTGTCGACGGCGATCACGCCACCCGGGCGCATCCGGGGGACGACGGCCTCCCAGTAGGCGGGGTAGTTCATCTTGTCCGCGTCGATGAATGCCAGGTCGAGGTGGGGCTGTTCGGGCAGCGCGGCAAGGGTCTTCGTCGCGTCGCCGATCCGCAGCTCGATCCGGTCCGCCACGCCGGCCCGCTCCCAGTAGCGCCGGGCGATCGACGTGAACTCCTCGGAGATGTCGAAGCAGATCAGGCTCCCGTCGGGCGGCAGGCCGCGAGCGATCGACAGTGATGAAAGCCCGGTGAAGGTGCCGATCTCGATGGCCTGCCGGGCGCCGATCAGCCGGGTCAGGAACGTCAGGAACGCGGCCTGCTCGACCGCGATCGGCAGCGTGGCGCGCTCGGGCAGCGTCGTCAGGGTCTCGTGGAGCAGGTCGGACATCACGGGGTCGGCCGGTGGATTGTGGGCGAGCAGGTAGGCGTGCAGCTCGTCGGAGAGGCCGATCGATTTGCGACTCATGGTCCGCACGCTAACGCAGCGCAGCGGCGATCATGTGCGCGATGCCTGTGTACTGCCCCACAGAGCCGGGACGCTACAACCGAGCTCACGCAGCAGCCGGCGCAACAGCGGCAGCGAGACCCCGACGACGGTGCCGGCGTCCCCCTCGATGCGCTCGACGAACCAGGCGCCCAGCCCGTCGATGGTGAACGCTCCGGCGACCCGAACGGGCTCACCCGTCGCCACGTATGCCCCAATCTCCTCGTCGGCGACCTCGGCGAAGGTGACCCTCGTGCTGCCGACCGCTTCGGCGCGCCGCCCACTGCGGGCATCGACGACGCAGTGTCCGGTGTGGAGCGTGCCGGTCCGGCCGCGCATTGCCCGCCATCGCTCGATCGCCTGGCCCGCGTCGACGGGCTTGCCGAAGATCTCGCCGTCGAACTCCAGCACCGAGTCGCAGCCCAGGACCAGGATCGTGCCGGTGGCGCCCGGGTTATCCCGCAGCCGTTCCGCGACCGCTTCTGCCTTGAGCCGGGCCAGGCTCGCGCACAGCCCCCGGGGATGCGTCGATTCCACAGTGGACTCGTCGACGCCGCTGACAACGACCACCGGCTCCACACCGGCAGCGCGCAGCATCTGGAGCCGCGCGGGGCTCGCCGACGCGAGGACGAGCGTGACGGCACGATGCCGTTGTTGGTCCGGTGTGGCCGGCTGGTCCTGCGAGGCGACAGGTGGCAGCGTGCTCGGCTCGTGCTTCACGGTCATCACCGATCACCGTAGGGCATCGAGTGCGGCGACCGCCGAGTGGTCAGCCAGCCCCGGCCAGGGCGGGTGGGTTGCGTGGGCCGGGTCGGTGGTCCGCCGCGGCGTTGCCCGGTGCTGCGTTCGTCGAAGCTGGTCGGTGTGGCGCATCAGCGCGTCGATGGCGCTCTGCAGTACCGCAGCGCCTTCCGGGTCCAGGCGGCCGCGCAGGTAGGGCATGGAGCCGAGTTGGGAGAAGACGATCTCCCGGCGGCGCAGGTCGGCGTCCGGATCAGGTCGGCGATGTTGGCTGGCGCTCCGCCGAGACGGTGCCGGCGCGCATCCCGTTGGTCAGGGCGGGCAACTGTTGCAGGCAGCGGCCGTGGGCCACCCACCGCAACGCCGCGCCCTTGGACATCCGGCCGTAGCCGACCAGCCAGGTCGAGGTGACCCGTTGCCCGTCGCCGTGTGCCAGATCGCGGGTGTCGAAACTGGCGATCCGGTCGGCCAGGGCGGTGGTGAGCTGGTTCAGACACCCCAGCAGGGACAGGACCTCGGTGCGGACCTGCCCGTCGGGCAGGCCGGCCACGTCGACCGCGGTCAACGCCGCCAACCCGGCCTGCACCGCCACGACCGCCGTGCCCCCGTCCGTACGCATGTCCCAAACACTAGCCGAACCCACCGACAAAACAACCACCCAACAACCCGGGTGTCGCCAAGTCCACTATGGAGAGATCGGGCCGCGACCTAGCGGGGTAGGGCAGAGGCGCGCCAGGCGCCCGGGCCCCGCTCGGTGGCGGGTGGTCGTGGCGACCTCGCCCATCGGCTGACCAGCACCGGCGAGCCGGCTGGCCCCCTCGGCAGGGCCTGGAGCACGCCGACGAGCGCCGCCAACTCCTCGTCGGTCGGCACGCCACGCTCGATGCGAATGTACGCCTCAGGGTTCGCGTCCTCGGCCACGGCGTGGAGTCTAGCGGGAGCGTCGCGCGGCGGAGCGCCAGCGAACCGCGCAGCGTGGTCTACAGGGGGATGTTGCCGTGCTTCTTGGTGGGCAGGGTCTCGCGCTTGGTGTGGAGCGCCCGCAGCGCCTTGACCAGGTACGCCCGAGTCGTCGCGGGCCTGATCACCGCGTCGACGTAGCCCCGCTCGGCCGCGATGTAGGGATTGGCAAGCGCGTCCTCGTACTCGGTGATAAGGCGCGCGCGCTCCGCGGCGGCGTCCGGAGCGTCACGCAACTCCTGCCGGTACAGGATGTTGACCGCGCCCTGCGCGCCCATCACGGCGATCTGCGCGGTCGGCCACGCGAAGTTCATGTCCGCGCCGAGGTGCTTGGAGCCCATCACGTCGTAGGCGCCGCCGTACGCCTTGCGGGTGATCACCGTGAGCTTGGGTACGGTCGCCTCCGCGTAGGCATAGAGCAGCTTCGCACCCCGGCGAATGATCCCGTCCCACTCCTGGCCGGTTCCGGGGAGGAACCCCGGTACGTCCACAAAGGTCAGCACGGGGATGTTGAAGGCATCGCAGGTACGCACGAAGCGAGCCGCCTTCTCCGACGCCGCGATGTCCAGGCACCCGGCCAGGTGCAGCGGCTGGTTCGCCACCACGCCGACCGACCTTCCCTCGACCCGGCCGAACCCGACCACGATGTTGCGCGCGTAGAGCTCGTGCACCTCCAGGAACTCCCCGTCGTCGAGCACGTGCTCGATGACCCGGTGCATGTCGTACGGCTGGTTCGGCGAGTCCGGCACGAGTGTGTCGAGATCGTCGCTTGTGGACACATCGGCCGGAGCATCACGGATCGGTGAGTCGTCGAGGTTGTTCGACGGCAGATACGACAGCAGCGCCCGCACGTACTCGATCGCGTCTTCTTCGTCGGTGGCGAGGTAGTGGGCGTTGCCGCTCTTGGTGTTGTGCGTGCGGGCGCCACCGAGGTCCTCCATCGCCACGTCCTCACCGGTCACGGTCTTGATCACGTCGGGCCCGGTGATGAACATGTGGCTGGTCTGGTCGACCATCACGGTGAAGTCTGTGACCGCGGGCGAGTAGACGGCGCCGCCGGCGCACGGGCCCATGATCAGCGAGATCTGCGGGACGACGCCGCTGGCCCGGACGTTACGGAAGAAGATCTCGCCATAGAGGCCGAGCGATACCACGCCCTCCTGGATGCGTGCCCCGCCTGAGTCGTTGATGCCGATCACAGGGCAACCGATCTTCATGGCCAGGTCCATGAGCTTGACGATCTTCTCCCCGAAGACCTCACCGAGAGACCCGCCGAAGACGGTGAAGTCCTGAGCGAAGACGCACACCTGGCGTCCGTCGACGGTCCCATAGCCCGTGACCACCCCGTCGCCGTACGGCCGGTTGCGCTCCTGGCCGACGTTCGTGGGGCGGGCCGAAGGCGTCGGCGGGAGAAGCGTCGGGGACCGGTGCCGGGCGAACTCATCCATCTCGACGAACGTGCCGGGATCGAGCAGCAGCTCGATGCGCTCGCGGGCGGTCTTCTTGCCCCGTGCGTGCTGCTTCTCGACCGCCCGGGCCGAGCCGGCGTGCACCGCCTCGTCGATGCGCTGGGCCAAGTCCGCGATCTTGCCCGTGGTCGTGTGGAGGTCAATCTCAGACGCGGTCACGCGGGTGATGGTAACCGTGATCGCCGCTCCTACCTCCCGTGCCGGCGTATCGAGGGGCTCCCGCCAGTCGTTGGCGTCGGTATGGATGGGGTGACGCTCTTCGCCGCCGGCCTCATCGGGGCTGGCGTCGCCGTGCTCGCCGTAGTGGTGGCCGCGGTCGCCAAGCGCCGAGCCCGTGCCACCGTACGGCGACGAGATCCAGGCCCGCGGACAGTGCCCGGCCCGCGCCCCGCCTCGGCACGGCCCGGGGCGCCGGCACGCTCGGGTCCGACCGCGCCACCTGCGGTGCGCACGAACGATGCGCGGTCGCGTACGGGCGGGCCACGGGGTGGATTCCGCCCGCCCGTAGCGGCGCTGGGCGGCGAAACCCTGCAGCTCGGTCCCGTACCGGCCTGGAAGCTGCCCGTCCGCGCCCGCAATGCGGCCGGGGCGCCGCCCACGCCACCCGCTCAGGCCAAGCCCGGCCGCACGAGCGCCGAGTACACGTCGGTTGCCGCGCTGGCGGGATTGGCCGAAGAGCAGGTCGCCCCGGATCCGGCGGAGGGTGCCGGGGCGCGGACGGCCGCCGAGCCGCGAGGCGGTCCCTCGGTGGCCACGAACGCCAGCCGCCGGCATGACCGGCCCACCGCCGCCGGCCGGGGCTCGCCCGCGCGGTAGCGTGCCGGGGGTGGGCGAGGCGGAGCTGACCCGGGCTCTGGTGAGGCCGGGCGGGTTGTGGTCGCGGATCAAGGTGGTGGCCGAGACCGGGTCGACCAATGCCGACGTGGCGGCACTCGCGCGCGCCGGTACGCCCGAAGGGTTCGTGCTGATCGCCGAGAGCCAGCGGGCCGGCCGGGGTCGGATGGGGCGGCCCTGGCAAGCCCCGCCGGCGACCGCGCTCACGATGAGCGTGCTGCTGCGCCCCCGGTCGGTTGCCCCGTCCCGGCTCGGTTGGCTGCCGCTGCTCGCCGGGGTCGCGGTGGTCGGGGCCTGTGCCGAGCTGCCCGGCCTTGTCCCAGCGCTCAAGTGGCCCAACGACCTGCTCACGCGAGCGACCGAGCCCGGTCCTGTGGCCGGGGGCTGGGGCAAGTGCGGCGGAATCCTCGCCGAGGCGGTTGAGCCCGACGCGGTCGTGGTTGGGATCGGCATCAATGTGTCTCAGGATCGCGAGCAGCTCCCCCCGCCACCGGACCCGCTCGCGTACCCGCCGACATCGCTCGCGCTCGCCGGCGTGGCCTGTGAGCGCGAACAGCTCGCCGTACAGGTGCTGCGAGGCCTGTCCCACTGGTACGGCCGCTGGCTCGCGGAACGCGGAGACCCGGCCGGCTCCGGGGTCCTCGCCGCGTACCGGGCACACTGCGCCACGCTCGGCGTGCAGGTGGCGGCCATGCTGCCCGACGGCGTCGTGCTCCGCGGCACCGCGACCGGCGTCGATGTACATGGCCGTCTCGTCGTTGCCACGGACACGCACCGGCGCAGGCTTGCCGCGGGGGACGTGCACCACATCCGGGCCGTCTCGGGTGCCGTCGATGGTCCACCGGTTCAGCCGAGGGTGCCGCTGGCGCCCGGCCACTAGATTCGACGCCGATACGGCGTGTAGAACCCCCCAAGGAGGTACGCGTGGCTTTCCCCGAAGAGTCCCTGTCAGAAGGCGAAGAGGTGAGGCTGCATGCGCATCCACACGCCATCGCCATGTTCTGGCCAGTGTTCTGGGCGATTGTGTCGATCGGCGGTGGGGCGGTGGGCGCCTTCTTCACGCTCGATAACCCGGTTCTTGCCGGCGTCATCGGCGTCATAGGCCTCGCCCTGTTCGTCTGGCTTTCCCTCTCGCCGTACATCGTGTGGCGTAGCACCCACTACGTCTTCACGTCCAAGCAGGTGCTCCTGCGCAGCGGCGTGTTCAGCCGAACCGAACGAGGCATTCCCCTCAACAAGGTCAACGACGTGCGCACGAACCAGACCCTGCTCGACCGGATCCTGCACTCCGGCTCGATCCTGATCGAGTCCGCTGGCGAGCACGGGCAGTCCGAGTTGCACCGGGTGCCGCAAGCGATCAAGGTGAGCAACACGCTCAAGGACCTGGTCGAGTCCGATACGGACAGGCACAGCCTCGACGAGGATGAGTTGCGCTCCGCCCTCAAGGAGAACCGCGAGGCTGGCGGCCACCTCTAGGACGAGGAAGCACGTAACGGGTTCAAGCGCGGCGAAGGGGGCTCCCACCGGTCACGGTGGGAGCCCCCTTCGGTCGTCGGATTCGCTGGGCGGGTGCCCGGGTGCCCGGGGGCGCGGCAGCGTCAGTGGCGGGCGTTGGGCTCGGTGCCCTCAGCCGTTACCGGGCCCCGGTCGAGCAACTCGTCCAGCTCGAGCTGGACCATCTCATCGCACAGGTCCTCGTCCTGCAGGCCCTCGTCCTGCAGGCCCTCGTCCTGCAGGTCCTCGTCCTGCAGGTCCTCGGGGACGCTGGTGGCAGGCAGGCTCACGATCGCGGGCAGCGCCGGTGCGGCCAGGACGGCGGTGCCGGTCCCCTCGACCGCGGCGTCCGCGGTGGCGACGGCCGTGTTCTTGAAGACGTGGGTGCGGTAGGCCCAGAACCGGAACACCGTTCCGATCGCGATACCCACGAAGGTGCACGCGTTGAGCGCGACAAGGCTGGTCTCGTCGAACCCGTACTTGGCCAGGGCCACGATCCCCGTCTCGATCCCGAGACCCACGGCGTTGAAGACGAAGAACAGGGAGTACTCACGCCGCAGCGTGGACTTCGGCCGGTGCCGGTAGGTCCAGTAGCGGTTCAGGAAGTAGGCGCACGTGGTCGCTACCACGGTGGCGACCGCTTTGGCCTTCACCTCGCTGCCGCTGACCGCCACGAGCAGAGCGTTGAAGACGGCGAAGTTCACGCCCAGATTGATCAGCCCGACCGTGCCGAACTTCGCGACCTCATCGGTGATGGCGTGGAACCGCTCCGGCACCCGGCTCAGGAGCACCGCCTTGGCATCACCGAGACCATCCAGCAGCCGGCGCCCAGCGCGGCGGGCCTTGTGGAGCGCTGGAGTGATTCGAGTCGATACCGCGGTATCGCTGCCAGCGACCATCAGCCACCGCCCATTCGCGCAGCTTGCGAAGCGACAACCGCAAGCAATCCATGATCTAGCCTTGTCGGCACCCTGGATACCCTACGCGGTGTGCACGAGGGGTGGAGGGCACATCGGGCTGAATGATCTCAGGGGCAGATCACGAACCGGCCAACGGCCCGACACGGAACACGTACCGTCGGTAGGCCCAGAACCGGAACAACGACGCGAGTCCGACACCGAGGACGTTTCCGGAGAGGTTGTCGGCGAGCTGGGACTGGAGAATCGGCCAGTGACTTCCCAGCCAGTTGTGACTAATCCACAAGCAAGCGACGGTGATGCCAAGGCCGACGAGGTTAGCCACGAAGAAAAGTGGGTACTCGCGGGCGAGACCTGAGCGTTCCCGGTGCCGCCAGGTCCAGAACCGGTTGCCGATGAAGGCCGCCGTGGCCGCGACCACGGTCGAGATGACCTTTGGCAGGATCGGCTCTCCGAGCGGGCCGCGCAGGAGGTTGAACAGTCCGATGTCAATGCAGTAGCAGAGCGCGCCCACGATCCCGAACTTGCCGATCTCCCGCAGGAGACCCTCGAATCGGGCCAACAGGGCTCGCGCCAGAGCGGTCGGCACCCGCCGTTCCTGCGCAACCCCGGGTGAGTTCACGCGGGTGAGCGTACCCGCCGGCCCACCGGCCGGGGTGGCGTGGCGGCAGATGCCTCCATTGGCGTCCGTACGGGCGGAAAGCCCTTGCCTGGACGACTTGTGAACAACCGCACAAGAACGATGCGGTTCTTCACACCCAAGGCCGCTCCCGAGGCCAACTTTGGCGGCCTAACCTGAGCCAATCCGGTTGAGTTCGCGAGCGATGCGTCGCCGGCACGGGCCGCCATGTCGGCCGACCCGTGACGACGCCGGAGCAACGTCAGCACTGAACCCGGTCAGCGTCGACCAGAGGAGCCCCGAAGATGACCGCATTGGCAGGTGTCAACCCCGTCGAAGACTCCGCCCCGACCCGCCATGCCTCGTTGCTCGCCTGGGTGGGCCAGGTGGCCGAGCTGACCACCCCCGACCAGATCGTCTGGTGCACCGGCTCGCGCGAGGAATGGGACCGGCTCGCGGCCGAACTCGTCGAGAGGGGTGCGCTCGTCCCGCTGGACCCGGTGAAGCGGCCCAACTCCTTCTGGGCTCGTACGGATCCCTCCGATGTGGCCCGGGTCGAGCAGCGCACCTTCATCTGCTCGGTCGATCCGGCCGACGCGGGCCCCACCAACAACTGGGTGGCCCCGGCCGAGATGAAGGCGACCATGACCGAGCTCTATCGGGGCTGCATGCGGGGGCGGACCCTGTATGTCATCCCGTTCTGCATGGGCTCCCTCGACGCGGAGCAGCCGATGTTCGGGGTTCAGATCACCGATAGCGCATATGTAGTGCTATCCATGCACATCATGACCCGGATGGGCGTGAGCGTGCTGGAGCGGATGGGCGCCGACGCGCCGTTCGTGCCGGCGTTGCACTCGGTCGGCGCCCCGCTCGAGCCGGGCCAGGCGGACGTCATCTGGCCCTGCAACGACACGAAGTACATCTCGCAGTTCCCGGAGACCCGGGAGATCTGGTCGTACGGCTCGGGGTACGGCGGCAACTCGTTGCTCGGCAAGAAGTGCTACTCGCTGCGGATCGCCAGCGTGATGGGGCGCGACGAGGGCTGGCTGGCCGAACACATGTTGATCCTCAAGCTCACCTCGCCCGAGCAGAAGGTGCACTACATCGCGGCCGCGTTCCCCTCCGCCTGCGGGAAGACCAACCTCGCCATGCTCGAGCCGACCGTCCCCGGCTGGAAGGTCGAGACGCTCGGCGACGACATCGCCTGGATGCGGTTCGGGGACGACGGCCGCCTCTACGCGACCAACCCTGAGTACGGGCTCTTCGGGGTGGCACCGGGTACGGACTGGAAGACCAACCCCAACGCGATGCGGACGCTGGCGCGAGGCAACTCCATATTTACCAATGTGGCGATGACCGACGATGGCGACGTGTGGTGGGAGGGCATGGGGAACCCGCCCGCACACCTGACCGACTGGCACGGCAAGGACTGGACGCCCGAGAGCGCAACCCCGTCCAGCCACCCGAACTCGCGCTTCTGCACGCCGATCACGCAGTGCCCGATCCTGGCGCCGGAGTACGAGGACCCGAAGGGCGTGCCGATCTCCGCGATCCTCTTCGGCGGGCGGCGCAAGACCACGATCCCCCTGGTGACCGAGGCGCGCGACTGGGTGCATGGCGTCTACCTCGGGGCGACGCTCTCCTCGGAGACGACCGCCGCGGCGGTGGGCGAGGTCGGCGTGGTCCGGCGTGATCCGATGGCGATGCTGCCCTTCATCGGCTACAACGCGGGCGACTACCTCAGCCACTGGATCGCCATCGGCAAGGCGGCCAACGACGCCGCCGTGCTGCCACGGATCTTCTACGTGAACTGGTTCCGGCGCGGCGAAGGCGGGCGGTTCCTCTGGCCCGGGTACGGCGAGAACTCCCGGGTGCTCAAGTGGGTCGTGCAGCGCCTGGAGGGGACGGTCGGTGCCGTCCAGACGCCGATCGGCCACGTGCCGACGCCGGAGTCGCTGGACCTCTCGGGGCTGGACGTGTCGCAGGACGACCTCGCCGCGGCGCTGCGGGTCGATCTCGACGAGTGGCGGGCGGAGATCCCGTTGGTGACCGAGTGGTTCACAAAGTTCGGCGACAAGTTGCCCGCCGTGCTCTGGGCCGAACTCGACGCGCTGAAGGCCCGCCTCGGTATGGCGTAGTTACCTACCGTTACGGGTGGCGGCCACTAGCCGACACTCCGAGGTCTTGCGGGGGCCGCTAGGCTACGCAGGGTGAACAGCCATGCTGGCCGGCTCGCGAGCCTCGCCGGGGTCCGGGCACTCGTGTCCCGCCCTGAGCGACGGGTGCGGCAGCTTCTCTACCGGGTGTACGAACGGCGACTCCGTGCGGCCCTGGTCGGCAAGCCGATGCCGCGGCACGTGGGCGTGATGTGCGACGGGAACCGGCGCTGGGCACGGTCGATGGGTTTCGTGGACCCCAACGACGGTCACCGGGTGGGAGCGGAGAACGTCAAGCACCTGCTCGAGTGGTGCGACGAGGCTGGCGTCGAGCACGTCACGCTCTACCTGCTGGCCACCGACAACCTGCGCCGGCCGGCCAAGGAGCTCGACCCGCTGCTGCAGATCATCGAAAACCTCGCCGCCGAGCTGGCCGACCAGGGCATCGCGGCGTTCACCCATGCGGTCGGCGTCGATCCGAGCCAGCCCGATCAACCGAGCGTTCCGGCCGGAAAGTGGTGGGACGACTACGGTTGGTGGGGGCTGGCGTTCCTCAAGGCGTATCTCTTGACTGGCAAGGACGAGAAATACCTGAACTGCGCGAGGGCCTGCTGGCAGTTCATGGAAAAGGGCGGGCGCCATTACCTCGATCCGGACCCACCGGAAGGCAAGAGAGGCGGGACCTGGAATCATTCGCCCGAGGACGGAACATCCGCAGGGGTGCAGAACACCATCACCAACT
>DATBGZ010000006.1:0-2499 GCA_036557785.1 Micromonosporaceae bacterium
TGGCCGCCGGTTCCCGGGCCGGCAGGCGGTCCGTTCCCGGACTCTTCCCGGAGGGTCATCCCTTGCTCCCGCGCGGTTCGCGACCTGCTTGGTGAAGATCTTCCCCCGCGAAGCTTGAGACATTCTTAACAAAAGTTCACAGTTGTTTCGCTGCTTTCTCCCGCCGCGGGTGGCCCCGGCGGCCGGTAGCCTGGCGCCGTGCGTCTGACGGTGTTCTGGGAGCGGATGCGGGCGCAGTTCGGCGATTCCTACGCGGACAGCGTGGCCAAGGATTTCGTGCTGGCCGGGCTGGGTGGCCGCACGGTGAACCAGGCGCTCGCCGACGGCGTGGACGCGAAGACCGTGTGGCGGGCCGTCTGCGAGGCGTTCGACGTGCCGGAGCGGCTGCGCTAGCCCGATCGTTCACGGCTTGACGGCGCGGCGGGCAGGAGAACGCTGCCGCCTTGCACACCGGCTGAGAGGCGGGGCTCACCGTGGCGGGTCAGGTGATCAAGGCTTGCCGGGCTGGATGTTCTTGTTGTTGTGGAACACGTTGCCGGGGTCGTATTTCGCCTTGACCTCGGCGAGCCTCTGGTACGTGTCGTCGCGGTAGGCCTCGCGCACCCGGCCGGTGTTGTCGTCGGCGTCGAGGAAGTTCACGTAGACGCCGGCGCGGTGGGGCTGGAGGGCGTCGAGGAACTCGCGCGCCCACATTGTCTCGGCGGCGCCGACCGAGTCGTCCTGCTCAGGAAGCCATACCGCGTCGATGATGATGTTGTGGTCGACGTCGCGGCCGGGATAGGCCGTGGCATTGCGCGGGGCCCGGGCGACCGCGCCGCCCAGGTGGAACATCGCCGCGTACGACCTCGGTGAGGAGGCGCGGTAGGCGTGCTCGGCGACGATGTCGATGACGTCGTCGGACAGCCCGGTGAGGTCGGTGGCCTTCCAGTAGTAGTGCCAGCCGTGCGGGACGGTGTCGTCGAGGCTGCTCTGGTGGTCGACGTAGCGCGTGGGCCCGACCAGGTCCACGAGCGGGGTCCCGAACTCGCGGAGCGCGCGGACGGCGCGCTCCCCGTCCTCGGCAGGCCCGGCGTAGCAGCTGGCCACGGCGATGGCCGGCTGGAAGTGCAGTTCCTCGCCGATGACCGGCAGTGGCGGCACCGTACCGAGCCGGATGACGTTCCCGAGCTCGTCGGGCGCGTCGGCGGCGAAGTCCCGGTAGCGGCGCAAGACGTCGGTGGTGTCCTCGGCAGCCCAGAAGACCGGCCCGGCCATGACGGTGGGGCCGACGGGGTGGAGCGCGAACCGGAACGAGGTGACGACGCCGAAGTTCCCGCCGCCGCCTCGCAGCGCCCAGAACACGTCGGCGTGATCGTTGGCCGAGGCCCGGATGATGTCGCCCGCCGCGGTGACTAGCTCGGCCTCGATGAGGTTGTCGACGGTGAGCCCGTGCTTGCGCATGAGCCAGCCGATGCCGCCGCCCAGGCTGAGGCCGGCGACACCGGTGTGGCCCACGATTCCTCCGGTGGTGGCCAGGCCGTGCGCCTGGGTCTGGTGGTCGACGTCGCCCCACAGGGCGCCACCCTGGACGTTCGCAATGCGCTCGACCGGGTCGACCGAGACGCCGCGCATTGCCGAGAGGTCGATCACGATCCCGTCGTCGCACACCGCGGTGCCGGCCACGTTGTGGCCCCCGCCTCGCACGGCGATCTCGAGGTCGCGGGCGCGGGCGAAGCGCACCGCGGCGGCCACGTCGGCTGTACCGCTGCAGCGGGCGATCAGCCGGGGCCGCCGGTCGACCGTGCCGTTCCACACGGCGCGGGCGTCGTCGTAGTGACGGTGGCCCGGGGCGATCAGCTCGCCCCGGAACCGGGGGATCTGAGTGGTGGCTGTTGCTGTCATCGTTCCTCCCCAATGGATGGGCCCATCGCAACATCGGGGGGAACCGAGGAGAAGTCAGCGATCTGGACTTCGAAGTAAAGAATCTGGACTTCACGACGGCCGGGAGGCGGCGGACACTGGGCTCATGAGGACCTACGGTCAGTACTGCCCGATCGCCCGTGGCGCGGAGGTCTTCGCCGAGCGATGGACGCCGCTGATCGTCCGCAATCTGTATCTGGGCTGCCAGACCTTCGGCGAGATCCTCACGGGCGCGCCCGGGCTCTCCCGCACCCTGCTCACGCAGCGGCTCAGGCAGCTCGAACGCCTCGGCATCGTCGAGTCGGCACCGAAGGCTCAGGGCCGCGGTCACCGCTACCAGCTCACGAGCTCGGGCCACGACCTGTTCAAGGTCTGCCAGACGCTCGGCGAGTGGGGCGCCCGCTGGCTCGAGATCGCCCCCGAAAATCTCGATCCGTTCGTGGCGCTGTGGTCGATGTGCAACGCGCTGCGCCGGGACCGGCTCCCGGACCAGCGCGTCGTCATCCGGTTCGACTTCACCGGTTTCCGGCCCCACGAGCGGTACTGGCTGCTGATCGAGCACCGCGAGACCGAGATCTGCAAGACCTACCCCGGTCTCGA
>DATBGZ010000007.1:0-3528 GCA_036557785.1 Micromonosporaceae bacterium
GGGCGTACCCTCCGGCCATGCGAAAGAGCCGCTGGTTAATCGCCGCCGCCATCATCCTGTTCGTGGCCACAGCCGTATCCGGCCCCCTGGGCTTCGTGCTCGGCGCCATCGGGCTCGCCGTCCCCTACGCGGTCAGCTGCCGCCTCCACCCTCGCACCAGCCACCGGGGCTGCGGCGGGACAGGACGGCACGTATCGCCGCTGTACCCCTGGGCGAACCGGAGGTGCCAGGGCTGTGCGGGCACCGGGAGGCAGGTACGTCACGGCTCGAGGGCGATCGGCACCGGCCCGGTACGGGCCGAGCACCGGGCGGGCATTGCGGCGAGGGCCAAGATGCGCCAGAACCGGAGCTGGCGGTGAGGAACATGAGCTGGGCCACGCCCGGTCTGGATCTTTCCGGGCCCGGAGTGGCGTATGGGCGGCGTCGTCTCCCATGGGTGCGCGTCAGCGGTCAGCGCACGACCGGGAACACGAGATGGGTGACGCGGTCGCCCTGAACGCAGACCGACGGGTTGCCGAGCAGCACCTCGTCAGCCGAGAGCTTGCCGAAGAAGGGGCGGTTGCCCGCGCCCATCACGACCGGGACGAGGTCGACGGCCACCTCGTCGAGCAGCCCCAGGTCCAGGCACTGACGGGCGATGGTGCCACCGGCGACCGCGACGACACGGTCGCCGGCGAGCGTCTGCGCATGAGCGACTGCGGCCGCTACACCGTCGGTCACGAAGGTGAACGGCGCCTCAGGGTGTGCGTCGACCCAGTCGGTCGGGACCCGGTGCGTCACGACGACGACGGGGACGTCCAGTGTGTGGCGGCCTTGCCAGCCCCCGGCCACATCGAACAGCGTGCGGCCGCAAACCAGTGCGCCGATTGAGGACACCCACCGCCGCCAGTGTTCCGAGCTCGGCGGGGTCAGGTGGACGGCGAAGTCCCCAGCGGGAGTCGGGAACTCGACCTCGCCGTTTTGCAGCCAGTCGAACAACCGGCCGATGGTGTTGTCCTGCTTGGCGACGTACCCGTCGAGCGACATGATCGCCTGCGCCACCACCTTGCCCATGGTCCCTCCCCCTCCTCAGGTGTGCTGCGGCCGGTAGACGTGCACCACGATGCCGCTGGGAAACGACAAGGCCTCGACGAGGTTCAGGTGCCGCGAGCCCGGCAGCTGGTCGAACAGGGCCCGTCCTGTGCCCAGCACCAACGGCTGGACCAAGAGGCGGTACTCGTCGATCAGGTTCGCCGCAGCCAGAGCGCCGGCGAACCGTCCACCGCCCCACACGATCACGTCCGCGCCAGGCTCGGCCTTGATCGCAGCGATCTCGGTCGCGAGGTCGCCCCGCGCAACCCGGGTAACCGGCCAGATCGCCTCGGCATCGCTGAGCGTCTTGGAGAACACGACCTTTGGGATGTCGTTCATCGGGGCCGCGTACTCGTCGTCCGACTGCGGCCAGTACGACGACATCTCCTGGTACGACGTGCGGCCCATGAGGTGGGCACCGGCCTTGCTGATGTGATCGAGCTTCCACTGCCTGAGCTCGGCGTCCTCGGGGATCGCGATCCCGGGATGCTCACGGTCGCTGCCGACGAACCCGTCCAGTGACATCGACATGTACAGAATGACGTCTCGCATGACCTATCTCTCCTCCGTCTTGCTCCCGTCAGGTTGACGGTCGCCGAACAACATCCCGAACCCTCAGACGGTCACCGGTGCCCGGCGTCCTCGAGGACGGAGCGCAGCAGGACTGCCTGCTCACGGGGGATGCTCCTCTCCGTGGGTGCTGGGGCGTCGTGCGAAGCCGTCCATCGAGACCGGTATCAGCAAGATCAGCTTGCGGCCGCTCACGACGCCACCCGGTAGCGCAGGTGCGTGACGCCGGGCGCGTCCAGCACGCGCGTCAGCTCGAGCTCGATGCGGTCTGCGCCGAAAAGGCGCCGCCCGCCGCCGAGCACGACCGGGATCAGGCTGATCTCCAGCTCGTCGAGCAGGCTCTCGCGCAGCAGCGACTGCGCAAGGCCGGCGCCGTGCACCATCACGTCCTGCTCGCCAGCGGCCGCCTTGGCCTCACGCATCGCGGTCGCGGCGTCGGGCACGTAGTGCACCCAGCCGCTCTGCGGCTCCGGCGGAGTGCCGCGGGTGGGCACGAAGATCGGCACGCCGTGGTGGTCGCCGCCCCAGTGACCGGCGTAATCGAACGTCTTGCGGCCGACGACGACCGCACCCGTCGCCATCACCTCGGCGAACACCTGCCCGCTCAACCCCGGAGGGTCGAAGTGCGGATACTCGGAGACGGGCTCGCCGAGCCACTCGTGCAGCCGGAGGCCGCCGCTCCCGAGCCCGTTGCCGGGACCGTCGTCCGGGCCGGCGATGAACCCGTCGAGCGACATCGACATGTACAGGACCGACTTCGCCATGCGGTCTCCTTCCTCAGGCCTGCAGCGCCCGTTCCAGCCGGTCGAACGCGTGCGGGAGACCGCGGCCGTGCTCCTCGCGCAGCTCGTCGGACGGGAAGCCCCACTGGATCATCGTCATCAGGGTCGCCCCGTCTCGGGGCGCGAACGTGAACTCGGTGCTGAAGGCGAGCCTCGACCCGTCGAGGCGGGTCTCGGTCGTGGCCAGCAGCAGGCGGCGGGGACGCTCGATCGCCTCGAACACGTGCCGGTGCCGGTAGAGCTCGCCCGGCGACGGGCCGAAGGAGATCTCCCAGGCGCCGCCGACGCGCAGCTCGCAGCGCGAGTCGACGACCCAGCCCGGCGCGTCGTTGCCGTAGAACTCGCGCTGGCCCGCCGGGCTTGTGAACAGGTCGAACACGTGCGCGGGCGACGCCCGGAGCAGGCGCTCGTAGCGGAGCTCGCGGCTCACCTCGAGCGCTCCACGAAACGCTCGAAGCGATCCAGCCGGCCCTCCCAGGCACGCCGATGGGCCTCGATCCACTCGCCCGCCTCGTCGAGCGTCGTGGCCGGACCCAGCCGGCACTCGCGCACCCGGCCCACCTTCTCGGTCTCGACGAGCCCGGCGAGCTCCAGGATCCCGACGTGCTTCTTGATCCCGTTGAGGGTCAGGCCCGACGGCCCCGCGAGCTGGCTCAGCGTCGCGGGGCCACGGCCCAGGCGCTCGAGAATGGCCCGCCGCTTGGGGTCCGAAAGCGCGAAGAACGTCGCGTCGAGTGTTAGCGATAGTGCACCGATCGGTTCAGTATACGGCTACTCGCCCCGTGGCGCACCCCGACGTCGTAACGGCCATATTTCCGGCCTCAACGAGCTGAAAGCCATGGCATCGAAAGGGCAGCCGCCCAGTGCTGAGACAACCCGTGCCAGCCATGTCCCGGGACACGACAGCCGAGGACCGACATGTCCTGGTAAAGGCCGCTGACGCTACCGCCAAGAACTCCTGCAGAGACAGAAGCGGCACCGCATTCGGAGTCGTCAGCGAATCACCCGATGGCCGGCCCGGCGCAGCAGCTCAGACGCCTCGTCCACCTGATCAACGGGGATCAGCACGATGTCGCCGTCGAAGCTGGCCGCGACCCAGACAGGC
>DATBGZ010000008.1:0-25183 GCA_036557785.1 Micromonosporaceae bacterium
CACCACCGCGACCACCGAGACCGAGCAGGCTGGCCATGGCCAGCAGGCCGGCCATGCCCAGCAGCGGGACCCGAATCAGCACGACCAGAAATCATCGACGGTCATCGTGTCCCGCTACCGGGTCCACGAGATCAGGCTTAGGCGCGACAACGTCGACCAGCTTGCTCGTACCGACCCACGCCTGGCCGTGCATTCCCCACCAGACGTGGCCGGTCTTCAGGGCACCACGGGACGGTTCCGTGGAACGCCCGGCGCCGTCGTCGCCGGCCAGCACGATCGAGTCCCCCATCGGGACCGCCCGTAGCCGGATGTCGTCCCACTCGGCCCCGTTCTTGTTCTTCTCGCACGACACGGTGATCCGCCCGTCGCCGTCGTCGACCACCTTCGCGATGGTGTCGGCCGCGCCGTCGATGGCGGTGGCCCCGCGACCCCGTTCGCCGACCGCGCTCGTGTGGTGGACGACCGCGACGGTCGACCCGCGCACCCGGCGTAGCTGGTCGATCCGGTGGACGAAGGTGCCCATCTCCGTGTTGGAGTTCTCCTCCAGGCCGACGGTCACCCGGGCCTGTGTGTCGATGACGACAAGCACCGGCGCCAGTTCGGCGACCAGGGCGGCCAGCGCCGACCATCCGACCTCGTTGCTGACCTGCACCGCCATGGTCAGGAACGCCACGCCGTGCATGCGGTGTCCGGTGGCCTGCTCCCATGCCCGGACCCGCTTGCGGATGCCGGCCCGGCCCTCGGCGATGACGTACAGGACCGGTCCCTTGTGGACGGGCCGGCCGTTCCACGTCTCGCCGGTGGCCACGCAGGCGCACCAGTCCAGCGCCACGAACGACTTGTACGAGCCGGGCTTGCCGATGACCCACACGAGACTGTCCAGGTCGATCAGGTCGTCGATGAGCGGCTCCGGGTCGGGGATCAGGTCCAGCCCGTCGGTATCCCACAGCTCGGCGCGTAGCTGTTCGAGCATCTCGGTCATGGCCGCACCCGCATCCGTGCCGGCTGGTCGGGGCTGAGGAGACCATCCAGCCACCGGTCGACCGGGTCGGGCATGACGTCGGACCATGTGAGATCGATCGCGTCGAGGATCTCGCGGGCGTGGGCCTTCCACTCGTCACCGCCTAGGCGGGCCTGGAAGCACACGAACAGCGGCCCGTCGGGGCCCTGGTCGACCTTCAGGCCCTTGCCCGGGTCGTCGGCACCGGCGCCGCAGGCGGGGCTGTCTACGCGGGTGACCTCTACCGGGTCAACGAGACCGGCGCCGAGTACTTCGCTCCGGCGATGGACGGCGCTGTGGTGCCTCTGACGACGCGTGGCGGTGGCGGTGGTGGGTCGTCGGGCGGCGGTCAGATGATGGTCAACGTCACCGCGGTGTTCGGCAACGAACGCTTCACCGCCCTGGCCGCCCAGCTCGACCGGGCCAACGAGTGGCGCGAGCGGGTCGGCTGGCGGCGCTAGACCGCGGCGAGCATCGGCGTCCACGGTGGACGGAGACTGAGGCTTCGACTCAAGATCGCTCTGGGACAACTTCTTGTCTGGGGCTGATCTTGAGGCGAGCCAGGTACGCCGTGACCTCGACAAGGTGAGTCGAAACGACTCACCTGAGAAGCCGGCCCGCTGTGGCGGCCGTGGGGCGACGAAACAGCCCGTCCCTGATAGGAGCAGGGGCGGGCTGTTTCTTCTCCCGTGTGGACGCTCTCAGAGGCCGGTGGGCCGGATCTTGGTCGCGCTGGACGGCCGGGGCGGCTCGTCGCCGCTCAACGCCTCGACGAGGATCGCCAACGCGTCGGCCGAGACGATGACGTGCTCGCGCCCATCGGTCGCGTAGTGCCCGTGCGTGGACGCCACCAACGCCTCGACAGCGTCCTGCGCGGCGTGCAGCCGGGCCATGCCGTCGCCGAACCGGCGCAGCGCATCGTATGTCTCGTCGTCGATGCTAGGCGGCACGGGAATGCCGAACAGGGTCCGGGTCCAGCCGGCAGCCGGACTCGTGCGCGTGCACGGGATGCGGGTGGAGAAGGTCGGCGCCGCAGAACCGGCACCGCGCCCGGTGGGGACGATCTTGCCGCGAGAGTCCCGCCAGCCCATACCGTCGTGGTCGCGCATTCATGCTCCTGCCTCTCCTGGAAGGGAAGATCCCCCCGGCGCCGCACGGCCGGGGGGATCTCAGAATCAACTGCGTCAGAACGACGCACCTTCGGTCACATCGTCGTAAGTTCCACCGCCGAAGCGATCGCCGCCGCCAGCTCGCGGGCCTGCGGGCGGGTCATCGGGACCAGGGTGCGGCGGGGCCCGCGGTCCACGGTGAGCGAGACCAGCAGCGGCACCCCGGCGGACTGGTTGACCTCCACGACCAGGCGCGCGTCGGCGCCCAGGTCGATCGTGGCGACGCGCCAGTAGCAGCTGGCGTGGTTCTGGGCCTGGCGCTCGCACCACACCCGGTGCGGGGTCACCGGTGGGCCCCGGTGTGCCCGACCGGGCGTTGGCACAGGCCGCGCTCGTGACGCCGCAGGCACCGGCCGTACGCGGCGTGGCCGGTCACTGGGCACCGCCCGGCCGGTGTTCGTCGAGGTACAGCGCGACGCCGAGGAGCCGCTGCAGCTCGCGGACCTGCTCGACGGTGAACGTGGCGGTGGCGATGAGCGAGCCGCGCCGGCCGTACAGGGTCAGGTCGACGGTTCCGCCGGCGAGGCCGGGCGTGACCGTGAACGGCGCCGGGCCGGCGAAGTCAAGGTCTGGGACAGTGCTCGCGTTGGTGCGGACCGCTTTGACGTCGGCGTAGGTGTCAAGATCGGGAGTGCGTGCGTTCTGCACTTCATCCCGATCTTGCGGTTGGATGGGCATGGGCGGGACTCGCTTCCTGCCAAGGCCCCGGTGAGCGGTTGGACGCGAGCCGGGGCCGTCCTATGTGGACGCGAGACGTGAAACCCGCCCGATAACCTGGCCGAAAACGCTTCGCTGGCAAGCGCTCCTGAGCGCACCCAGCACATCGTCCAGGTGCGGGCTCCCCCAAAATGCCGGGTGAGCCGAAGCGGGTCCAGCCGAGCAAGGACCGCGACCGGCCCCGCTGACCGACGGGTGCGAAACCATCAGCGGCGCCGATCGATGGTCGTTGTGTGGTGCTGGCGCGAGTGATGTAGAAAGGCGGAATGCAGTCCGCCGCCCCGCCCGACCCGCTCGCGACGCCCGCCCGGGTCGCCTTCGCCGGGGATTGGCACGCCAACACGCGCTGGGGCATCTCGGCGATCCAGTACGCCGCCGAGCGTGGCGCCGACGTCATCGTCCACCTCGGTGATTTCGGGTACGAGTTTCGCGCCGCGTTCCTCGATGGGCTGGACCGGGCACTGACCCGCACCGGGCTGCGGCTGCTCTTCGTCGACGGCAACCACGAGGAGTTCCCGGTCCTGCTGCGCTACCCGTTGCGGGGCAACGGGCTGCGCCAGCTCACGAGTCGGATCTGGCATCTGCCGCGGGGTTTCCGGTGGGTCTGGGGTGGCGTGCGCTGGCTGGCACTGGGCGGCGCACACTCCGTCGACCGGCCCTGGCGCGAACCGGGCGTCTCCTGGTGGCGCGAGGAGACGGTCACCGACGCCGACGTGGACCGTGCCGTGACCGGCGGGCCGGCGGACGTCCTGATCTGTCACGACTGCCCGGCCGGGGTACCGATCCCGGGGCTGGAGGAGTCGGCCCACCTGTGGCCCGCCGAGGAGTTGGTCGCGGCGAACGCCCACCGGGCCAGGGTGCGCACGGTGGTCGATGCCGTACGGCCCCGCGCGATCTGGCACGGCCACTTCCACCGGCGCTACGCCGCGGCCGCTGACCTCGGGTACGGGCCGGTCACCGTCAACGGGCTCGACTGCGACGGATCCACATTGGACAGAAACGTCGAGGTCGTCTCCCTCGACGAGCTCCGCGCCAACGACGAGCCCGACGTCGCCGCGAGCGAGCAGCGTCGCTGAGCACCGCCGGCAGCGGCGCGGGACGGCGTCAGGCCGGGCAGCGCAGGCCCTTCTCGGGCACGACCAGGTCGATCAGGTAGTGGTCGACGGCGTCGGTGATGCACTGGGTCGAGGGGTAGGCGGTGTGGCCCTCGCCCTCCCACGTCAGCACCACGCCAACCCCGAGCATGTCGGCGAGCTTCTGGGTCGACTCGTAGGGCGTTGCCGGGTCGCCCGTGGTGCCGACCACGACGATCGGCGGCGCGCCGGTGGCCGGCCCGGTCGGAACCGGGTCGCGCTTGCCCGGCCAGAGGGTGCAGCTGACCAACCCGACCGCCAGCGACGTGCCGAAGACGGGGTACTTGGTCCGCCACTGCGTCTGCAGGCCGCGGATCTGGTCCAGCGTCGGGTCGTTGTCCTCGTCGGCGCAGGTGATGGCGTTGAAGGCATCGAAGAGGTTGCTGTAGTGCCCCCGGTCGTCGCGCTCGGCGTACGAGTCGGCCAGCGCGAAGATCCGTGACGCGTCGCCGCTGCTGAGGTCCTTGATCGCCTGACCGAGGAAGCCCCAGACCTCTTGCGCGTACAGGGCCGACGTGACCCCGACCATCACCCATCCCGCGGTCGCGCTGCGGCCATCGGCTCCCTTGACGGGACGGGTGCGTGCCTTGGTCAACTGGTCGACGATCGTGCCCTTCGGGTCGGCGGAGATGGCGCACTGGCTCGCATTCGACCGGCACCACGCGTCGAAGTTGGTCAGGGCTCGCTCGAAGCCCATGGCCTGCTCCTCGGAGTGCTGGATCGCGTTGGCCTGCACGTCGACCGCGCCGTCGAGGACGAAGGCCCGCACCCGGCTCGGGAACAGTTGCGCGTAGACGGCGCCGAGCTCGGTGCCGTACGAGTAACCGAGGTAGGTCAGCTTGTCCTCGCCGAGCGCTTCGCGGATGGCGTCCATGTCATGGGCCGTCTGCACGGTCGAGAACAGGCGCGCGTCGTCGCCGAGCTCGCTGCCGCACCCGTTGTCGATGCGTCGGTTGAGCGCGACCAGGGCGTCGAAGTCGGCCTGGCTCGACGGGTCGGGGTCGAAGCCGAAGCTCGCGTCGAGGTCGGCGTCCGAGACGCACTTGATCGGTGCGGATTCGCCGACGCCGCGCGGGTCGAAGGTCACCGCGACGAAGTTGTCGAGCAGCGCGTCGGGCGCGGGACCGGTCTGGGGCTGGACCCAGTACGGCAGGAAGCCGATGCCCGAGCCGCCGGGGCCGCCGGGGTTGAGCAGGACCGATCCCTTCTTGTCCTCGACCCGGCCGGTGTAGATGCGCATGAGCGAGATATCGAGGGTTTGGCCGTTGTCAGGGTTGTTCCAGTCCTTGGGCACCTTCACCGTGCCGCACTCGACCCGCTTGCTGTGGCTCAGGTACTGGTTGGCGGCCCTCGCCTGGTCGAAGCAGTCCTGCCAGCCGATCGACCCGGGTGCGGAGGTGGGAGCGCGCTTCGGCGCCGAGGGGATGCAGGCCGACGCACCGAGGACGGCCGCCGCGACGGCGATCAACGCAACGAATCGGCGCACCGGCGTTTCTCCTTCCGTACCGGCCAGGACGCCCCACGATACCGTTCGGGCTTCCCGGGCCGCGCCGTCGCCCGTTCAGCCGACCCGAGCGGGTCCGTCGTGCCCCACATCCGTGATGACGGGTCCCGTGGACACCCGCGCTGAGCAGCGGGGACGATGGGCCGGTGGAGCTACCCGTCATGCCACCCGTCTCGCCCATGCTGGCCAAGCCCGTGGCCAGCATCCCGCCCGGGCAGCTGTACGAACCGAAATGGGATGGCTTTCGATCGATCATCTTCCGCGACGGCGACGAGGTCGAGATCGGCAGCCGCAACGAACGCCCGATGACCCGCTACTTCCCCGAGGTCGTCGCCGCGGTGCTGGCGAACTTCCCACCCCGTGCCGTGATCGACGGGGAGATCGTGGTCGCCGATACGCAGCGCAACACGCTCGACTTCGAGGCTCTGCAGCAACGCATCCACCCCGCCGCCAGCCGGGTACGGCTGCTCGCCCAGCAGACTCCAGCCAGCTTCATCGCCTTCGACCTGCTCGCCCTCGACCAGGACGACCTCACCGGTCAGCCGCTGATCCAGCGCCGGCGCGAGCTCGAACGCGTGCTCGCCGAGGCGAAGCCACCGATCCACGTCACCCCCGCCAGCCAGGATCTGGAGACCGCCCAGCGCTGGTTCCATATCTTCGAAGGCGCCGGGCTTGACGGGCTGATCGCCAAACCCCTCGACCTGACCTACCAACCCGACAAGCGGGTCATGTACAAGATCAAACACGAGCGGACCGCGGAGTGCGTCGTGGCCGGCTACCGGGTACACAAGTCGGGCGGCCACCGCATCGGCTCGCTCCTGCTCGGGCTCTACACCCATGAGGGGAGACTCGCGTCGGTCGGGGTGGTCGGCGCCTTCCCGCTGGCCGTACGCGAGGCACTGTTCACAGAACTGCAGCCACTGGTCACGACCTTCGACGGGCACCCCTGGGACTGGGCCGCCCACGAAGCCGGCGAGCGGACTCCGCGCAAGAACGAGACCAGCCGCTGGAACGCCGGCAAGGACCTCTCCTTCACCCCGCTGCGGCCCGAGCGCGTCGTCGAAGTTCGCTACGACTACATGGAAGGCGATCGTTTCCGCCATACCACCCAGTTCGTCCGCTGGCGCCCCGACCGCGACCCCAGCACCTGTACCTACGACCAACTCGAACGCCCCGTGCGCTTCAACCTCGCCGACGTCCTCGCCGTCAACGGCTGAACGCCCGCCACGTCGAGGTCCGCCGCTGACCTGAACCACGGGACGAGCGCCAGCGTGGCTCTACTTGCCGCGTGGCGCACCATGCGCGTGGCCTGCGGCTGGGTTTGCCGCGTGGCGCACCATGCGCGTGGCCCGCGGCTGGGTTTGCCGCGTGGCGCACCATGCGCGTGGCCCGCGGTTAGGCTTTGCGGGGTCTGCACGGAAGGACTGCGATGACGTACCCGCCGCCGGGCCAACCATGGCCCCCCCAACAACCGCCGCAGCCCTGGCCGCCTCAGCCACCCGTCGACCCCTGGTCAACCCAGCCGTTACCGCAGCCAGGACCGCCGCCGCAGCCCTGGCCACAGCCCGGCCAGCAGTGGCCCCCACAGGCGTGGCCGCTGCCCGGACCCGCCTGGCCGCAGCCGTACGGTCTGCCGCCCCTGCCGCCGCCGAAGAAGTCACGGCCGGGGTTGATCATCGGCATCGTGGCCGGGGCGGTCGCGCTGTTGTGCGCGGTGGGCGTGGTGGTGGCGGTCGCGGCCAACCTTCTGGGCACAAACGGGGGCGTGGCCCTGCCGACGTCGCCGCCCAGCGCTTCCGGGTCGCCGGCGCCGTCGGCTACCACCGCCCCGCCGGTCGCCGATCCGGGGCCGACCGGCGAGACGTTCAACATGGCGGTCGGCGACATCGTGGATGTCACCAACGGAACCGCTCAGTGGTCGGTACAGCTGGTCACCGCGAAGTGGTCCCAGGGTGGATGCGACTCCGGTTCGTCCGTCGTCGATCCCGTGATCACGGCGAACGTCGCGTTCGATGTCTCCGACGGCCCGGCAAGCCTGAACCCGGTATTTGACTTCTACTATGTCGATGACGCGGGTACGCGGTTCGCCGTCAGCGGCCTGACCGACTGCGACAAGCCCCAGTTGGCGGATACGTTCAGCGTCCCGACCGGCCAGAGCCGTACTGGCAAGGTCGCCATGGTGGTGAAGTCGGGCCTCGCCGGCAAGCTGTACTACCGCCCCAGCGCCGAGCATCTCTCCGCGTCCTGGCTGATCGCGGCCCCCTGAGACGCTAGAAGGCAGCGAAGGAACGGATCGGCATCCGCGGGCCAAACCGCGGGGCACCGTAGCCGGCGTGTTCGAGCAGCACGCAGACCCGGCCCCGGTGGCCACGAAACGGCCCGAGCAGCTCGAGCATCCGCTCATCGGCCGGGCTGAGCCCGCCGCCCCCGTCGCGCGAGCCCGCCCGCGCCTGCCCGGCCAGCGCCCACGAGACGATGTGCGGGATGTGGTAGTCGCCGACCGAGACCACGTCCGGGTCGCCGTAGGCCACCCGGATTACTTCGGCAGATGTCCATGCGCCGATCCCCTGCACGGCGGTCAGGCGCCGGGAGGCCTCGGCCGCGTCGGCGCAGCGCTCGAGGCGTGGCGCCTCCTGAGAGGCGCGGGCGAGGGTGTCGGCGCGGCGCTGTTCCACGCCGAAGCCGTGCAGGACCCAGTACGGGATCGCCGCCACGATCGCCGGTTCGGGCGGCGGCAGCAGACCAGGCGTCGGGCCGGGTGCCGGTTCGCGACCCGTGGTGCGGTGGCAGTAACGGACCGTCGCGGCGTACGCGCGGTACGCCTCGCTGCCCGTCACCTTCTGTTCCAGGACGGCCCGCAGCAGGCGTTGGTAGACGCGACCCGTCGCCGGCAGGCGCAGCCCGCGGTACCGGTGGTGCAGCCGCGCGACGACGGGGTGGCGGGACGCGATCTCGGCGAAGCCGGCGACGTCATCGCGCAGACCGGCGACGGCGTCGGCCTGCTCCAGCAGCCACGCCGTGCCCGGACCCCACGCGGTGGCGAGCAGGCCGCCGTCCTCGCGCTGCAGCGCCAAGGTGCCCGTACCGTCGGGCGTGCGGGCCACCCACCAGAACACGCCGTCCGCCAGTCGCAGGCACGGGTCGTGGCGCCCCATCGGGAGCCCGCTCACCGTCGCGGCGAAGTCGTAGCTCTCGGGGACGGTCAGTTGCCGCGTGCCGGGCACCTGCGCAGCCTATGCGCGGCCGCACCCGTGTCGCGGCGCGCCACCCTTGCTCAGCGTGCCACGATGGACGGGCGCGGCCACGATCGAGCAGCGCGACAGACAGCGTCCTGCTGGGAGGGGTCCGTGACCTACCCGTCGGACCCGTTGGGGCCATCGCAACTGCCGGATCCGGTGTTACAGCCGCCTGCACCGATGCCGTGGGAGCAGCCGTGGCAACCCTCACCGGCCGCCCCTCCGCCGGCCGCCGAGCAGGAGCCCGTACGGCCGGAGTCCTCCGCCCCTGGCCGCCGGCCGGTGCGCTCGTCGCCAGCACGCCAGAGCGTACGGACGCCGCCGCCGAGGACGCCCCGGCCGGTGGTGGACACCGCAGAGCCCCGCCAGGGCGTGCCTGGCTCGGTCATCTGGCTCGCCCTCCTGGTCGTCGGGGCCCTCTGCGTGGGCGGGATCGTGGTGAGCACCAAGATCGCTCACCGCGGCACGGAGCCATCGGCGCCCGTGCCGTCGGTTCCGACGCAACCCACGCACAGCGCGTCGCCCGCGCTCTCCGCGGCCACGGCGACGGTGACGGGTGGAGCCGGCTCCTCGTTCGATCTTCGCGTCGGCACGGCGGTGCGGTTCACCGACCAGGACGGCACGTGGACGGTCGCGCTGCTCGGCGTGGAGTGGATCGACCAATGCGAGGACTTCTTGGGAGACTCGGGTGGCGCGTTGGTCGTCGACATCCGGTACAAGGTGCTCGCCGGCGCGGTGTCGATCGTGCCGATCACCGACTTCGCGTACGTCGGGGCCGACGGCGTCACCGCTCACGCGAGCTTTCTCACCGGCTGCGCTGATCCGCCGCTGGACTACACGGTGATCTCGACGGGTGCGGTGAGCCGGGGAGAGATCGCCTTCTCTGTCCCGTCCAACGCGGGCGGGACGCTCACGTACGGCCAGCTCGGTCCGCCCACGGCGTCGTGGACCATCCCCGCCACGTGAATCGTCGGATCGTGCCGCGATGGCTGAGTCGTCAGGTCAAGCCGCGGCGCCCGGTGCGCCGGTAGGAGCCTGGGCCGGGAAGAGGGCCGGCTGGCGGGTGGCGGCGGTCAGGCTGCGCACGAGCAGGCGCTGGTCGCCCAGCATGCCGCGCAACCGCCGCTCCAGCCCCGCGATCGGGGTCAGGTTCTGCGGCGCTCGGGGATCCTTGTAGGGACTGGACGCGAAGCGGGGCAGGGTCAGCGTCGCCAGGTCGGCGAGCGCGACCGCCTCCGACTTGGGCAGGTCGGCCGAGCACTCCACCCGGACCACGCCGGCCCACGGCGCGCCTGCCGGTCCGGGCAGCCGCAGGTACCAGGTGTAGCGGTTCCAGGACGTGCCGAGCAGGAAGACCGGCGTGCGCTGACCGGCGGCGAGCTTGGCGACCACTGTGGACAGATCGGGCGGGAGGTACTGCACCCGGTGGGTCTTCACGTACCCCAGGGCCCGGGGGAGCTGGTCGCGCCCGGTCAGTGGCCCGTCGAGCACCAGCAGGTCGTCATCGCCCGGATGCTCCGGGTGCAGCGTCTCCGTGGTGGCCCGGGCCAGCGCCGCGACCTCGTTCTCCAGGGAGCGTAGCTTCGGCTGGATCGCGGAGGTCAGCTGCGCGGGGTCGGTGTTCGCCACCCGGTGCACCTGGTAACGGGCCGCGCCGGTGACGATGTCCTCGGCCTCGACGCTGGAGGTGAAGAACCCCCGCACGACGCGGGCACCGGCGACGTCCGCGCTGCCCCGACGCAGGTCGCAGCGCACCACGCCCGCCGCGTAAGAGGCCGCTAGTCCACTGTGGAGAGTACCATCCGGCTCCTCGACCCAGACCCGGGCGTCGATGCGCCGGATGCCGTCGACCAGCAGCACCGTGCCGGGAACGCGCCGCTGGGCCGCGGGCTGCAACGGCGTCCATGCCCCGGGCTCGCACTCGATGTCGGCGCGTACCTGCGCGGTGCTCTCACCGACCGGCCCCGCCTCGGCGTTCTCGAGCGGGGCGGCGTAGGACGGATCCCACGCGTCCACGTAGAGCTTCACGGTCTCGGTCACGCGGTGTCCCGTCTCGTCCCTTCCCGGTGTCACGTCGTCTGCCTGGATCGTCGCAGAAGGATCTGACAATCTCGTTCGGTCAGCTGATGCTGCGACTGATGTGAGCGGTTCCGCGCCCGTCGCGGCTGACCTGGTAGCGGATGGGGATCCGCTCGGCGAGCCCGGCCACGTGGGTGACCACGCCCACCATCCGATCGCCGCGGGACGCCAGGTTCTCCAGCGTGGCCGCGACCGTGTCCATCGTGTCGGAGTCGAGCGTGCCGAAGCCTTCGTCGAGCATGATCGATTCAAGGCGCGCCGACGCCTGGGACAGGCCGGTGAGCTGCTCCGAGAGGGCGAGGGCGAGCGCCAGAGAGGCCTGGAACGTCTCACCGCCAGACAGCGTGCGCACCCCACGACGCAGGCTCGCGTCGGCGTTGTCGATGACCGAGAACTCCCCGTCGGCATGGGCCAGCTCGTACCGCCCGCCGGAGAGGTCGTGCAGGATGCCCGACGCGCCGGCCACGAGCGCGTCCAGCGCCTCGGTGAGCAGCCACCGCTCGAACTGGTTCGCGCGCAGGTGCAGGGCCAGCGCCTTGGCCACCCGCGCCTCGTTCTCGTGGGTGGCGAGTTGCTCGCGCAGCCGCTCGGCCTGGGCGCGGCGTTCCAGCACCCGGTCGCGCTCGGCGATCGCGCGCTGCTCCGCGAGGGCGACCGCTTGCCGGTACGACGCCGCCTCCTGCCCTGCCGCCTGCCGTCCTGCCGCTGCCCGTCCTGCCGCTGCCCGTCCTGCCGCTGCCTGTCCTGCCGTGGTGCGGTGCTGGACCGGCTCACTGCCCGGCCCGGCAACCTCCACCAGGGCGTCCAGGGTGGACGTCACCTCCACGAGGCTCGCCAGCGCGGTCTCCGCAGCCGCCAGGGCGGCCTCGCGTGCCCGGGTCCGGTCGTCGGCGCGCTCCCGCGCCCACGCCGCCAACTGTTGCCACGACTCGACGAGCCGATCCCGGTCGGTGGCGGGCGGCGCCAGCGCGGCGACCGCGTCGCGGGTAGCGTCGTACTCCCGCCACGCGGCGCGCTCCCGCTCCTCGGCGGTGGCGAGCCGGCTCGTCGCGCCGCGCGACCCCTGCCTGGCCGCCCGTACCGTTTCGGCCGCGCCCGCGACGACCCGCTCCCGCTCGGCGATGGAGGCCAGCGCGGACTCCACAGTGGAGGCGTCTGGCGCAGCGTCCAATGTGGACTCCAACGCCGCGAGCCGGGTCGCCGACTCCTGGTGCTGGGCGCTGACCGTGGCGAGGCCGCGATCCGCCTCGCGCAACGCCCGGTCCTCGACGCGCTCGGCCTCGGCGGCGGCCAGTGTGGCCTTCTCCGCCTTCGCCAGTTTCTCCTTGGCGGCGCGCAGCAGCGGGGCTCCGGTCGCGGGCACGCTCGGCACCGGCTGCTCGCAGACCGGACACGGCTGCCCGGCGACCAGGTGCACGCGCAGCGACGCGGCCCGGTCCGCCGTCTGCGCCCGCTCGACACCGGCCTGCGCCGCGCGCAGTGCCTGCGCCGCCTTCTCGGCGCCAGCGTGCGCCTTCGCCAGTCGGTCGGCGACCGAGTCCTGCTCGGCGGTGGCTTTCGCCAAGGCCGCGGCGGCATCGCGGACCCGCGCGGTGAGCCGGGTCCGCTCGCCGTGCGCGTCCAGTAGTCGGCTCAGGGCCGTGCGATCACCCGCCGAGGCGAGCTCGGCCCGCGCCTTCTCCTCGGCGTCCTCCGCCACGTGCACGTCCGCCTGGGCGGCCCGGGCGGCGTCGCGGGCCGCGCTGACCTCGGCCTGCAGCGCGGCCACGGCGGTCGGCGGCCGTACGGCCTGCAGCGCCGCGAGGTCCCGCTCCACGGCCGCCAGGTCGGATCTGGCCCGCTCGCCCGCGGCCTGAGCCTGCTCCAGCGCGGGCAGCATCGTCTCGACCTCGCCGACCAGCGTGCGTACCCGCTCGAGCGACTCCTCGGCCGCCCGGAGTGCCGCGTCGTCGGCCCCACCGAGGTCGCCGAGCAGATGCCGGGTCGCTTCCGCCCTCGCCTCGGCCTCGCGCTGCCGAACGCCCGCGCGTTCGCCGACGCGTTGGTAGACCTGCAGGCCCAGCAGGCGGACCAGGATGTCCTGGCGGTCCTTCGGTTTGGCGTGCAGGAAGCGCGCGAACTCGCCCTGCGGCAGCAGCACGCACGTGGTGAACTGGTCGTACGGCAGGCCGACCGTGGCGAGGACGGCCTCCTCCATCTCCGACCAGGTGCCGGCGAGCACGGTGCCCAGGCTCTCGGCGCGCTCGGCCGGGGCGGTGTCGAACGACCGCAGGTCGAAGTCGGGCGCCAACTGCTCGAGCCCGGCGTGCGCGGTGCCGACCCGGCCCTTGGCGTCGCGGCGCACCACCCGCGTCGCCACGAACCGCGCGCCGGACACCTCGAAGACCAGCCGTACCCGCGCCTGCGTCGACGAGGGGGCCAGCGCGTGCTCGATGCCGCGCCGGTCGGCCCAGCGGGGAACCGTGCCGTAGAGGGCGAAGCAGATCGCGTCCAGCACGGTCGACTTGCCGGAACCGGTCGGCCCGACCAGGGCGAAGAAGTCCGCGTCGGAGAAGTCCACTGTGGTGGGTTGCCGGAACACGGTGAACCCGTGCAGATCCAGGCGCAGCGGCCTCACGAGATCACTCCTCTGCGTCCAGCGTGGCCGGTCCGGTCCTCGCTCGTCCCTCGCTGCGATCCTCCCGGCGTCACGCACTCCTCGTAGATGTCCTGGAAGAGCGCGGTGACGGCCGGGTCCTGGACGCCGCGCACCGCGAGGTACTCCGCGAACAGCTCCCCGGGCGACCGGGCGGAGCTGCCCATCGCCGGCGCCGGCGTGGCGGCTGGTTTGGTGACCTCGGGATCGATGCGGACCTCGAGGGCTCGTGGGAGCAGCTCCTGCACGGCCTCCTTCAGCCCGGCGCGTGGCGCCTCGCGGACATAGACCCGCAGCCATGCCGCCGGGTCGACCCGTAGCGCCGCGAGGTCGGCGAGCGAGCCGCGTACCGTTCGCAGCGGTACGGCCGACGCGATCGGCACTGGCGTCAGCCGCGGGGCGGTGTGCGCCGTGAGCTCCACAATGGACACCGACGGCCGGTTCTCCTCCTCGCCGAAGTCGACCGCGAACGGCGAGCCGCAGTAGTGCACCGGGCAGGGACCAGGGACCTGCTGGCGACGGTGCAGGTGGCCCAGCGCCACGTAGTGCACGGACGAGCCGAAGACGCTCGCCGGGACGCAGTAGGCCTCGATCGTGTGCGCGTCGCGCTCGCCGCCACCGGTCTTCGCGCCGACCACGGTCAGGTGGGCGGTCACGAGATTGACCGTGGCCGACCCGTCGGCGAAGTCCCTGGTGAGCGTCGCCAGCAGCCTCGATACGTGCTCGGCGTAGGTGGCCGACGCCTCGGCGGCCGAGAGCTCGAACATCTCCGATGCCCGGACGGCGTAGCGCTGGGAGACGAAGGGCAGCGCCGCGAGGCGCCACGCCTCGCCGGCCGGGGTGGTGCCGCTGATGAGGTGGTCCTCCGGCTTGCCGATCAGGCCGAGCAGCGTGATCCCGGCGCCCTCGGCCCAGGTGCGCAGGGCGTCCAGGCGCGGGCCATGGTCGTGGTTGCCGGCCACCACGACCACGGCGGCGGCGTGCCGGCGCAGGGCCGACAGCGCCCGTACGGCGAGCTTCTCGGTCTCGGCCGTCGGTGCCGCGGCGTCGTAGATGTCGCCCGCCACGATCGCCAGGTCGGGGCGCTCCCGCTCGGCGATCTCGACGATGTCCGTGAGGACGGCCACCTGTTCGTCCAGCCGGGACTGTCCCTTGAGGACCTTGCCGAGGTGCCAGTCGGAGGTGTGCAGCAGCTTCATGGCGACCGGCTCAGAACGGGATCTCGTCGTCAGGGACAGTCTGTCGGCGGGACTTGCGGACCACCGCGAAGGCGTCCGTCGTGGTCACCAGGGAGCGCAGCGTCGCCGACGGCGGCGCGCCCGCCTCGGCCGGCCGGGTGGCCCAGGCGGGGAACGGGAACTCGGCGACCAGCGGCACCGGGATGTCGGGCTGGTTGAGGAACATGGTGCCCGGCTTGGCGATCAGCGCGCGCTTCTGCTGCGCTGGGGGGAGGAAGCCGTACTCGGGCCGGGTCACCTCGGCGGCGTCGAGCCGACCGGTCACCTTGATCGCCGAGTTGACCAGGATCCGCCGCTCCACCTCACTCGCGGTCTGCTGAGCCCCGATCAGTACCACGCCCAGCGAGCGTCCGCGCTCGGCGATGTCGAGCAGGACGTCCTTGATGGGGGAGCTGCCCTCGCGCGGGGCGTACTTGTTGAGCTCGTCGAGCACCACGAAGAGCAGTGGCTTGGCGGTGCCGGCCCGCTCCTTGCGCTCGAACTCGGTCTTGAGGATCACGCCGACCACGAACCGCTGTGCCCGGTCGGGCAGGTTGTGCAGGTCGACCACCGTGACCTGGCGGCTCTCGGCGGTGTTCACGCCGTGGTCGCGCGCCGGGTCGAGGTCGCCGCGGACCAGCCGGGCCAGGTCGCGCTTGCTGGAGATCAGGCGGCGCAGGAACGCGTTGACCGTGCCCAGGCCGACTGCCGAGCCAGCCCACGCGGCACGCGCGTCCTCGTCCAGCAGCCGATCCTGCAGCAGGTCGACGAGGTCCTCGTACGAGCCCACGCGCCGGCCCTCGATGACCACCGCGCCCTCGGCGGGCTCGGCGACCCGCGCCAGGTGGGCGGTGACGGCGTGCACGACCATCGTGTACTGCTGGCGGTCATCGTCGGCGTCGGCGAAGACGAACGGCAGCAGGCGATCGGCACAGAACTCGGCGATGGTCCAGTAGAACGGGTCCACGCCGACCAGCCGGCTCGCCACGTCGGGGTAGCCGGTACGGTCGCCGGCGCGCGGCGGCGCGTAGACCCGCACGTCGGGGAAGGGTCCGGCCGGCAACCCCAGCCGGCCGTACGCCTGCTCGGTCGCGGCGTCCAGCCGGGTGTTGGGGTGGTCGAGGAAGAGCAGGTCCTCGCCCTTGACGTTGAAGATCAACGCCCGGGTATTCGTGGTCTCGCCAGCACCACCGAGCACCCCGGAGCGGAAGACGCAGTAGAGCAGCCAGGTGGCGAAGCTCGTCTTCGTCGCCACGCCCGAGATGCCGGAGATGCTCACGTGTGCGCCGCGCGTCCCGTCGAGGAACTCCGCGTTGAGGAACAGCGTCTGCCCGTCGCGACCAAAGCCGATCGGGATCCGCTTCTCCATCCGGTCGAAGTAGAGTGCGCCGTCGCGCTCCTCGCCCGCGGCCCGGCGCACCGGCGCCCCCGGCTCGGGCGGAACGTAGATCTCCGGCTCGACCCGGGTCGTGGTGATCTCGGCCGCCTCCTGCACCTGCGCCGGCAGCGTCCCGTCGGCGATCGCGAACACGTCCGAGTCGAAGGTCGCTCCCTCGTGCCGTGCCCGTACCTGGGTCACCACGCCCGCGATCATGACCGGGTCGCCATGGGGCAGCACCCGCGTCGTCACCACGACGTCGTCGAGCTGCAGGTAAGCGCCCGGCCGCACCGCCACCCAGAACTGCAGCGGTGTCGCGTCGAGCGTGCCCAGCACCCGGCCGACGGAGGCCAGATGATCGGGAGTGGTCATGCCCGCATCCTGCCGCAGCGCGCCGACAACCCCCGGCATCCGCGCGGCTCTGGCGAGTCAGGACCTGCTTGTATCCCGCGATCTTGGGGTTATCGCTGTGATTGGAGATCAACAAGCAGCGATCCGCCCAAGATCGCGGGAGAAGGGGGGCCGGTTTACTCGCCCGCTCGGCCGGTGGCGGGCTCGGTCGGGGTGGGCTTACGGTGCTGGCAGTCGCACCAGTTGGCACCGCGGCACTGCTCGTGCTTGCCGTTGCGGCACGCGGGACAGATCACGGCGTACAGCATGCCCGACGGGAGGCGCTTCTGAAGCGCTCTTCCGCCGCGATGGGAGCGCTCTCATGGATAGTTCGCATCGGGCGATGACCGTGGTAATCGATCCAAGACACCATAAGGGACAAACGAGTCCCATCGGCTGTTACAGGGGTGCTTCGGGGTGGCTTGTTGGTAACGAATTGGGAACGCTCCCATATGGCCCTTGACACTCTCAATGACTCGGCGCTTCGCTATGGGAGCGCTCCCGCACCGAGTGGCGCCCGCCACATACGGACGGCAGATGAAGACTCGACCGCTCCCGACACGTCAGGCAGGATCTGCCCCCGAAGCCGGAGTATGCCGGGTCCTTCGACACACACCGCAAGCATGATCGGGCGGCCCCGGCCTCCCCGATCTCGCGCAACCCATCGCCACGCCGGACCCGTCGTTCGGCCATCAGGGAGGAACAATGCGCATGGCAGGAAGGAAGGGCATCGCGGCACTCGGCGTCGTCGCCGTGTCGCTGATGCTCGCCGCTGCTTGCTCGAGCAACAGCGGGAACTCCGGGCAGATCACGCTCAAGGTCCGGTTGTTCGGCACCTTCGGCTACAAGGAAGCGGGACTGTTCGACAAGTATGAGCAGGAACACCCGAACATCAAGATCGACTACCAGACGGTCGAGCAGGAGGCCACCTACTGGACCGGCCTGCAGGCCAGCCTCGCCGGCGGCTCCGGCCTTGGCGACGTGCAGGGCATCGAGGTCGGTCGCATCACGGCCGTCACCTCCCAGCTCGCCGACAAGTTCGTCGACCTCAACACGTACGGTGCCAGCTCACTGAAGGACAACTTCTACCCCTGGAAGTGGGGGGCTGGCTCGACCAGTGACGGCAAGGTGATCGGTCTCGGCACCGACATCGGCCCGCTGGCGATCTGCTACCGCGCTGACCTGTTCAAGGCGGCCGGTCTGCCCACCGACCCCAGCGCTGTCTCCGACCTGTGGAAGGACGGCTGGGACGGCTACATCGCCGCCGGCGAGCAGTACAAGTCGAAGGCGCCGGCTGGCTCCTACTTCGTCGACACCGCGGGCGGCATCTTCAACGCGATCATCGGCCAGTCGCAGAACCAGTACTACGACGCCTCTGGCAACCTGATCGTCAGCACCAACCCTGCCGTGAAGACGGCCTGGGACCAGTCGGTTGAGCTCGCGAGCAAGGGTCTGACCGCGAAGCTCAGCCAGTTCAGCACCGCGTGGAACATCGCGTTCACGACCGGTACGTTCGCCACCATCGCGTGCCCATCGTGGATGGTTGGCTACATCAAGTCCGAGGCTGGCGCCATGAGCAAGGACTTCTGGAACATCGCCAGCATCCCGGGCGGTGGCGGCAACTGGGGCGGCTCGTACCTGTCCATCCCGAAGGGTGCGGCGCACCCCAAGGAGGCGTACGACCTGATCTCCTGGCTGACCGCGGCGGAGCAGGAAGCCGCGATCTTCAAGGCCGTCGGCAACTTCCCGTCGAACAGCAAGGCGGCAGCGGACCCGACCGTCGCCTCGGCCACCGACGCGTACTTCAGCGGCGGCACGGGCCAGCCGGCCCCGATCGGCCAGATCTTCGCCGACTCGGCCTCGAAGCTCGTCGTGGCGGTGACCGGTCTGCACGACGGTGACATCAAGAACGCCATCTCCACCGCCATCACGAGGGTGGAGACCGGCGACCAAACCTCGGATCAGTCCTGGAACCAACTGCTCTCCAAGGACATCCCGGCAATCACGGGCTGACGCCCACCTGGTAATGGGGGGTTCCGGCCCGGCGGGGTCACTCGCCGGGCCGGAACACCCGTCACAGAGGCCGATCGCACGAGACGACCGGGAGGCAGGAAGCCCATGGCTGTGATCACCGCGGAGACCGGGCAGTCCCGCGCGAGCCGAACGCCCGACCCCCGCCGGCGCAACCGGCTGTCCCGGTGGGACATCAAGTTCTCGCCCTACATGTTCGTCGCGCCGTTCTTCGTCCTGTTCGCGATCTTCGGGCTCTACCCGATGCTCTGGACCGCCTGGGTCTCGCTGCACAAGACCGAGTTCCTCACCGCGGACAAGATGGGTGCGCCGGCCGGCTTCAGCAACTACACGTACATCCTGCACGACTCGTTCTTCTGGAACGCCTTCGTCAACACGGTTACCCTCGGCGTCTTCTCCGCGGTACCACAACTGCTGATGGCCTTGGGCCTGGCGCACATCCTCAATTACCGCCTGCGGGCCAGCACGTTCTGGCGGATCTCGGTTCTCGCGCCGTACGCCACGTCCGTGGCGGCGGCGGCGGTGGTCTTCGCGCAGCTCTTCAACCGCGACGTCGGCCCGATCAACTACATCCTGCACACGGTCTTCCATATGCAGAACATTGACTTCACGCAGGAGAAGTGGCCGGCCCAGGTCGCGATCTCGTGCATCGTCATCTGGCGCTGGACGGGTTACAACGCGCTGATCTACCTGGCCTCCATGCAGGCGATCCCATCGGAGCTCTACGAGGCGGCAGAGGTCGATGGCGCGAGCCGGTGGCGCCAGTTCCGGTCCGTCACCATTCCCTCGCTGCGCCCGACCATCCTCTTCACGGTCGTCATCTCGACCATCGGATCGCTGCAACTCTTCGGTGAGCCGCTGCTGTTCTCGGCCGGCGGCACCCAGGCGGCGCTGGGCGGCGCCAGCAGGCAGTACCAGACGCTCGCTATGTACTTCTACGAACGAGGCTTCATCTACGGGCACCTCGGCTCGGCCGCAGCGGTCGCCTGGCTGATGTTCCTGATCATCGTGATCTTCGTGTTCATCAATACGGCGCTCGCGCGGCGCTCCCGGGACATCGACTAGGAGACGCCATGGCCGTGCTGACCGCCGAAGCGGTAAAAGCCCGCGACACATCTCATGCCCTCGGCCCGCGCCGGCGCAGCCGCCGCAGGGGGGCGTTCTCCGCCTCCTGGCTCACGTACACGATCCTGGCGATCGTCTTCATCGTCTCGGTGTTCCCGTTCTACTGGACGATCGTCGCGGCCTCGACCTCCAACACCGAGATCAACCAGGTGCCGCCGAACCTGGTCCCGGGACCGAACCTCATCCGCAACTTCGGCGAGGCGTTGAACAACGTCAACATGGCCAAGGCGTTGGTCAACTCGGTCATCGTCTCGGGCAGTGTCTCGCTCAGTACCGTCCTGTTCGGCACGCTCGCCGGATTCGCCTTCGCCAAGCTGCGCTTCCGCGGCCGCAACCTGTTGCTGGGCCTGGTCATCGCCACCACCTTCATCCCGATGCAGATCGGCATCGTGCCGCTGTTCATCCTGATGGCGAAGCTCGACCTCGTGGGCCAACTGCCCGCGGTCATCCTCCCGGGTCTGGTGACCGCCTTCGGCGTGTTCTTCCTCCGCCAGTATCTGGTCCGGGCGCTGCCCGACGAGCTCATCGAAGCAGGACGCATCGACGGGGCGAGTTCTGCCCGCATCTTCGTCTCGGTCGTGCTGCCCATTGCCCGGCCCGCCATGGCCGTGCTCGGCATGCTCACGTTCATGGCGACGTGGAACGACCTGTTCTGGCCGTTGATCGTCCTCAACTCGGACAACCCGACGGTGCAGGTCGCCATCGACAATCTTAACGCGGGCTATGTTCCCGACATGTCCATCATCCTCTCCGGCACCCTGCTGGGCACGCTGCCCGTTCTCGCGGTGTTCATCCTGCTCGGCCGCCAGATCGTCAGCGGGATCATGCAAGGGGCGATCAAGGGATGAGGACCGCGCGGCGGAGCTTGCGGGGCGAGCAGCGGACGCTCGGCGCCGGGACAAGGACAGTGCTCGCCGGGCCTTTCGGCGGCGTCGTGGAAGGTTCGGTTCACCTGTGACTGATTGGCAGCCTCTTAACGCCCCGGCGATCGACCCTGGCGCCCACGCGGGCGCGGTCTCTCGGCCCGGCCCAGCCGAGCAGGCCGCGTTGAACGGCGGGCGTCGGTTCCCCGAGGGCTTCGTCTTCGGCGCGGGCACGGCGGCCTACCAGATCGAAGGAGCCACCGCGACCGACGGGCGGACACCGTCCATCTGGGACACGTTCAGCGAGCGCCCGGGCGCCGTTGTGGGCGGGCACACCGGCCACATCGCCGTCGATCACTACCACCGGTACCGTGACGATGTCGCCCTCATGCGCGGGTTGGGTCTGTCCGCCTACCGGTTCTCGGTGTCCTGGTCGCGCGTGCAGCCGGCCGGATCCGGGCCGGCGAACCCGGCCGGGCTGGACTTCTACCGCCGGCTGACCGACGAGCTGCTCGAGGCCGGCATCGAGCCATGGCTCACGCTGTACCACTGGGACCTGCCGCAGCCGATCGAGGACGCCGGCGGCTGGCCCGTCCGCGACACCGCAGCGCGCTTCGCGGAGTACGCCGCCATGGTCCACAGTGCACTCGGTGACCGGGTGCGCCACTTCACCACGCTCAACGAGCCGTGGTGCTCGGCCTTCCTTGGCTACGCCTCGGGGGATCACGCGCCCGGACGGCGGGACCCTGCAGCCGCCGTCCGGGCCGTGCATCATCTGCTGCTCGCGCACGGGCTCGCGGTCGACGCGATGCGCGCTCAGGGTCCGGACACGCAACTGGGCATCACGCTCAACCTCTACGCGACCTCGTCAGCCTCGACCCGGCAGGAGGATATCGAGGCGGCACGGCGGATCGACGGGCTGTCCAACCGGCTCTTCCTCGACCCCGTGCTGCGCGGGCAGTACCCGGAGGATGTGGTCGCGGACCTGGCGCCTGTGACCGACTTCGGCCACGTCCGCGACGGCGATCTGGCGGTCATCTCGCGGCCGCTGTCGCTGCTCGGTGTGAACTACTACAGCCGCAACGTGCTCGCCGCGCCGGAGCCTGGACCGGACGGGTGCATCGACTGGCGCGGACCAACGCCGAGCGGGGCCTATGTCGGCAGCGAGGCGGTGCGCTTCGTCCGGCGCGACGTGCCGGTCACGGCCATGGACTGGGAGATCGACGCACCGGGGCTCACCGAGGTGCTGCGCAGGATCGCCGACCAGTACCCGTCTGTGCCGCTCTACGTGACCGAGAACGGCGCCGCTTTCCCGGACGAGGTCGGGCCGGATGGGACGGTCGACGACCCGGAGCGGTGCGAGTTCCTCGACGCCCACCTGCGTGCGTGCCAGGACGCGATCGCGGCGGGTGTGCCGGTGCGGGGCTACTTCGCCTGGTCCTTGGTGGACAACTTCGAGTGGGCCTGGGGCTATACGCGCCGGTTCGGGTTGTTCTATGTGGACTACCTGAGCCAGCGACGCATCCCGAAGGCCAGCGCCCACTGGTACTCCTCCGTGATCGCCCAGCGAGAACTGCCGGACGCACCGCCGATGCCCCCACCGGCGCCGCGGCCCGGTACCTAGGGCAGGCACAATCGGGGGTGAACAACCGAACAGGCCCTCGACGACCGGCCGTCCGGGCCGCCGCCGGGGGAGTGAAACAAGGGGAAAACAGTGGCTATGCAGCGCGCGAGGTCCGCGGGGCGACCGACGCTCGACGAGGTCGCAGCGCTGGCTGGGGTCGGGCGGGGCACCGTCTCGCGCGTGGTCAACGGCTCGCCGCAGGTCTCCGACAACGCCCGAGCCGCGGTGCAACGGGCAATCGAGAAGCTCGGATATGTCCCGAACCGGGCGGCACGAGCCCTCGTCACCCAGCGGACGGACTCCGTCGCTCTCGTGGTATCCGAGTCCGAGGAGCGCGTCTTCGGCGAGCCGTTCTTCGCCGGCATCATCCGGGGCATCAACTCGGTGCTGCTCGAGACGCCCATGCAGCTCTGGCTCGCGATGGCGCAGTCGAAGCGCGAGCGTGAGCGGGTCGAGCACCACCTGACCCCGCAGCACGTCGACGGCGTGCTGCTCATGTCGCTGCACGGCGAGGACCGCCTACCGAGCCTGCTCGCGGAGCGCGGCCTGCCGGTCGTCGTCTGTGGCCGGCCGGGCGCCGCACCGCCGGCGGTCGGCGACCAACTGTCGTGCGTGGACGCCGACAATGCGGGTGGCGCCCGGGCCGCCGTGGCGCATCTGCTGGGCCGGGGTCTGGGTCGAGTGGCCACGATCGCGGGCCCCCAGGACATGGCCGTCGGCGTGGAGCGCCTCAGTGGCTACCGGCAGGCGCTGGCGGAGGCGGGGCGGCGGGTCGCCGAGTCGGCGATCGCGTACGGCGACTTCTCCGAGGCCAGCGGCGCCGAGGCGATGCGGACCCTGCTCGACCGCCACCCCGACATCGACGGCGTCTTCTGCGCCTCGGACCTCATGGCGGTCGGCGCGATGCGTACCCTGCGCGAGTACGGCCGGAGGGTGCCGGCCGACGTCGCCGTGGTCGGCTTCGAGGACTCGGTGCTGGCCCGCCAGACCGACCCGGCGCTGACCACCGTGCACCAGCCGGTCGAGGCGATGGGGCGCGAGATGGCGCGACTGCTCGTCTGCCATGTGCGTGGCGAGTCGGTCCCCGCGCCGCTGGTCGTGCTCGACACGCACCTCGTGGTGCGCGCCTCGGCCTGACCGTTCGGCCCTACATGGCGGCGCAGCGCTGCACCTATGCTCGCGACCGTGCGCCCCATCGCGTCGGCCACGTTCCGGGCACTGACCGCCCTCGCGGGTCTGCTGATTGTGGCCGGCTGCACCGGCAACGCACCGGTCGCCTCGCCGTCGCCGACCGTACCGACGTCGACCGCGCCGTCGGTGACCGCCTCGCCCACCCCGCCCACGATCACGCTCGCCTTCGGTGGCGACGTGCACTTCATGAAACGCACCGACGCCCTGCTCAAGAATCCGGCCACCGCGCTCGGGCCGGCCGCGTCGATCCTGAACGCGGCCGACCTCGCGATGGTGAACCTCGAGACCCCGGTGACCCAGCGGGGCACCGCCGCCGACAAGGAGTACACATTCCGCGCCCGGCCCGCCGCCTTCGACGCGATCAAGGCAGCCGGCATCGACGTGGTGACCGTCGCGAACAACCACGGGATGGACTACGGCCAGGTCGGGCTCGCCGACACACTGAAGTACGCCGCGGATGCGGGCATGCCACTGGTCGGTGCGGGCTCGGACGCGAGCAGTGCCTACGCGCCTTACGTCACCACGATCCAGGGCGTGCGCATCGCCATCGTGGGCCTCACCGAGGTCGACACGTACACCTCGACCTGGAGCGCGACGAAGACCCGGCCCGGCCTGGCGTACGCCCGCACCTCCGATCAGCTCGCCACCGCCGTCGCCGCGATCCGGGCCGCCCGCGCCCAGGCCGATGTCGTGGTGGTCTTCGTGCACTGGGGCGAGGAGCGCAGCACCTGCCCCACCGACCTGCAACGGCGGACCGCCAAGGAGTTCGCCGACGCGGGCGCCACCCTGATCATCGGGGCGCACCCGCACATCCTGGAGGGAGCCGGCTGGCTCGGCGGCACGTACGTGGCCTACAGCATCGGCAACTTCCTCTGGTACTCCGACACCTCGAACCCGGACACGGGTGTGCTGCGGGTGACCCTGACCGGGGCCTCGGTCACCGGAGCAGAGCTCGTTCCCGCCATCGTCAGCCGGAGCACCGGGCAGTCGATCCCGTCCACCGGCGCCGAGGCGACGCGGATCCTCGACAAGTTCGACGATCTGCGCGCCTGCACCGGCCTCGCCGCGACCCGGTCATGATCAGCCCGTACGGCCGGGGTTCCGCTGGTCGCGTTGGCCGTACGGTCGGCGCTCCGCTGGTCGCACTGGCCGTACGGCCGGCGCCACACTGGTCGCATCAGCCCCACGCGGTCGGGCGACGCGCGGGGAACCCGGTTGGCGTGGCTCAGACGCGTCGGATAGAGTTTGCATCCGTCGCCCGGGTCACCGGAGGCACGCGGACGTAGCGCAGTTGGTAGCGCATCACCTTGCCAAGGTGAGGGTCGCGGGTTCGAGTCCCGTCGTCCGCTCGCTGCGGCGGCTCGTCACCGCCGAACCGGCGCCCACTGCGAGAATCGTAGTAAGGGACCTCCGGCGGGTTGGCCGAGTGGCTTAGGCAAGGGCCTGCAAAGCCCTGTACGCGGGTTCGATTCCCGCACCCGCCTCGGGCGATTGGCGCAGCGGGAGCGCGCTTCCTTGACACGGAAGAGGTCACTGGTTCGATCCCAGTATCGCCCACCAGCTATATGCCCAGGTCAGCGGCCGTTCTTTCGGATCTCCGGACGGCCGCTGTCGGCGTTCTGGGGCCGGTGTGGGAGCAAATGGGAGCACAAGATCCACAACTCGGTGACCTTCTATCCAGAGAAACACGGCTCGGTCGGCGCTTGGCCGACGGCGGCACGGTGGACGCCGTGCGTGCCTGACCGGGGGGACGCCAAAGACTGCACCGTCGACCCGGATCTGCGCCGCGAGGTACGGATTGCGATCCGAGCCTCACCGGCCACCCGGCGCTGACGGTTCAGGCGGCCAGGTCGGTGTCGACCGACCAGTCGAGATGCTGGGAGTCGATCGG
>DATBGZ010000009.1:0-4883 GCA_036557785.1 Micromonosporaceae bacterium
GGCGTCAGCCGCTGGTAGAGCTCGACCAGCTCCCGCGGCGGCTGGGTGCTGGCCGCGTTGTTCGTGACGACCCGACCCGCCCCGACGAAGTCGAAATGGGACCGCACCGCCGCCACGTCAAGGTCGGCGACGAGCGTCGCGTTCTGTGACATCGGATCAGTGTTGTCGGCGATCCTTGAACGGATCTTCGGCGAACCTTGAGCGGGCCGTGCGGCGGCCAGTGGTGTCGGGGTCAGGACACCACGCGGCGCAGCCGTTCCCGGACGCCGTCGGCAGCGGGGTCGCGGAGTTCCGCGTAGACGCGCAGCGCCTCCTCCCACACGCCCCGCGCCGCGAGCGCGTCCTCAGCCGCATGCAGGACATCCCCGAGCTCGACCAGAGACGCGCCCATCAGCTTGCGATGGTCGAGCTCGCGGAAGATCTCGACGGCTCGCTCGTAGCACGCGACGGCCGCGCGGTGCTCGCCGAGGCGGAACCGGGCATAGCCGAGGCTGTCCCAGGTCAGTGCCTGCCCGTGCCGGTCGCCGAGCTTCTCGTAGAGGGCAAGCGCCTGACTGCACCGCGTCACCGCCGCCTGACTCTCGCCCAGGTGGGTCAAGTGCCAGCCAAGAGCGTTGAGCGCCGCCGCCTGCCCGAACGGGTTCGCGGCCCTTCCGTAGATCTCCAGCGCACGCTCATCATGCGGCAGCGCCGCGTCGAACCGGCCCTGCTTGGCGAAGAGCCGGCCCAGGCCCCGGTGCGCGTGGGCGAGGCACACCGGCTCGTCCACCGCGGCCGCGAACTCCAACGCGAGCTCCAGTTGGGCATGGGCCTGTTCGTATCGGCCGAGCCCGATGTAGGCGTTGCCGAGGCCTCGATGTGCGTACGTCTGGGCGAGCGGGTCGGCGAGCCGTTGCGCGGCGCCAACGGCCGTACGCTGCGTGCGCAGCAGGTCGTGCCAGTGCTCGCGACGGCTGAGAAAGGTCTGGCATGCCTGTGCGAGCTGCCAGGCATGGGAGTCGAAGCCGTGAGCCGCGGCCTGCTCGACCGCGGCGACCAGAACGTCGTGTTCGGCCGTGAACCAGTCCAGTGCGCGCGAGTGGTCGGTGATCGGCTCGGCAACGACGCCGGGCCGGGCCGGGGTGAGCGGGATCGGATCGCTGCCGGCGCGGATGGCGTTGTCGGCGGCGTGGGCGGTGTGCAGGTAGTGGTCCAGCACCCGGTTGGTGGCCTCGTCGTACTCCGCCACCGACCGCGCCCGCTCGCTGAGGTAGAGACGAACCAGATCGTGCATCCGGTACCGGTTCGGTGCGGCCTCCTGCGACAGATGCGCATAGAGAACTTCAGCGAGCCAGGCGCGGGTTCGCGCGATCGGCGCCGCGACCAGGCTCGCCACCGCGGGCAGGCCGATGTCGGGCCCGGGCGCCAGCCCCAGCAGCACGCAGACTCGAGCGGCCTGGCCGCCCAACGCGACCACGGAGCAGGAGAGGACCGACCGCAGGTTCACCGCCACCTCGCCGGCGTTGAGCGCGTCGAGCCGGGTTGCCGCACTGCGCAGCTCATCGGCGAGCAGGGACAGCGGTGCCTCCGGGCGGGTCGCCGCCCGTGCCGCGACGATGCCGAGCGCGAGCGGCAGGCCTCCACAGTGGTCGATCAGCGCGGCGACGGCCTCCGGCTCTGCCGCCAGCCGATGGGTACCGAGGTGGCTGAGCAGCAGCTCGTACGCCTCGGCGTCGCTGAGGACGTCGAGGGCCACCGGCCGGGCACCGTGCGCGGTGACCAGCCCCGTGAGGGTCTGCCGGCTCGTCACCAGGACCGCGCAGCTGGGTCCGCCTGGCAGCAACGGCACCACCTGGCTGCTGTCGCGGGCGTTGTCGAGCAGCACCAGCATCCGCCTGCCCGCGGTCAGGCTCCGGAACAGGGCACCCTGGGCGTCGAGGCGGGATGGGACCGCGGACGCCGGGACGCCGAGCGCCTCGAGCAGGTTGCCCAGCGCCACCTCCGGCGCCAAGGGCTCATCGGCGGGATCGAAGCCGCGCAGGTTCAGGTAGAGCTGGCCATCTGGGAATCTGTCCATGTTCCGATATGCCCAGCACAGTGCGAGCCAGGACTTGCCCATCCCTCCGCTGCCACCGATTGCCGCGATCGCCGCGGCGCTGTCGCCCCGAGACTGCGGTGCCATGGCCGTGTCGAGCTCGGAGATCTGGTCGGACCGACCGGTGAACGATGACGGCGGCGCGGGGAGCTGTCGTGGCACCGTCAACCACCGCGGCGCCTCCCGTACGGTTGGCGCCTCATCCGTACGGCCGCCGCCAGGGGTCCGGTTTGGCGATCCGTCTCCGCCCGCCACTGCGAGCACGGGATCGCCGGAGAGGAGCTGTGAGCGCAGACGTTGCAGGGCAGGCGAAGGATCGACGCCCAGTTCCTCGCTGAGCCGCCCCCGAACCCTTTCGTAATGATCCAGCGCGTCGGCCTGGCGGCCAGAGCGGTAGAGCGCCAGCATGAGCTGCCCGGCGAGCCGTTCGTCGAACGGGTGCGCGGCGGTGCGGCGCCCGAGGTCGGCGAGCAACCGGGCATGGTCGCCGCGCTCGAGCGCGATGTCGTTGCGGTCCAGCTCCGCGGCGAATCGCTCGTTGAGCGCGTTCTCCCTTACCCGGCCCAGCCATGGGGCGTCCAGGCCGGCGAAGGGCATGCCGTGCCACAGCCCCAGCGCCTGGTCGAGGAGGCCGACCGCAACCGCCGGCTCGGCCTTGCGGGCGTCAGCCACGAGGCGGCGGAAGCGGTGCAGGTCAACGGCCATCGGGTCGACCGTAAACACGTAGCCACCCGGGCGGCGGGCGATGTCGACGCCCTCGATCCCTGCCAACGACCGCCGCAACCGGGACACGTAGCTGTAGATGGTCGCGGCCACGCGGCGTGGTGGGAGATCGCCCCACACGCGGTCGGCGAGCTGCTCCACCGAGACGGTGGCGTTAGCCTCGACCAGGAGAACCGCGAGCACCGATCGCTGTCGGACGTGCCCGAGATCCACCATCCGGCCATCGACGTCCGCCTCGACAGTGCCGAGCACCCGAAACTGCGCGGCCACGCTCCATCCACACCCGTCCTGCGTCTCACGAGACTGTACTCCGTGAGCGCACGGGGCCTTGGTGTCGCGACCGGGGCTCTGGCCGTCGGCCCGGACTCACGCAGAGATATCCGTGGTCAGCGGGCTCGCGGCGCCTGACGCTCGGCCTTGATCCGCGCGACCTCGGACGCGATGCCCGCCTCGACGTTGTCCACCGTGATGCCGAGCTCATTGAGGGGGGCGGCGGTGCCCTGTCCCGCGAACAGGGCACCGAGCAGCAGGTGCTCCGTGCCCACATAGTTGTGTCCCAGCCGGAGCACGGCCTTCAAGGTCCCGGTCAGGAGCTTCTTGGCGTCCTCGGCGAAGGCGATCCTTCGCAGCGCACCTGGGTCAGCGTCGCCGCGGGCCTCGACCAGGTCGAGCCGGAGCGCCGCGCAGAGTGCCTGATCCGTGACACCGAGCTGATGGATGATCTTCGCGGCGAGACCCTCGGGCTCGCTGAGCAGTCCCACCACGATGGCGGCGGAGGACACCTCGGCAGAGCCGGCCATCGCCTGCGCCTTCGCCAGCACGTTGCGGGCGCGGTCCGTGAACCGCGAGAAAAGCCGGGACTCGGGTACCGGGTCGGAGCCGTCCCAGCGCGGCACGAACCGCTTCTGGGCGGCCTGCTTCGACACGCCCATGCTCGCTCCGATCTGGCTCCAGGAAGCACCGGAGCGGCGGGCCTGATCCACGAAGTGGCCGATCAGCGCGTCGCCCTGCTCGTCGAGGCGCTCCGTGACCGCGACCGCCTGGGCCAGTTCGTCGAGGGGATTGCCGTGCGGCTGCAGGGCCTTGACGTAGGCGATCAGGTTGTCCAGGGGTACGGGAAAGGATGCGGTCATGCGTCAACCGTAGGTTGACGGGACTCGAGTTGTCAACCTGGAGTTGACGCGGTCGCACAACCCGATGGAGGTGCCGCGCGGGCGACGTGTACAGTGATGCGTCGTCGACCGAGCATTGGCCGCGATCCTTCAGCGTCCACTGATTGGGAGTCGTCACGTCGGAGTGGCGGAATGGCAGACGCGCTAGCTTGAGGTGCTAGTGCCCGCAAGGGCATGGGGGTTCAAGTCCCCCCTCCGACACCCTTGCGAGGCACCTCTGCAACAGACAGCGTATGCGTGTTCAAGCGCACTTCAACACCCTCCGGCGGTCCCACTCCACTCCACCGTCGGGCCGGCGCGGGCCGGGTGGTCGGCATGACCACCCGCACGATCCCTCCGCTGGTACCGCCGTTGGCGCTGCCGGCGCTTGCGCGCCACTCCAACCCCGCCGCACGGCATCGAGGCCGGCCACTTCCGCTGCCCGACCTTCGGTCGAGGCGGACACGATCGGCGGTCTACGGCATGAGCACCATCGACGCTGGTGGACGCATCGCTGACCGCGCGGTCATCCAAGCGCTGGGCTGGCGTCCCGGCGACCCCGTCACCATCCGGGTGGCCGGCGGCTCGATCATGGTCAGGACGGCCGACGACGGTGACCTCGCCGTGAGCAGCGCGGGCCGGGTGCACCTTCCCGCGGCGGCGCGCCACGCCTGCGCCATCTTTGCCGGCGACCGGGTGCTGCTCGCGGCGGAACCAACTGCGGGCCTTCTGATGGTCCTTTCGTTGGCCAGCCTCGACGCCATGTTCACCCCCACGGCCATGGCGGGTGCCGCATGACCGCCCAGCCGACGACCACGGTGGTGGGGCAGGCCGAACTCGACGCGGCGCTGCTCCTTCTGGCCCGGATGGGGATCACGCCCCACGATCTCCTGCGAACCTCACCACCGCGCGCGGCGGCGCCAACGTTCGCCGAG
>DATBGZ010000010.1:0-2542 GCA_036557785.1 Micromonosporaceae bacterium
CCGAGCGTGGCGCAATGCGATACACATTCCACGGCGGTGGTCCTAGCGACGGGGCGTTGAATGGCGCAGTGATGCCCGGCCCGCTGTCGTCGGGTTCGGCTGGCCAGCCACCGTCCGCCCACGCCTTCGCAACGCGCGCCAGTGCGCCTCGCTCGGTCACTCGTGCAGCGTCACCCTCGATCACCACGTCCGCGTCGCGGATCGACACCGCGATCGAACAGCGCGGATCGCGCGCGACATTACGCCCCTTCCGCGTGCCCGCGCTCGTCTGGAACCAGAACGTGCCTTCCAGCCACATGGCTCCGACCGCAGTCACGTGCGGGCTACCGTCCTCGTTGATAGTGGATAGCCAGGTCGTCCGGGAGTTCAGCGCGTCCGGAGCCGGCGCCGACCCCGCATCGAGCTTCTCGGCAACGGCGGCCCAGTCCACCGGCGGCAGCCCCTCCGCCTGACCCAGATTGGTGATCTCCATGAGGCATCCCTCCATTGTCCAGCGGACATCCTGGCTAAACAGCGTCGAGTAGATAGACGCCGGCGACCGCGAAACTCATCGCTGAAGGCTCGTCAGCCTGCGGGTCGGCTGTGCACTCGTGAGCCGAGGCTGCGGAGCACGCCCCGGGTGAGGAGGGCGTCGACGTCGGAATCGGAGTAGCCGGCTTCTTTCAGGACCTCGTGGTTGTGCTGGCCGGGGAGCGGTGCCGGGCGGCTCGCCCGCATCGGCGTGGCGGCGAGCCGGGCGCCCGGTCGGATGTGCCGATAGTCCCCGGCCAGGGGATGCGTCATGACCGGCTGCTCGGCGAGGAGGTCTTCGAGGGTGACGACGGGGGCAGCGGGAATCTCGTGGTCGTGGCAGAACGCGAGCCATTCGCCTGTTGTCCGCTGGACGAGGATCGCGCGTACCTGCTGGTAAAGGAAGTCGGAGTTGGCGATTCGCGCCCGGCCGTCGGCGTAGCGAGCGTCACCGAGCAGGTCCTCCCGGCCACCCGCGGCGAAGATCGAGTCGTACTGCTGCTTCGAGTACGGCAGCACGTTGATCCATCCGTCCGAGGTCCGCTGGGGTCGCCGCTCTGGGGTGAGGATGCGCTGGTAACCTGCGGGGCCGGCGGGCGGTTGCGGGACCCCGCCCGCACCGTGTTCGACGAGCATGAACGCCGTCACCGCCTGGGCCATCGGCACCTCGATGTGCTGGCCTTCGCCGCTCCGCTCGCGGTGGAACAGGGCGGCCAGCACGGTGTAGACGATGGTCAGGCCGGCCACCTTGTCGGCGACCAGGGTCGGCACCAGCCGCGGCTCGCCGTAGGCGCGGCGGGCGGCGTCGGCGACGCCCGTGGCCGACTGGATGATGTCGTCGTAAGCGGGGTCGTTGGCGCGGTCGGTGTCGGCGGGAAAGCCCTGGGCCTGGCAATAAACGACGTCGGGCCGGGCGCAGCGGACCTCGTCGTAGGTGAGCCGGAGGCGCCCGAGCGAGGACGGGCGCAGGTTGGTGACGAACACGTCGCAGGTCGCCGCGAGTCGCATGAGGACGTCGCGGCCGTCTGGGTGCTTCAGGTCGAGCGCGATGTTGCGCTTGCTGCGGAGCAGGTTGAGCGAGGTGCCGGACAGTGCCGGGTGCGGGCCGGGTCCCATGACGCGGTTGGTCTCGCCGCCCGCGCTTTCGACGGTGATGACGTCGGCGCCGAGGTCGCCGAGGATCTGGGTTGCCATCGGGCCCATCACGACGGACGTCAGGTCGAGGACCCGGATGCCCGTCAGCGCGCCGGCCATCTAGGCGTGCCGGGCGAGGAAGTCGACGACCGCGTCGTTGAAGGCGCTGGGCTGGTCGATGTTCGCGGCGTGCCCGGCACCCGGCACGACGACCTTCTCTGCGCGGCGGATCGCCGTAGCCATGTAGTCGGCCGCGGCGAGGAAGTTCTTGTCGTCGGCTCCGACGAGGACAAGGGTGGGGACGGTGACGTCCCGCAGGGACATGATGACGCCGGCGTCCTGCTGGGTGAGCATGCCGCGGGCGGCGTGGGCGAGGCCGGTGACGTCCGCGGTAGCCGCGGTCCGGCGCGCGTAGTCGTTCCACGCCTGCCGCGATTCGTCCTTGTTGAACCCCGGGCCGGTGTCGAAGAGCAGCAGGCAGCGCACGCGGTCGGGGTGGGCTCGGCGGAAGTCGAGTGACATGAAGCCGCCGAGGCTGAGGCCGCCAACCGCGGCCACGGGAATGCGGCAGGCATCGAGCACCGCGACCATGTCGGCGACCGTGTGCTCGTGCGAGTAGAGCCGCGGGTCCTCCGGCGAGTCGGTCTGGCCGTGCCCGCGCATGTCCCAGGTGACGACGGTTCGCGTCGCCGCCAGCGCGGCGAGGTTCGGCCGCCACATCGCCCTGCTGGCGCCGTAGCCGTGGGTCAGCAGCAACGGCGTCGCTTCGGCGGGACCGGGGACGACGTCGTAAGCGATCTGCACTCCGTCGCGGTCGAGGGTCGGCACGGGTCAGCTCCGGTTCTTCGGCACGTCGCGGAACGGGATCGACGCGTCCAGCGTCGGGTCCTTGGGCAGC
>DATBGZ010000011.1:0-9530 GCA_036557785.1 Micromonosporaceae bacterium
GAGGGCGTCTGCGCCGTAGGTGTTGAAGACGCCGACCGGGTCCGGATAGTTCTTCAGCCTCTTCGACAGCTTCTGCTTGTTTTCGTCGAGCACGATGCCGTGGCAGATCGCGCTCCGAAACGGCGCGCGGTCGAACAGCGCGGTCGAGAGCACCATCAGGTTATAGAACCAGCCGCGCGTCTGCCCGACGTATTCGACGATGAAGTCGCCCGGGAAGTGGTCGTGGAACCACTCCGCATTCTCGAACGGGTAGTGCACCTGCGCGAACGGCATCGAGCCCGACTCGAACCAGCAGTCGAGCACCTCGGGCACCCGTCGCATCATCGATCTGCCCGTGGGGTCGTCCGGGTTCGGCCGCACGAGCTCGTCAACCATCGGCCGGTGCAGGTCGCTCACCGTCACGCCGAAGTCGCGCTCGAGCTCCGCGAGGCTGCCGTAGACGTCGACGCGCGGGTACGTGGGGTCGTCGGAGCGCCAGACGGGGATCGGCGAGCCCCAGAACCGGTTGCGACTGATCGACCAGTCCCGGGCGTTGGCGAGCCACTTGCCGAACGAGCCGTCCTTGACGTGCCCCGGCACCCACGTGATCTGCTGGTTGAGCTCGACCATCCGGTCCTTGACCCGCGTCACCGCGACGAACCACGACGAAACCGCCTTGTAGACCAGGGGTGTGTCGCAGCGCCAGCAGTGCGGATATGAGTGGGTGTACGTGTCCTGCCGGACCACGGCGCCGCGTTCGCGGAGGTCCCGGATCACCGGTTTGTTCGCCTCGAAGACCTGCAGTCCCTCGTAGGCCGGTACCAACGCGGTGAACTTCGTGTGGTCGTCGACGGTGACCACAGTCGGGATCCCGTTGGCGTTGCAGGCGTTCTGGTCATCCTCGCCGAAGGCCGGGGCGAGGTGGACGACCCCGGTGCCATCTTCCGTGGTGACGAAGTCGGCGCCGAGCACCTGGTACGCGTTGGGTCCGGCCTGATCGACGAGGAAGTCGAAGAGCGGCTGGTAGCGCCGCCCGACGAGCCTGCTCCCCTTCACCGTGCCGCTCCGGGTCCAGCCCTCGAGCTCCTTTTCGTAGTGCGACAGGCGGGCCTCGCCGACGTACGCCTTCTCCCCGTCCTTGGTCATCACCGCGTACGCGATGTCGGGCCCCACCGCGAGCGCCAGGTTGGAGGGCAGCGTCCACGGGGTGGTGGTCCAGACCGCTAGCTTCTCCTTGGTCGGCCGCCCGGTCTTCGTGAGCAGCCGGAACCACACCGTCAGCGCCGGGTCCTGCCGGTCGCGATAGACGTCGTCCATGCGGGTCTCGGTGTTGCTCAGCGGGGTCTCGCACCGCCAGCAGTAGGCCAGCACGCGGAAGCCCTCGTAGATCAGACCCTTGTCGTACAAGGTCTTGAACGCCCACATGACGCTCTCCATGTAGGACAGATCGAGGGTCTTGTAGTCGTTGACGAAGTCGACCCACCGGGCCTGGCGCGTGACATAGCGCTCCCACTCCTGGGTGAACCGCAGCACCGACCTCTTGCAGGCCTCATTGAACTGCGCCACTCCCAGGTCCAGGATCTCGCCCTTCGTGGAGAGCCCGAGCTGCTTCTCCGCCTCAACCTCGGCCGGCAGCCCGTGGCAGTCCCAGCCGAAGCGGCGCTCGACCCGGCGGCCGAGCATCGTCTGGTAGCGGGGCACGACGTCCTTGACGTACCCCGTGAGCAGGTGGCCATAGTGCGGCAGGCCGTTGGCGAATGGCGGACCGTCGTAGAAGACGAATTCGTTCGTTCCGGCGCCGCGCGCCCGCTCCTCGGCATCGCGTGCCTCGACGGACGCCGGGAACGTCTTGTCGGCGGCCCAGTAGTCGAGGACCCGCCGCTCCATCTCGGGAAGGTTCGGGCTCGCCGGCACGGTCGCTGAGGGCGGTTCGGTGACGCCTGTGCGCTTGCCGCGCTTGGGCCCGGTGACGGGCGCGCTCTTCGGGTACGCCATGGTGTCGCTCTCCTCGCCTGTCCACTGTGGCCAGTCTCGGCGAGGACGAGCGCAGGCGCCCGCGGTACCACCTCGCTTGACCCCGGCGAACCGGGGCCCGCTCATTGTGTCGGCTGTGACGGGCCGTCCCGTCCGGTTCTACTAGGGCCGCCGAGGCCCCTGGCTCACGCCCGAGGTCAGGATGCCGGTTCTTCCGGAGGCTCACCGGTGATTGCCGGGTCGATGCCGTTGGGCCCAGGCTACCCGAGACGCCGGGCGCGACACGAGTCGGTTACGCCGCAGGCCGCAGCCGAAACGCCCAGTTCCCTACAGACCAGGACACGATCCCCCTCGGGCCGGGGGTCACAAGGTCGGAGGCGACGCACCGACGGTGAGGCTTCCGTCGCGCCGTGCATGCCCGTAGCCTCGGCCACGTGGCACGGCAGTGGCAGGTGACCGCCTTCCAGCGACTCGTCATCTTCTTCGCCGGGGTTGCCGCGATCTTCCTCGCGGCCATGACCGCGGGCGGCGGCAGCGTATGGCTCCTCGTCGCCGCGGCCGCGGTGCTCGCCGGCACCGTCGCCGCCGTCGTCACGACCGCCACGCGCCGCGGTCTGAACCACCACGAGATCGTCATGGCACTGGTGCTCGCCGCCTCAGCGCCGCCCCCCAACGCCGATATCAAAGCCCGATGCGACATGAGGGTCCAGGTGCACCTGCCTGGCCGGGGCCGGGTACAGGCTCGTCTGCGCGACCCCGCCATGCCCTTGTCGAGCTGGCCACAGCCCGGGCGGATGTTCCCGGTCGAAGTGGTCGGCGGCAACCCCCATCGACGGATGAGGATCCGCTGGGACAAGGTCGAGCAGGGCGTGGGCCGCGCTCCCGGCCCTGCCCGGGCCGACGGGCCTGACGTCCCCGTGTGGGAGGACGACGATCGGCCGGTCGTATACTCGCCAACCCCGCCACGGCCGCGACGGCCCCAGGCGACGGCTCAGGTAGCCCCGGCACCGCCGGCATCGCTCGATGGGCTACCCGAGGTGCACCTCTACGAGCAGTTCACCGACGTCGACGGCACCCCCACCGGGAATCCACCGGACACGTCCGCGAACGGGGAGGCAGCTCAGCAGCCGGGCCCGCGGCAACTTCCCCCGGCGCTGGCCGGCGAGCGGGTCGATCCCAACGGGCACGACCCGGACGGGTATGACCCGGCCGACTTCGAGGAGCCCCGCCTCGAAGCCATGCCGGTGCTCGACTTCGACCCGGCTGAGGTCGACATTCGTGACTTTGGCGCGGAACCGCCGGCGGTCACGATGACGTCGTACGACGACGAGCCGGCGGGACCCGCGACGGGCCAGCCACCGGCGACGAGCATCCCGATGCCCCGCTCTGCCGAACCGCCACCCGGAGTCGACCCGCCAGGGGCCGCGCCGGGCGGCACGGGGCTCGACGTCGAGCTGCCGGTCTCCGACCTGGCTCGGTCCCTGCGCTTCTACCACGACGACCTCGGCCTCACGATCGCCTACCGCTCATCGCGAAGCGCGGTCGTGGAGGGCGAGGGTGCCCGGATCCTGCTGCAGCAGCTCGGCGACCCGGCCCACGGCCAAGCCCCGGGCACTGCGGTGCACCTCCAGGTGACGGACATCGAGGCGACCTGCGCGGCGCTGCGAGATCGCGGCGTCACCTTCGTCGAACCACCCGCCGAGGTCAACGACACCCAACGCCTGCGCCTGTGGCGCGCCCGGCTGCGCGACCCGGACGGGCACGACATCGCGATCATCGAGTGGCGGCCGGGCACCTAGCGACGGCCGAGCACGGTTGACCGGACACGCCATACGTACAGCCACACGAGTCCAAACAGGACACCGAGCACGCCGAGCGACACGTGGACCAGGAAGCCACAGGCCATGAGCGCCAGCGGCACTGCCGCGCCGGCCCACCATGCCCATCGATGCCGAGTGAGTCCAGCCAGGGCGAGGCTCGCCACCGCCAGCGCCGCTACGACGGCGCTCGCCCCGTTTCCGCCGTGGCCGAGCACCCTCAGCGGCACGACCGCGAGGAGCAGCACCACACCCTGGGCGGCCAGCGCCGCGGCGCCGAGCCCCCGCACCGCGGCCGTGGGGTTGCGCAATCCGGACGGCCGTTGCTCGCTCACGGGCTGCGCACCAACAGCGTCCGGGCGTCGGCCACGGTCACCACCGACCCGGTGATGAGCACCCCCGCGCCGGCCGAGTCCGGGCCGGACTCCGCCAGCGCGACGGCAGCCTCGATCGCGTCCGGCAGGCTCGGTGCCACGGTGACCCGCTGCGCACCGAAGACCTCGACGGCGAGTTCGCCGAGCCGTTGCGGGCTCATCGCCCGGGTCGACGAGCTACGGGTGCAGACGACCGCATCGACGACAGGCTCGAGCAGAGTGAGGATCCCCGCGACGTCCTTGTCGGCGAGCACGCCGAGCACCGCCACGAGCCGGCTGAACGAGAACTCCTCCCGGATCGCGGCGATGGTGGCGGCCATCCCGTGCGGGTTGTGGGCCGCGTCGAGCAGGACGGTCGGCGCGGTACGGACACGCTCCAACCGCCCGGGTGACGTCGCCGACGCGAATCCCGCGCGTACCACGTCGGGGTCGAGCTGGCGGGTGCCGGCCCCGGCGCCGAGAAACGCCTCCACGGCGGCGAGCGCGACGGCTGCGTTCTGTGCCTGATGGGCACCGTGCAGGGGCACGAAGATGTCGTCGTAGATACCGGCGAGGCCCTGCAGACGGAGCAGTTGGCCGCCGACCGCTACCTCGCGGCCGCGCACATCGAAGTCGATCGTCTGGCGTAGCAGGGTGGCGCCGACGTCAGCGCAGCGCTCGGCGAGGGGGCGCAGCGCATCCGGTGGCTGGGTCGCGCAGAGGACAGACGCGCCACCGTGGATGATGCCCGCCTTGGCCATAGCGATCTCCTCGACGGTGTCGCCGAGCCACTCCATGTGATCGAGCCCAATCGGCGTGATGACGCAGATGGCGGCCTGCAGCACGTTGGTCGAGTCGTCCGCGCCGCCGAGCCCGACCTCGACCACCGCGACATCGACCGGCGCGTCAGCGAACGCGGCGAGCGCCATCGCCGTGGTCATGTCGAAGTAGGTGAGCGTCTCTCCGGCGCTGCGTGCGTCGAGGAACGCCGCCGCTGGGGCGACCTCCTCGTAGATCTCGACGAACCTCTCCTCGCTGACCGGCTCGCCGTCGATGCTGATCCGCTCCCGGACCGTGGCCAGGTGCGGGCTGGTGTAGCGACCCGTGCGCAGGCCGTGCGCACGCAGCAGCGAATCGATCATTCGCGCGGTCGAGGTCTTGCCATTGGTCCCGGTGAGGTGAATGGCGGGGTATGCCCGTTGCGGGCTGCCCAGCAGATCAAGAAGCCCCTCGATCCGCGAAAGGTCGAAGATCATCCGAGTGAATCCCCGGCCCTCGAGCTCCGCCTGCACTGTCGCGAAGTCCGTACCCACGCCTACCGCTTTCCTCCTGCTCTCCCGGCCGTACGGACGCCTACCGCGTACGTCGGTCAGACACCCAGCGCGGCGAGGGACGCGCTGACCCGGGCCAGATCGGCCTCAGCAGCGGCGAGCCGCTCCCGCACCTTCGCCACCACGTCCGCGGGAGCCTTGTCGGCGAAGGCCGGGGTGTCGAGCTTTGCCCGGCACCCGGCGATCTCCTTCTCGGCGGCACCGCGGTCCTTCTCCAGCCGCGCCCGCTCGGCCGCGACGTCGATGACACCCCGCGTGTCGAGCTCGACGTCAACACCTCCGGCGATGGCGAGCGATGCCGTGGCAGCGAAGCCAGTGCCCGGCTCGTCCAGCCGGACGAGCGAGCGGATCAGCGGTTCGTGCTGGTCGAGGCCAACGGCCGGCAGACCGATCAATCGGGCCGCCACCCGCTGCCCGGGGCGCAGGCCCTGATCCGAGCGGAACCGGCGTACCTCGGTCACGACCTGCTGCAGCGCGACGACGGTGGCCTCGGCCCGCTCGTCCACATAGGACTTGTTCACCGTCGGCCAGGGGGCCCGTGCCACGGTCTTCTTCCCCGTCAAGCCGGACCAGAGCTCGTCGGTCACGAACGGGATGATCGGGTGCAGCAGGCGCAGGAGTTGGTCCAGGACGTGTCCCAGGACGCGACGGGTGGTCGCCGCGGCATCGCCCGCCGCTCCATCACCCGTCGCCGCATCGCCCGCCGCGGCGAGTACGGGCTTGGCGAGCTCGACGTACCAGTCGCAGACGTCATCCCAGGCGAAGTGGTAGAGCGTGTCACAGACCTTGGCGAACTCGAACGCGTCGAAGTACTCATCCACCTCGGCGGTCACCTGCTGCAGCCGCGAGAGGATCCACCGGTCGATGGTTGAGAACTGCTTGCGCCCAGGCAGCCGCCCCGAGACGGTGGCGCCGTTCATGAGGGCGAACCGGGTCGCGTTCCACAGCTTGTTGCAGAAGTTGCGCGACCCTTGGCACCACTCCTCGCTGACGGGGACGTCGGACCCGGGGTTCGCGCCGCGGGCCAGCGTGAACCGGGTCGCGTCGGCACCGAACCGCTCGATCCAGTCCAGCGGGTCGACGACGTTGCCGAACGACTTCGACATCTTCTTGCCGTGCTGGTCGCGGACCATGCCGTGCAGGGCCACCACATCGAAGGGCTGCTGGCCGCCCATCGCGTACAGACCGAACATCATCATTCGGGCGACCCAGAAGAAGAGGATGTCGTAACCCGTGACGAGCACGCTGGTCGGGTAGAACTTCGCGAGCTCGGGCGTCTCGTCGGGCCAGCCCAGGGTCGAGAAGGGCCACAGGGCCGAGGAGAACCAGGTGTCGAGGACGTCCTCGTCCTGATGCCACCCCTCGCCCGTGGGTGGTTGCTCGTCGGGGCCCACGCAGACGGTCTCGCCGTTCGGTCCGTACCAGACCGGAATCCGGTGGCCCCACCAGAGCTGGCGGGAGATGCACCAGTCGTGCATGTTGTCGACCCAGGCGAAGTACCGCTTGGCCAACTCAGCGGGCTCGATGCGTACCCGCCCGTCCCGCACCGCGTCCCCGGCCGCCCGGGCGAGTGGGCCGGTGTTGACGAACCACTGCAGGCTCAGCCGCGGCTCGATGATGGTCTTGCAGCGCGAGCAATGGCCGACCGCGTGGACGTACGGCCGCGTCTCCGCGACGACGCGCCCGTGCTCGCGCAGCGCGGCCACGATCGCCGGCCGGGCCTCGAACCTGTCCAGGCCCTGGTACGGGCCGTTGGCCGTGATGACGCCCCGTTCATCCAAGATCGTCAGGTTCGGCAGGTCATGACGCTGGCCGATCTCGAAGTCGTTGGGATCATGTGCCGGGGTTACCTTCACCGCGCCGGTGCCGAACGTCGGATCGACGTGCGCGTCGGCGATGATCGGGATCCGCCTGCCGGTGAGCGGCAGCTCGACCTCCTTGCCGACGAGGTGCCGGTAGCGGTCGTCATCGGGGTGCACGGCGACGGCAGTGTCGCCGAGCATCGTCTCGGCTCGAGTGGTCGCCACCACTATCCCTATTCCGGCGCCGCCCGTCCGCTCCTCGCTCGCTGGCGCTCGCTGCGATGCTCCTGGCACCGGACTGATGGCTCCGTCGTCGTCGCCATAGCGGATCGAGACGAGCTCGCCCTCGTCGTCGCTGTGCTCGACCTCGATGTCCGAGAGGGCGGTCAGACATCGGGGGCACCAGTTGATGATCCGCTCGGCCCGATAGGCCAATCCGTCGTCGAAGAGTCGCTTGAAGATCGTGAGGACCGCGCGGGAGAGGCCCTCGTCCATGGTGAAGCGCTCACGGCCCCAGTCGACGGAGTCGCCGAGGCGCCGCATCTGCCCGAGGATCGCCCCGCCCGACTCAGCCTTCCACTGCCAGACCCGCTCGACGAACTTCTCCCGGCCCAGGTCGTGGCGGGACAGCCCCTCGGTGGCCAACTGGCGCTCGACCACGTTCTGGGTCGCGATGCCAGCGTGGTCCGTACCGGGCAACCACAGCGTCTCGAACCCCTGCATCCGCCGGCGCCGGACCAAGGTGTCCTGGATCGTGTGGTCCAGCGCATGGCCCACGTGCAGGGAACCCGTGACGTTCGGCGGCGGGATGACGATGCAGTAGGGCTGACGGTCACTGGCTGGAATGGCCGTGAACTGCCCCGTCGAGACCCACAGGTCGTACCGGCGCTGCTCTACCTCACCCGGGGCGTACTGGGCGGGCAGCGGCGTCTCGGCGGGCATGCGGGTCACGGTCACGTTCGAAGTCTACGGAGCACGGGTCGCCGAAACACGTTGGGCACCCTCGGCAGAGGGTGCCCAACGGGACGATGTCCGGCGGCGTCCTACTCTCCCACACCCTGACGAGTGCAGTACCATCGGCGCTGGCGAGCTTAGCTTCCGGGTTCGGAATGGGACCGGGCGTTTCCCCGCCGCCATGGCCGCCGTAACTCTATGCAACTGTCGCCAGCGCGGATGCACGGCCGTTGTCTCAGAATCGCACAGTGGACGCAAGCGCAGTTCGGGCGACGCCCGAGCAGCATGTGTTGTGGTCAAGTCCTCGGCCTATTAGTACCAGTCGGCTGAACCTGTTGCCAGGCTTACACCTCTGGCCTATCAACCCAGTGATCTAGCTGGGGGCCTTAACCCTCAAGGGGTGGGAGACCTCATCTTGAAGTGAGCTTCCCGCTTAGATGCTTTCAGCGGTTATCCCGTCCGAACGTGGCTAACCAGCCGTGCCATTGGCATGACAACTGGCACACCAGAGGTTCGTCCGTCCCGGTCCTCTCGTACTAGGGACAGCTCTTCTCAAGTCTCCTACGCGCGCGGAGGATAGGGACCGAACTGTCTCACGACGTTCTAAACCCAGCTCGCGTGCCGCTTTAATAGGCGAACAGCCTAACCCTTGGGACCTACTCCAGCCCCAGGATGCGACGAGCCGACATCGAGGTGCCAAACCATCCCGTCGATATGGACTCTTGGGGAAGATCAGCCTGTTATCCCCGGGGTACCTTTTATCCGTTGAGTGACACCGCTTCCACATGCAGGTGCCAGATCACTAGTCCCGACTTTCGTCCCTGCTCGACCTGTCAGTCTCACAGTCAAGCTCCCTTGTGCACTTACACTCAACACCTGATTGCCAACCAGGTTGAGGGAACCTTTGGGCGCCTCCGTTACATTTTAGGAGGCAACCGCCCCAGTTAAACTACCCACCAGACACTGTCCCTGAACCGGATCACGGTCCGAGGTTAGATACCCAAGTTCAACAGAGTGGTATTTCAACGTTGGCTCCACCACGACTGGCGTCGCAGCTTCAAAGCCTCCCACCTATCCTACACAATCGAACTCGAATACCAATGTCAAGCTATAGTAAAGGTCCCGGGGTCTTTCCGTCCTTCCGCGCGTAACGAGCATCTTTACTCGTAGTGCAATTTCGCCGGGCCTGTGGTTGAGACAGTAGGGAAGTCGTTACGCCATTCGTGCAGGTCGGAACTTACCCGACAAGGAATTTCGCTACCTTAGGATGGTTATAGTTACCACCGCCGTTTACTGGCGCTTAAGTTCTCAGCTTCGCCC
>DATBGZ010000012.1:0-138456 GCA_036557785.1 Micromonosporaceae bacterium
GCCGCGATGGTGCTGATCGTCGTGCGGTTCCTGCTGGAGCTGTTCGGCGTGCACTCGTTCCTCTCCAACGGCGGCCCGGTCGCCATCGTCATCAGCCTCGTGATCATCGTGATCGGGGCGTTGACCTTCATCCTCGACTTCGACCTCATCGAGCGGGCGGTCGCCCAGGGAGCACCCCGGTCGATGGCATGGCAGTGCGCGTTCGGGATCCTGGTCGGGCTGATCTGGGTCTATCTCGAGGTGCTGCGCCTGCTCGGCTACCTGCGGCGGAGCTGACCCCGGTCGGTCGCGGTGCGCGGCAGGACTGAGGCGGCGGCCGTGCGGCTACGCACGGCCGCCGGTCGTCTGCTGACCCGGGTCGAGCACTGGGGCCAGAGCCGCTGGAGCCAGCGCGCCGACCGGGGCCAGACGCGGGCGGAGGCCGTGTACCGGCTGGTCCAGCGCCTCGCCGACCTCGTGGCGGCCGCCGAGGGCCGGCCGGCGCTGGCGGTACCCCGGCTGGACAACGACCTGGCGCTGCCGGATCAGGTGCGGGTGATGGTGACCGACCTGGGGCTCGCGGGTGCCGGCGACGACGTCCTGCTGGTCGCCGCGGCCGAAATCGAGGAGACCTCTGCTCGGCTCTGACCGTCGGGGCCGTGCTGGCGCGGTCGGTCAGTCCGTGATCGCCGACGGCAGGTCAGCCGCGGCGGCGAGGGCCGGGAACAGCGCGTACGCGATGACCCGGTAGCCGTCGGCCGACGGGTGGAAGCCGTCGTGGCAGAGCATCCCGGCGTCGGCCCGGAACACGGGCCCGACCTGCCCGCCGAGGTCGATCACCGTCGCGCCGGCGGCGTGCGCGGCACCCGCCTGAGCCCGGGCGATCCGGCGCCCGTACCAGCCGCCGAGTTGCCGCAGCGGCGGGGCGATCGCCCGCACCGCACCCAGATCGGGGCAGGTGCCCACGACAACCGCGGTGCCGCCGTCCCGGAGCCGCCGCACCGCGGTTGCGAGCGACGCGGCTGCCTCGCCGGGGCGCACCAGGTGGGTCGCGTCGTTGATGCCGACCAGGACCACCGCGAGGTCCGGCGTCGCGCCGAGCTGAGCCCGGGCCACCTGGGTCGCGAGGTCGCCACTGCGCGCGCCGGCGACGGCGACGGTCGTGAGCGTGACGTTGGCACCGGCGGTGGCGAGCATGCGCGCCAACTGCCCCCCGAGCGTCTGTTCGGCGGACTCCACGCCGACCCCGAGTGCGATCGCGTCACCGAGCAGCATCAGGCGCAGCGGGCGGCGTCCCTTCGGGCCACCGATCGAGCCCCGCACGGTCAGGCCGAGGTCAGGCTTGGCATAGCTGCGGGACCGCGCGGCGACGATCTCGGCGGCGAGCAGTGCCGCCCCACCGAGCGTGCCGGCGAGGAACGCGATCCCCGCTCCCTTCGCGAGGCGGCGGACCACTCGGCGAACCTTCACGTGCGACCCCCGGTCTCGTCGGCGCTGCCGGCTCAACGCGTCTCCGACACGCAGGGTACGGCGCCATCAGCGGATCTCGCAGTCGCCATGCCATCTCCTGCGGTGGCCGTGGCCAGCACGTCGTAGACGGTCGGGAGGACCACGTCGACCGCGGCCCGGTACCCCGCCGTGGATGGGTGGTAGCGGTCGGCGCCGAACATCGTCTCGGGGTCCGCGTCGAACGCCGGGCCGAGCAGGTCGCCGAGGGAGACCGTCCGCGCGCCCTCGCGCTCGACCGCCTCGCGCTGGGCGTGGGCCAGGCGGCGGCTCCAGCGGCGGGCCACCCAGCGCAGCGGCGGCAGGATCGGCCGGATCGTGCCGAGGTCGGGGCAGGTGGCGACGATCACGGCAGCCCCGGCGTCGCGCAGAGTCCGTACCGCCTGCGCGAGATGTCCCACCGCGCGCTCCGCGCTCGCCCCCGTGGTCACGTCGTTGGCGCCGATGAAGATCACCGCGAGGTGCACACCCGCTTCGATGGCGGTCTCCGCCTGCGCGGGCAGCCATGCCGACGGGGAGCCCACGGCCGCCGTACAGGTGAGAGTCACGGGCCGCCGCCCGGCGTCCGCGACCGCCGTGGCGAGCATCGCTGCCGGTGTCTGCGCCCGGGTGTGCACGCCATATCCGGCGGCCGTCGAGTCGCCGAGGACCGCGAGTCGCAACGGCTCGCCGTCGTACTGCCGGCCGTACCGGCCACCGGAGTTGGGCGGTGGCTCCTGTGCGCCCGGGATGGTCCGCCGCGCGACGAGCACCTGACCGCCCAGGACACCGACGACGAGGGTGCCGGCCGCCATGACCGCACCGCCCAGGTACGCGGCGAGCACACCGAGTCGCCGTACCTGCCTCATCTGGCCTCCCATGCTGCTTCCGCGATCATCGAGACTACTCGGGCGCCGCGAGGATGCCGCTATCGTTGGCGCATGTCAGCCAGCCTGCGCCGCCGCACCGCATTGATCGCCCTCTTCCGTGCCTTCAACCCGGCCACGCCCGGGATCGGCCGGCGGATCACCGCGTTGCCCCGGCTGGTCAAGGCGTCGGTGACGGGCAGATACGACGGTGGCCTGCGGCTGGTGCTGATGGCGGCGGCCGCGATCTATGTCGTCTCGCCCATCGACGCGATCCCGGAGCTGTTCCTCGCCATCTTTGGCCTGATCGACGACGCCTTCGTGGTCACCTGGCTCATCGGCACGCTCATGGCCGAGACCGAACGGTTCCTGGAATGGGAGAAGGCGCAGGGGCGTGGTCCCTCGGTGATCGTCGCCGAGGTGCTCAAGCCCTGATTGGCGGTTGGCCGCGGCACGGTAGGTTCTGCGACATGCAGTATGTCGACAGCGTCGTCGAGCTCATCGGCAACACGCCCCTGGTCAGGCTGAACCGGGTCACCGAGGGCATCCCGGCCGCCGTGCTCGCCAAGGTGGAGTACCTCAACCCCGGCGGCAGCGTGAAGGACCGCATCGCGCTCCGGATGATCACGGAGGCCGAGCAGGCCGGTCTGCTCCAGCCCGGGGGCACCATCGTCGAGCCCACCAGTGGCAACACCGGCGTCGGCCTCGCCCTCGTGGCACAGCTTCGCGGTTATCAATGCATCTTCGTCTGCCCGGACAAGGTCAGCGAGGACAAGCAGAACGTGCTGCGTGCCTACGGCGCCAAGGTCGTGGTCTGCCCCACCGCCGTGGCGCCGGAGGATCCCCGCTCCTACTACCAGGTCTCCGATCGGCTCGCCGCCGAGATCCCCGGCGCGTTCAAGCCCGACCAGTATCGCAATCCGGCGAACCCGCGATCGCACTACGAGACGACCGGCCCGGAGGTGTGGGCGCAGACCGAGGGTCGCGTCACCCACTTTGTCGCGGGCGTCGGCACGGGGGGCACGATCTCCGGGATCGGGCGGTACCTCAAGGAGGTCTCGGACGGCCGTGTCCACATCATCGGCGCCGACCCCGAGGGATCCGTCTACAGTGGAGGAACTGGCCGACCGTACCTCGTCGAGGGTGTCGGTGAGGACTTCTGGCCGCAGACCTATGACCCTACGGTCTGCGACGAGATCATCAAGGTCTCGGACAAGGACTCGTTCGAGCTGACCCGCCGCCTGGCCCGGGACGAGGGCCTGCTCGTCGGCGGATCGTGCGGCATGGCTGCGGTGGCCGCGCTCGAGGTGGCCCGCCGGGCCGGGCCGGACGCCGTGGTGGTCGTCCTGCTCCCCGATGGCGGCCGCGGATACCTATCCAAGATCTTCAATGATGACTGGATGGCCCGGTACGGCTTCCTGCGCCCTGACTCGGCCGAGTCCACTGTGGCGGATGTGCTCGCGGGCAAGGATGGCACGCTGCCCGACTTCATCCACGTGCACCCGAACGAGACCGTGCGCGACGCGATCGATCGCATGCGTGAGTACGGCGTGTCGCAACTGCCGGTGCTGCGCGCCGAGCCCCCGGTGGTGACCGGCGAGATCGCGGGCTCGATCGCGGAGCGCGACCTGCTCGATGCCCTGTTCACCGGGCAGGCCGAGCTCGCAGACATCGTCGAGCGCCACATGGCCTCGCCGCTGCCGATGGTGGGCGGCGGCCAGCCCGTGCGCGAAGCCGTGGTTGTGCTGGAGAAGTCCGACGCCGCGATCGTGCTGATCGACGGCAAGCCCGCCGGCGTGCTCACGCGCCAGGACCTGCTCGCCCACCTCGGCACCCGCTGACGCGGGACCCGTGGTCAGGACAGGGCGGCCGGGATCGCGATCACATCGACGAACGCGCCTCGACGCAGCACGGTCAGTGGCAGCCGGCTGCCGATCGCGGAGCCGAGCATGAGGCGCTGGATGTCCTGCACGCCCTGCACCTGCCGCCCGCCCGCGCTCACGATGATGTCGCCGATGTAGAGGCCGGCCTTCCCGGCTGGGCTGCCCGGCACGACCTCGACCAGGCGCAGCCCGCGCCGCTGCTTGAGGCTGGCGGCGAACTGTGGCGGCAGCGCCACCGGCGCGCCGGCGACGCCGAGCCACGCCCGGCGGACCCGACCGCTGGACATGAGCTCGGAGATGATCGAGCGCGTCGTGGGGTTGATCGGCACCGCGAGGCCAAGGCCGATCCCGGCCACCGCTGTGTTGATGCCGACAACCCTGCCCGCCGAGTCCGCGAGCGCCCCGCCGGAGTTGCCGGGGTTGAGGGCCGCGTCGGTCTGGATCACGTCGTCGATCATCCGGGCCCGCCGGCCGTCACCGACCGGCAGCGAACGGCCCAGCGCGCTCACGACGCCCGCGGTCACCGAACCGGCGAGCCCCAACGGGTTGCCGACCGCGATGACGAGCTGGCCGATGCGCAGGGTGTCGGCGTCGCCGAGCGTCGCCGGGGGAGCGCCACCGTCGCGTACCCGCAGCACCGCGAGGTCGGCGAGCGGGTCGGCACCCACCACGTCGAACCGGCTCTGCGTGCCGTCGGTGAACTCGGCGAGCCCCGCCTGCGCCCCGGCGACCACGTGAGCGCTGGTGAGGATGAAGCCGTCCTCCGTGAAGGAGACCCCGGAGCCCGCGCCCTCGCCACGGCTGGTGCGGACAGCGAGGGCCGCGACGCTGGGAAGGATCTTCGCGGCGACGGTGGAGACGACGGTCGAGTAGGCGTCGAGAGCTTCGGTGTCGCTAGGCATCTGTGCGTCCAGGCTTCGGGGGGAGACGGGGGGTGAGGGTTGTGCGGGCACATGCGGAACAACGCCCGCGGTCGGTGCGGGATTGCCGTCCGCCGTTCGCCTACGGCGAAGCGGGTTCCACGCCATACCGGACAGCCAACCACGGTCCCGCAACTCCGACCAGTCACCGCGGCATCAGGACAGACAGACCTCGGGCAGCTCGAACCAGCGCAGTTCCTCGAACCCGGCCGAGACGTGGGCCCGGGGCCGCAAGCCCTGGTCGGCTGGCGGCTCCGGCCGCGCGGCGAGGCGGGCGAACAGCTCGCTCGCCTGGGCGAGGTGGTCGGCGAGGGCGGACTCGGCGGCCCGTTCGTGCCGGGACGGCCAGCGCAGCACCCCGTCCGCGTCGAAGCGCAACTGAGCCAGGCGCAGCGGCGGCTCGACCACCCCGTCGCGGTGGCGCCACAGACCGGTGGCCGGGTTGAACCGGTACTCGGGCAGCAGCAGCCAGCCGTGCCGGGCGACCATGTCGACGGCGTCCACAATGTACTGGAACGTCGTCTCGGAGATGAAGTAGTTGAAGCTCACCCGAACCCAGCCTGGCTTGATGCCTTCGCATCCGTTGATGATTTCCTGCTCGAACCGGTGCGAGCGCTCAAGGTCGATGCCGAGCAGGCGGTGACCGTACGGCCCGGCGCAGGAGCAACCACCGCGGGACTGGATGCCGAACAGGTCGTTGAGCACCGCGACCACGAAGTTGTGGTGCAGGTACGGCCCCTGCGGCCGGCGCACCACAAAGGACAGGATCGACAGGCGCTGCGCCTCGACGTTGCCGAGGATCGTCAGGTACGGGTTGTCCTGCCACGCCTGCACCGCGCGGCGCAGGAAATGCTCCTCGTGCTCGCGGATCACGTCCGTACCAACGGCCTGCTTGAGCGCGAAGACGAGCCCGGCCCGGATCGACTCCACAATGGCCGGTGTGCCGCCCTCCTCGCGGTGCGCCGGATCGGCGAGATAGTGGTGCTCGACCTCATTGACGTAGTCCACTGTTCCACCGCCGGGCACGGTCGGGATCCGGTTGCGCAGCAGCTCCCGCCGTACGACCAGTACCCCCGGCGTGCCCGGTCCGCCCACGAACTTGTGCGGCGAGCAGAAGACCGCGTCCTTGTACGCCTGCGGGTGGCGGGCGGACCGGCCGTACATCGCCATCTCGACGTACGGGGCCGCCGCCGCGTAGTCCCAGAAGGAGAGCGCGCCGTGCCGGTGCAGCAGGTCGGAGATGGCGTGCGTGTCGGTCACGATGCCGGTCACGTTCGATGCCGCCGAGAATGAACCGATCTTGAGTGGGCGGTCGGCATGCCGGACGAGCTCGGCCTCCAACCGATCGACGTCGATGTATCCGTCGCGGTTCTCGGGGATGACAACGACATCGGCGATCGACTCGCGCCACGGCAGCTCGTTGGAGTGGTGCTCGAACGGTCCGATGAAGACCACGGGTCGTTGCGCCGCCGGGATCTGTCGCGAGAAGCCGTACTGGTCGTCCAGTTCAGTCGGCAGGCGGATCCCCAGGAGGCGGACCATCTTGTCGACCGCCCCGGTGGTGCCGGAGCCGGTGAAGATGACCACCGTCTGGTCGTCGCCGCCGACGGCGTCGCGGATGATGTCGCGGGCGTCCTCGCGCAGTCGCGTCGTCTGCAGGCCGGTGCCCGAGCTCTCGGTATGGGTGTTGGCATACCGGGGCAGCACCTCGGAGCGGATGAAGTCCTCGATGAAGCTGAGGCTGCGACCCGAGGCCGTGTAGTCGGCGTAGGTCACCCGTCGCGGTCCGAACGGACCCCGCATGAGCTGGTCGTCGCCGATCACGCAGTCACGGATGCGCAGCAGCAACGGGCTGTCGTCAGGCGGGTCGGCCATGGCCCATTATGCGGCCGCGGACCCGGCCGGGCCGAGGCCGGAGCCGGGCACCCTGGTCGCACATCCCGTCCGTTCGCCACGCCTGCCCCGCTCGTACCTTTTCTGCGCAAGGTACCCGTCATGTTCGGCCAGACGAAGGTTGCCCGGAAAGCTCGGGGGAGGGGCCGTGGTGCGACAGGTCGACCTCATCGAGGCGGACTGCCCGGCAGACGTCGTCGACCGCCTGTTGTGGCGCAATGCCCAACGCATCCTGAACCGCCACGCGGTCCGGCTGAACGGAACGTGTCACTGGTGTGGCCGTCCCGCCCCGTGCGACGCGAACAAGCTCGCCATGCGCGCGCTTGAGGTGGCCCGCATGCCCTGGCACGAGGCGTGGCGGCTCCGCAATGAGATCACCGGCATGCTGCCCGTGGTGACCGCTGAGCTCCGCGGTCGCGCCACCGCTTCGCCATCCGAGCGCGGCCGCCCGGTGGCGCGAACCCGTACCCGCACCTGGACCAGGGTTCATGTCGTACGCGGCTCGACCCCGTAGACACGCCCTCGGCCCGGGTTCGGGCGACAAGTCCATCCCGGCGGCATCGGCATATCGCGCCCCGCCAGCGCGCGCCGGCCGCACCCGCCCGCCCGCCACGGACCGGCATTGCCTCCGCCGATGGGCGCCTCCGGCCAGGCGCGACCGTGGACCGGGCGGTCCGGAGGGTGAGGGTACGCGGCCCTCGGTTTCCCCCGCATGGATCGCGGTCGCGTACCCTCGCCCACCGGCGGGTCGGGTGACTGGCGCTCCTGCCCGTCCTGGCGCGGCTACCCTGAGGGGCATGGCGCATGTGCTCACGATGGATGACGTGACGACCAAGCTCGCCACGCTCGATGGTTGGTCCGGCGACGGGCAGGCGATCACCCGTACCGTGGATCTGCCGAGCTTCCCGGCCGCGATCGAGGTCGTCGATCGCGTCGCGGAGGTGGCCGAGGCGATGGACCACCACCCTGACATCGACATCAGGTGGCGGAGTCTGACGTTCACCTGCACCAGCCACTCCGCCGGCGGCGTCACCGACCAGGACTTCGCGTTGGCGCACCGGATCAACGAGATCGTGACGGTCGCTGCCGGTTAGTCGCGGTGCCCCCGCCGGTCACACCGTGGCGGCGGCCAGCACACGGGCCCGGTTGACGAGGCTCGCGACATGGGCTGTGCTCTCCGGGCCGGGCGGGAACCGGACGCTGTGGTAGAGCCCTTCGCCGACGACCGTGACCAGCACGAAGCCGGTGTAGCGGCGCTGCTTGATGAGCAGGAAGAGCAGTCCCACGAGGATGACCGCGAAGATGGCCGCGAGGGTGACCGCATAGCGTGGCGAACGCTTGATGACCCTGGTCGAATCCTGGATCGTCCACGTCGTGCCCGTCAGCGGGAACCGACCCTGGGGGACCAGCACCGAGTCGCTGGTGACCGTGATATCGCCAATCGCCACCACATCGACGTACCGCCCGGTGACGCCGCTCGCCGGTGGCGCCGCCTGCTGGTCCACGGACAGGTCGGGCACACACCGACCGTAGCGGTCACTCGGGCTGATGCGTGCGTGCCACGCGGATGCCTTGTCGTGTCAACGTTGCGACTCAGCGCCGCCCCCTGGCCGCCCGCCTGCTCGGTACAGCGTGGTAACCAGGTGTCGCTATCACGACCCCTGATGACCACGTTAATCGCGTCCGTACAGGCTCCGGAGCTCCTTCTCAACCTGGGCCACTTCGGTGAGTCGTCCATTGGCCACCGACAGCATGAATGATTCGGCTGCGTCAACGTCGATGTCGGGAAGAGCGACACCGTTGAGAGCCAGGAAGGTCACGGCGGCGGCCCAGGCTAGTCTTTTATTTCCATCCAGCAGCGTATGGTTCTGGCAGACGGACGACAGCAGAGCGGCCGCCTTTGCGAACAGCGATGGGTAGGCGACCTGTCCGAAGACCTCGGTGGACGGGCGGGCGGCAGCCGCCGCCAGCAGACCAGGGTCGCGGATCGCCGGCAGCTGCCCCAGGACTGCCTCAGCCAGGATGAGGAGATCCTCGGCCGTAAGGTAGTCGATCGATTCGGGGTTCACCGCGCCAGGCGTCGTAGCAGTTCGCTGTGCCTCTCGACGATCTCGGCGCCGATCTCAGAAACCCGCTGTGCCCGCTGACGCCGGCGGACGTGATCGCTGAGAGCGACCACGATGGCGGCGTTGATGGAGCGGTGGTCCGCGGCAGCCTCAGCCTTGATCGCCTCGTAGACGTCTGCCGGCAGTTTCAGTGAGGTCGTGATCGTCTCGGCAGTCATACCGAAACAGTACCACTTCAGTACCAAGCGATCCGCCCAGCCAGGTGAGTCATTCGTAGTGGTACCGACACTGTGCGATCTGCACGGTATCGTCGATGATCCGGTAGACGAGACGGTGTTCCTGATCAATGCGCCGTGACCAGAAGCCGGACCAGTTGCCACGGAGTTGTTCCGGCTTGCCAATGCCCTCGTGGCCGTTGCGTCGGATGTCCTCGATGAGAGCGTTCACGCGCCTCAGCATCTGGCGATCTTGTTGCCAGGTCAGGTAGTCCTCCCAGCCCTGGTCAGCGAACTGGACCTTCACGCGGCCGACATCTCACCCGTGTCAGGGTCGATCAGTTCCCGTATCGCGCCGCCGCCGCGGCGCAGATCTTCGATCGCCTCGTTCAGGCGGCGCGCGTTCGCAGGGCTGGCCATCAGGTAGGCCGTCTCCTTGAGCGATTCGTACTCGCGCAGCGAAATGATAACCGCCGCCTCGCGGCCGGATCGGGTGACGACGACTTCCTCGGCGGCATCGACAACGTGGTCCAGCATCTTGGCGAGGTTCTGACGAACCTCGGAGTACGGGACGGTGCGCACGGTGTGCCTCCCCGGGGTTGACGTACAAGAAATTGTACAACACGTCCAGTGCGCGCACGGCCGAAGGGTCCGGGCGACGCCGATGGGCCCGGTCGGGCCGTGGTAACCCGTAGCGTTGGGTTCTTCGACTCTGATGAATGGTGTTGTAGTCCGCCCGGTGAGCGAGGGCAGGGTCAGCGACCAAAGCTCACTAACGACGTCGGATCGACCGGCATCATGGCAAGGACTTGCGTGATGCTCAGGATCATCACTGCGGTCATCACGGCACTAACCCGCCGGAGCCGTCGCAGGCGTCGGCTTTCCCGCGCTTCCCCTACGGCAAGGTCTCGGCGGACGTGCCATGTGTCGGTCGCCACGGTAGAAAGACGCAGATACGTCCTGCGCGCGACCCCTGCCAACCGCGCTCTGTGCAGCCTCAACAACTTCCCGGTTCGCCAAGTCTCCGCGTAGATGAGGACCGCAAAGAGCGCGACGACGGCCGTGAGCGAAAGGCGAGCCAACGCGCTGACGTCTAGGTGCACCGGCCGAGGCTGCCACTGTCTCCTAACGCGATCAATCAGCCGACCGTACGACTGCCGGCCGACGCCCGTCCGGCGATGCGAAACGAATGGCCCGGGCCCGATGCGTGGGTCGGGGGACGCTCAGGTGGGCGGACCGTATCGCTTTCAAAGCGTCGCCCGTTCCGCGGCATCAACTGGTCTGGCATCGAAGACCAGACCGGTGCCGAAGTCGTTCTGGAACCTCCGAGCCTCCAATTCGGACACCGTGTACCAGCCGGGACCGTAGTCCTCCTGCGGGCGATCGCGTCGGCCGTCAAGCCAGTCGATCTGGCACCACAACCACTCACGCTTCGCCCAGAAAAGGGGGAGGACCGCATCCGGAACACCGCGGTCGTCAGGTACGCCTCGACCCGGCCGTCGCGACTCAACTCCCAGGCGGCGTCGCGGAAGGGATCGAGCCGCGGATCATCACCGGGTATCGGGTTGCGGCTTGAACCGTCGGACCTCCTGGGGCCAGCCGCATGCTTCCGCGATCTTGCCGGCCCACACCTTGGCCGCGTCCTCGTCGGCCACGTCCACCACGGTCAGGCCGCCCAGCCATTCCTTGGTCTCGACGTACGGCCCGTCGGTGATGAGCAACGCGCCGCTTGTGGCGTCGGCGCTGAAGACCGGGCCGTCCTCTTCCTCCAGACCCCCTGCAAACACGAAGGCCCCCGCGGCCTTGATCTCGTCCACGACCGCCCTGGCACGTGGCCCACGCCCGCGGAACCACGCATCAGTGTGGTCACCCACCCACTGCTGGTTGAAGTAGATGAGGTACTCGGCCATGTCTGCTCCTCGGCTCGGGCGGATCCGCTGTCCGCCTTCACCTACGCTACGAATGGCTACCGGCCGATACGACACCCCGGCCGATTCAACTGTGAAGTCAGTGAGCGGCGCTGTGCGTACGCGCGACTCCGACGGGGCAGGCCAGGCCGGTGGGGCCGTGGTCGCAGTAGCCGTTGGGGTTCTTGCCGGTGGAACGGTACTGCTGTGGTTTGCGGTGCCTATGTGGCATCGCTTCCGCCCGTTCGATGAGACGAGGACCGGGCCGAGCGCGCCATGATTTGGCCACCCCGTAACGGGGTGGCACCGTGGAAGTCCAAAAAGAAACCTGGCCCCAGAGGGACCAGGTGGTGTACGTACAGTATGCCGCGCAAGCGAGGCGTACGGCAACCAACTCTGGTCGGTATGTCGAACTACCACCCCAGTGGCTTGGTGATCGTGCCGATAGGGTTCGGTAGCTGCGCGCTCGTTAGGTCCGTGCTCGTCAGCTTGTACCACCAATGGCCCGCCACGCCGCGGGTCGATCGAACGTCGAGTTTGGCTGCCGGTGGCCGGGGCGAAGGGTTGATCAAGGCGACTGGGACCAGGTCCCGCGCCTCGGCGACGGCGAATGCAAGATCGCTGTCGTTGCTGATAACTACTGCCGCGTCGATGCGCTGGTGTAGAAGGTCGAGCAACATGTGGGCGGCGACGTTGACGTCGGAGCCTTTCTCCTCGCGGCGTGCGGTTTTGACCATGAAGGTTGCGTTCACCACGGGGGCATCACTGGCATCGCGGACCATGACGTGCCAGGTAGACGTGGTGAGGACAGGCTGGCCTCGCTGCCCTTCGACGGCCAGAGGACCCTTCGCCACCCGCGTGACGTAATGGCCGTACTCGATGACGTCCACGGCGTTTGCTGCGACGAGCGCTCGCAGGTAGACGTCCTGGTCACGTTGACCGGATGGGTTTGTTGCGCCGCTGATCCGGGCCGTGCAGTAGACGACGCGCGAGACTTGCGCTTGGCTCCAGCCCGAGCGTTGCGCCACCAGGTTCTCGGACAGCTGGCGCAGGTTCAGCCAGCGCCAACCCGGCAAACCGGCGCCGCCCATGATCGAGCGAGCGCCGTAGTAAAGGTTGTAACCGTCGATGTATAGGCCAACACGCACGGGTCATGAGCGTAGACCTGTGGATCAGCCGGACACACGGACGGCACGCCGACTGAGTGGGTGTCCTTAGTGGAGGGCGCTGGTTATCCGGGCGACCCCGACGGGACAGGTTAGACCGTTCGGGCCAATACCACACCATCCGTTGGGGTTCTTGGCGTCCGACAGGTACTGCTGGTGGTAGTCCTCGGCGTAGTAGAACGGCCCGGCCTTGGCGATCTCGGTGGTGATCGGCCCGAGCCCGGCGGCGGTCACGGCCGGCTGGAACGCGTCGCGGGACGAGAGTGCCTGCGCGAGCTGGTCGTCGGTCGTCGTGTAGATCACCGAGCGGTACTGCGTGCCGACGTCGTTGCCCTGACGCATGCCCTGGGTCGGGTCGTGGTTCTCCCAGAAGACCTTGAGCAGGTCGGCGTAGCTGACCTTGGCGGGGTCGTAGACGACCTGGACGACCTCGGCGTGCCCGGTCATGCCGGTGCAGGTCTCTTCGTACGTCGGGTTCGGCGTGTGCCCGCCCTGGTACCCGGCGGCGGTCGAGTAGACACCCGGCACCCGCCAGAACAGACGTTCCGCGCCCCAGAAGCATCCCATGCCGAAGGACGCCACTTGCGTTCCCGCGGGCCATGGTCCGCGCACCGGCGTGCCGAGCACGGTGTGCCGGGCCGTGACGGGCATCTGTTCCGTACGACCGGGCAGTGCGTCGTCGGCTGTGATGATCACGGCCTTGCGTCGCAGGATCATGCCCTCCAGTCTGCCGCCCCGGATTGCCACCAACCACCGGTCCGCGACCAAAGGGCGGCGATCAGAGGGCCGCGGCGATGCGGGCGGCGTAGTCGACGGCCTCGTCCTCGCTGGCGTACTTCGTCCGCGGCCACATGAACCCGCGCAGGCCGTCACCCTTCGTCCGGGGGACGACATGAGTGTGCAGATGCGGCACCGATTGGCTCACCTTGTTGTTGATGGCGACGAATGTGCCCCCGGCGCCCAGCCCGGTCTCGACCGCCAGGGCCAGCCGGCGTACGTCCGCGAAATACGGGCCGACCAGGTCCGGCGGCAGGTCGACGAGCGTCGCGATGTGCGATCGCGGTATCACGAGCAGGTGGCCTTTGAAGACCGGGCGGTGGTCGAGGAAGGCGACAACAGTCGATGTCTCGAGTACCGTCTGCACCGAGAGCGTTCCCGCAGCGACCGAGCAGAACAGGCAATCGGGCATGCCAGGACCGTACCGGTTGGCGCGGTCCCACCTGCCACTGCGCGTGTCGCCGGATGGAATAGGGTTCGGCTGTGAACCATGACCTGGGTCCCGCCCACGCTTCGCCCACCCGTGATCCCGGCCCCGCCCACGCTTCGCCCACCCGTGATCCCGGCCCCGCCCACGCTTCGCCCACCCGTGGCTTTGAGACCCTGGCGATCCACGCGGGCCAGGACCCCGACCCCCGGACCGGTGCGGTGGTCGGGCCCATCTACCAGACCTCCACGTTCGCCCAGGACGCGGTCGGCTCGCCCCGCTCCGGGTACGAGTACGCCCGCTCGGCGAACCCGACCCGCGACGCGCTGCAGGAGTGCCTCGCGGCGCTGGAGGGAGGCCGCTGTGGCCTGGCGTTCGCGAGCGGGCTCGCGGCCGAGGACACGCTGCTGCGTACCGTGTGCAAGCCCGGCGACCACGTCCTCATCCCCGACGACGCGTACGGCGGCACCTACCGGCTCTTCGCGACGGTGGCGCAGCGATGGGGCCTCGCCTGGTCCGCGGTGGATCTCTCCGATGTGGACGCCGTGCGGAAGGCGGTACGTTCGCAGACCACGGTGATCTGGGTCGAGACGCCAACCAATCCATTGCTGTCGATCGCCGACGTCAGCGCGCTCGCGGGCGTGGCGCACGACAACGGCGCGCTGCTGGTGGTCGACAACACGTTCGCGAGCCCGTATCTGCAGCAACCGCTCGCCCATGGCGCGGACGTGGTCGTGCACTCGACGACGAAGTACGTCGGTGGACACTCCGATGTGGTCGGTGGCGCGCTGGTCACCGGGGACGAGGCGCTCGGGGATGCGCTGCGGTTCCACCAGAACGCGATGGGCGCGGTGGCTGGCCCGTTCGACGCCTGGCTGACCCTGCGCGGCGTGAAAACCCTGGGCGTACGGATGGACCGGCACTGCGACAACGCCGAACGGATCGTGGAGTTCCTCAGCAGCCATCCCCGCGTCTCCCGGGTGCTCTACCCGGGCCTACCCGAGCATCCCGGCCATGAGACCGCGGCGAAGCAGATGCGGCGATTCGGCGGGATGGTGAGCTTCCTCGCCGCCGGCGGGTCGGAGGCGGCCATCGAGGTCTGTAACCGTACGACGTTGTTCACGCTCGGCGAGTCGCTGGGCGGCGTCGAGTCGCTCATCGAGCACCCGGCCCGGATGACGCACGCCTCGGCCGCGGGCTCTGAGCTCGAGGTGCCCGATGACCTCGTCCGGCTCTCGGTCGGCATCGAGACGGCCGACGACCTCGTCGCCGATCTGGACCAGGCGCTGCGCTGACGCGATGGGTGAGACCCCGGTGACAGGAGCAGCGCGGCGGGCCAGCACGACACGCGCACGGGCGCAGCGCCCGGCCCCCGCACCGTCGCGAACGCGCCCACCCGCCGCGCAGGGGCGCGGGCGTGACGCCGCGGCCGGCGAGCTGGTGACGTTGGCCGATGTCCAGGCAGCCCGGCAGGAGATCGCCGGCATCGTCCGAACGACCCCGCTGGAGCCGAGCCGGATGCTCACCGCGGCGCTCGGCGGACCGGCCTGGCTCAAGTGCGAGAACCTGCAACGGGCCGGCTCGTTCAAGGTGCGCGGCGCCTATGTGCGCATCGCGCGGCTGACGCCGCAGGAGCGCGCACGCGGCGTGGTGGCGGCGAGCGCCGGCAACCACGCGCAGGGCGTCGCGCTGGCGGCCGGGGCGCTCGGTGCGCGGGCGACGGTCTTCATGCCCGTCGGCGCGGCGCTACCCAAGGTCGCCGCAACCCGGGGCTACGGCGCCACGGTGGAACTCGAAGGAGACAGCGTCGACGAGAGTCTGGTCGCGGCCCGAGACTTCGCCGATCGGACGGGCGCGATCTTCATCCACCCTTTCGACCACCCCGATGTGATCGCAGGCCAGGGCACCGTCGGGTTGGAGATCATCGAGCAGTGCCCGGAGGTGCGCACGATCATCGCCGGCGTCGGCGGTGGCGGTCTCGTCTCCGGCATCGCGGTCGCGGCGAAGGCCACGACTCCGGCGATTCGTGTCATCGGCGTGCAGGCCGAGGGTGCGGCGGCGGTGCCGCTGTCCCTGCGAGCCGGCTCTCCCCAGCGGGTGGCGGAGGTCCGCACGATCGCCGACGGGATCGCCGTCGGCCGACCCGGCGAGCTCACGTTCCGGCACATGAGCTCGCTCGTGGACGAGGTCGTCACAGTCAGCGACGAGGAGATCAGCCGGGCCATGGTGCTGCTGCTCGAACGCGGCAAGCTCCTGGTCGAGGCCGCGGGGGCCGTGGGCTTCGCCGCGCTGCTGTCCGGCAAGGTCAGCGTCGAGACTCCGGTCGTGGCCGTGATCTCCGGTGGCAACGTCGACCCCCTGCTGCTCGTGCGGGTGGTCGAGCAGGGCCTCGCCGCCGCGGGCCGGTACCTGCGGTTCACCGTGCGCTGTCCCGATCGGCCGGGCCAGCTCGCCGCGCTGCTCGGGCTGATCGGCCAGCAGGGCGCCAACGTCGACGACGTGGTGCATCAACGCCACGATCCTCGGCTGCAACTCGGCGAGGTCCAGGTCGAGCTTTCCGTGGAGACCCGCGGGGCAGAGCACTCCGAGCGGCTCGTCAACGCCCTGCTCGCTGCCGGCTATCAGGCGAACTTCGCGCCCGCCTAAGCCCATCGATGTGAGGAAGGGCACCCTGCCCGCCGCCCAGGGTTAGGAAGGGCACCGTGCAGAACGCCCAGGGTCAGCCCGTGAATGGCTCGAAGGCGACGACCGTGACCTTGATGTCCTTGCCGTTCGGGGCCGTGTACGTCACGGCCTGGCCCGCCCGCGCACCGAGGATCGCCTGCCCGAGCGCGGACTCCGGGCTGTAGACCGTCAGGTCGGTGGTCTGGGCGATCTCCCGCGATCCGAGCAGGAACGTCTCGGTGTCGTCGGGGTCGTCGTCGAAGTAGATCGTGATCACGGTGCCGGGCCCGACCCCGTCCGCGGCTGGGGCGTCACCGACGTGGGCCTTGCGCAGCAGCTCCTGCAGGTAGCGGATGCGCGCCTCGGCCTTGCCCTGCTCCTCCCGGGCGGCGTGGTAGCCGCCGTTCTCGCGCAGGTCGCCCTCCTCGCGGCGCGCGTTGATCTCGGCCGCGAGAACGGGACGGTGCGCGATCAGCGCACCGAGCTCCGCCTTGAGCCGGTCGTACGCGTCCTGGGACAGCCAGGTGGGGGTCACGTCGGTGGTGGACACGTCGGTTCTCCTTGATTGCTCGCATACCGTCGAGCTCGTACGGTCTTGGTCGCTGCGCGCGGTCAGTCGCTTACCGGGAGCGAACCCGGATCATCCAAGGTACCAGCGAAGCGCTCTCTCGCGCGCCTGTGATCCGCCGGGCTGGTCGAGGGTCGGTACGCCCGGCGCAGCCGTCATCCGTACGGGTGTCAGGAGCCGCTGGGGCCGCAGCCCGGCACCTCGCCCGTCACCGGACGGGCGCTGGTCGCCAGGTGGTACGTCACGTGGATCGTGGTCGCGCCCGGCCCCGCCGGCGGCACATCCACGTCCACCTGGCCCACGGAGACGCCATTGCGCGTGTGGCCCTCGACCGTGCACGTCGCCCCTTCCCCCGCGGGGACGCGTACATCGAAGCTCACCGTTACGCCTTGGTCCGTCAGGTCTATGACGTCGAGGTTCGTGACTTCGTAGGGCGGATGCGCGTACTGGGCGTAGAGCTTGACCGCGATCGCCACCCCGGCCGCCAGGACGAGCGAGCCGACCGCGATGGTCAGCCATCGCCTGCGGCGCACGCGCACCGGGTCGCGGCGCCGGCCGTACCGGCCCGCGGGGAAGACCACGGGTTGCTGAGTCGAGGTCATGGCGAGGCGGACATCTGCTCGGGCTCTTGGTCCATTCGAGTGCGTGAGTGCCATCGTCCCGCGATATCGGGTCGCGGCGCGAGGTGGCCGATCGGTACGGTGCCGCTAGTCTTGCATCCCGACAGCGTCGAGCATCAAGTGCCACCCCGGAGGCTGCGCGTGAGCGACCCCCCCGCCCCATTGCGGCTCATGGCAGTACATGCCCACCCCGATGACGAGTCGAGCAAGGGCGCGGCAACCATGTGCCGTTACCTCGCCGAGGGCGTCGACGTGATGGTGGTCACCTGCACCGGCGGCGAGCGCGGCAGCGTGCTCAACCCCCGGCTGCAGGACCGACCCGGGGTGCTGGAGAACATGCCGAAGATCCGGCGCGCCGAGATGGAGCGTGCCCGCGAAATCCTCGGCGTGCGGCACGCCTGGCTCGGCTTCGTCGACTCGGGCCTGCCCGAGGGCGATCCCCTGCCGCCGCTGCCGGACGGATGTTTCGCCCTGATCGAGCCCGACATCGCTGCCGAGCCGCTGGTCAGCCTGATCCGTGAGTTCCGGCCGCAGGTGGTGCTGACCTACGACGAGAACGGCGGCTACCCGCATCCGGACCACGTCATGTGCCACCGGGTGAGCACGGCCGCGTTCGACGCGGCGGGCGACCCCGAGCGCTATCCGGGCACGGGCGACCCGTGGCAACCGCTGAAGCTCTACTACCACATGGGCTGGTCCAAGCAGCGGATCCTGGGCATCCACGAGGCGTTGCTCGAGGCCGGGCTGGAGTCGCCGTACGTCGAGTGGATCGCGAACTTCGACGGGACCGATGAGCGTGGCAGCAGGGTGACGACCCGGGTGGTGTGCGCGGAGTGGTTCCCCCAGCGCGACGCGGCGCTGCGCGCCCACGAGACCCAGGTGAACCCGGACGGAAGCTGGTTCGCCGTGCCCATGGCGATCCAGCAGGCCGTCTGGCCGACCGAGGATTACGAGCTGGCCCGGTCGCTCGTGGACACCCCGATCCCGGAGGACGATCTGTTCGCCGGTGTCCGGGAAGCGGCGCCACTGCCGCTGTAGGCGCCCCAACGGGCCGGATGGCCACGCACGGCGTAGCGTGGATTCCGTGGGAGAAACGCCATGATCGCCGCTGTGCTCGCCGTGAACAACTTCGGCGATACGCGCGACGGCAGCCTCGCCGGTCCGATCGGCCTGGTGTTCATCCTGCTGCTCGCGGCCGGCACGATCCTGCTCATCCGGAACATGAACGCGCGGCTGCGCCGCCTTCCGGAGCGCTTCCCCACCGAGGAGGAGCAGAACAGCTCCGCCGAGCCCGAGACGGAGCGTGCCGACTCTCGCGAGACGCCGGAGCCCTGACGGTCGCGGGCCCCGACGTACGCGGGCGCGTCGTGGGACAGTGGTGGGGTGAACCGCCTCGGGAGCGCCACCTCGCCGTACCTGCTCCAGCACGCCGGCAACCCGGTGCACTGGTGGCCGTGGAGCCAGGAGGCGTTCGCGGAGGCGCGCCGCCGCGACGTGCCGGTGCTGATCTCGGTCGGATACGCCTCGTGCCACTGGTGCCATGTGATGGCGCACGAGTCGTTCGAGAACGAGCAGATCGCGAAGCTGCTCAACGAATCGGTTGTCTCGATCAAGGTCGACCGTGAGGAGCGCCCGGATGTCGACGCGGTCTACATGGCGGCGACCCAGGCGATGACCGGCCAGGGCGGGTGGCCGATGACGGTGTTCGCGACACCCGACGGCGAGCCGTTCTTCTGCGGGACGTACTTCCCGCCCCAGCCGTTCGAGTCGCTGGTCCGCGCGGTGACGCAGGCATGGCGCGACCAGCGCGACGAGGTGCGGGCACAGGGCACGGCGGTGGTCGCGGCGATCGCCGAGGCGCAGGGGACCAACCTGCCGCGGGTGGCCGGCTCGGTCACGGCCGAGGTCGTCGCCGCCGCCGTGGCGCGGCTGCGGGGCTCGTACGACCAGACGTACGGCGGTTTCGGTGGGGCGCCGAAGTTCCCGCCACACATGACGTTGCTCTTCCTGCTGCGCCATCATCAGCGCACGGGCGACCCCGAGGCTCTGGAGATCGTCCGGCACACCTGCGAGGCGATGGCGCGCGGCGGGATCTACGACCAGCTCGCCGGTGGCTTCGCGCGCTACTCGGTGGACGAGCGCTGGGTGGTGCCGCACTTCGAGAAAATGCTCTATGACAATGCACTGCTGCTGCGCGCGTACACGATGCTGTGGCGGTTGACCGGCGACCCGATGGCCGCGCGGATCGCCGATGAGACCGCGCAGTTCCTCATGCGGGATCTCTTCGACGGTCATGCGTTCGTCTCGTCGTGGGACGCCGACACGGACGGCATCGAGGGCGCCACCTACGTCTGGACGCCGCAACAGCTGCGGCAGGCGCTCGGCGACGAGGATGGCGCGTTCGCCGCCGACCTGTTCGCGGTGACCGAGGCCGGCTCCTTCGAGCACGGCTCGAGCGTCCTGCGCCTGGCCCGGGATGTCGACTTCCCGCCCACGGACGCGTCGCACGCCGATGATGTCGTCCGGCAACGGTGGGTCGCGGTCCGGCAGCGGCTGCTCGCCGCCCGGGCCGTACGGCCCCAGCCTGCCCGCGACGACAAGGTGGTCGCCGCCTGGTGCGGGCTCGCCATCACCGGCCTCGTCGAGTACGCGCTGGCGGTGGATGTGGCCGCACCCGAGCTGGCCCGCACGGTGGCAGAGCACGCCCGCGAGGCGGCGACCCTGCTCGCCCAGGTGCACGTCGTCGACGGGCAGTTGCGCCGCGTCTCGCGCTCGGGCATGGCGGGCGCGCCGGCTGGGGTTCTCGAGGACTACGGCTGCGTGGCCGAGGCGTTGTGTGCCGTGCACCAACTCACCGGCGAGGGTCGCTGGCTGGAGCTCGCCGGGAGGTTGCTCGACGCGGCCGTCACGAACTTCGGTGACGACACAGGAGCGTTCCACGACACGGCTGCCGACGCCGAACGTCTGGTCGCCCGGCCCGCCGACCCGACCGATAACGCCGCACCGTCTGGCCTGTCGTCGCTCGCGGCTGCCCTGGTCGCGTACTCGGCGCTGACCGGCGAGTCCGGCTACCGGGAGACCGCCGTGCAGGCGTTGGAGAGCCTCACGGCGCTGATGGTGCGCCACCCGCGGCACGCCGGCTACGCGTGCGCGGTCGCCGAGGCGCTGCTCTCGGGGCCGTACGAGATCGCCGTGGTCGAGCCGGACGGGCCGGGCACGCTGTCGCGGGCGGCGTACCGCCACGCACCGCCCGGAGCCGTGGTCGTGGTCGGTCGCCCGGACCAACCGGGCGTTCCCCTGCTCGCGGCGCGCCCGGCGCTGGACGGTCAGCCGACGGCGTACGTGTGCCGCGGCTTCGTCTGCGACCGTCCGGTCACCACGGAGGCGGAGCTGGTGGCCCTGCTCTCCCGCTGATCCCCGAGCGTCATGTGAATCCCTAGGTCACTCCGGTTTGGTCGCGCCCGTACCGTGTCTGGCTCGTTGACCACAGCGAGCGAGCGGAGGCTGATCCGCTCGGGAAAGCTGGGTCGATGGGGGGAGCCGATGGCCGGTCTCGCGGCGGCACTGAACGTACCCACGTCAATCGATGCAATCGCCTGGGCTCTCGCGGCACGTGGCACGGAGGGCGCGGTGTGCAGGCTGACCGGGCCGGGCGACACGGTGCTCGACCTCGCGATCCGCTCCGTGATGCCCGCGATCACCCGCGTGGTCGCGCCCGACACCGAGGACGGCGAGTACGGCTCCGACGGCACCGAGCCCGCGGCACGGCAGGTCGCGGCGCTCGTGGTCGACGGGATAGCCTCCGTGACCGCGCTCGACCGGGCGTACACGGAGCGTGGTCCAGCGGGGCTCGTCGATGAAGGCGAACAGCCGTTCGCCGTCGTCCTCGCCGACTCTGAGCGCGGCGAACTCGTGCTCGCACGCAATGGCGCCGGCCCGGCCCTGTACTACGCCCGGCTCGACCAGGGGTGGGTGGTCGCGTCCGAGCCCGGCGCGCTGGTGCACGCCGGGATCGAGCCCGAGCCCGATGTCGCGGTCATCCGCCGCTTCATCCAGACCGGCGCGTGCGACGAGTCCGAGCGCACCTTCTTCGCCCGGATCCGCCGGGTGCTGCCGGGCGAGGCGATGGTGTTGAGCACTGCTGTCGCCGGCCCCTTGCGCCACCCGATCCGGTGGACGCCACCCGTCGCCGTCGACACCGAGGACGCCATCTGGACCGCGGCCGACGCCGCCCGGTCGGGGGTGCTGGTCACCGCGGGCACCGCTGGAGCGGCCGTGCTGGGCGCCGCACTTCACCAGCCGGAACTGCGCCGCCCGCTGCCGGTCTACACCGCCACCATCGACGGGATTGAGGGCCAGAGCGCCGAGATCCCGGCCGTGCTGACCGCCCTGCCGGCCGGGGCGGTCCGGCACACCGCACTGACGGCCGGCCTCGATCTGTCCACGCTGGACCGATTCCTGCTGGACATGGGCGAACCGGTACCGGACCTCGGGGTCTATCTGCTGTGGACGGTCGCGCGGGAGCTCTCCGGTGATGTCGGCACACTCGCCGATGCCACGCCCGGTTCGACCGTGGCCTGGGAGCGGGTCACCGATCGGCTGCTCGCGCACTATGGTGTCGCGGTACAGGCGCCGCTGCGGGGCACGCGACCCGACGATCGGGTCCTGACGTCGGTGGTGCGGCGGGCGCTGCCGCCACACGTCGCGGGGCGTGCGCTGGAGGAGCCCGGCGGCGCGGTCACCAGTGCCCAGGTCGTCCGCTCGCTGCGCGAGGACGTAGCGGCCGCACTGGTGCCGCCCCGTCCATGGTCGGACGCGTCCGCGAGCGTCACCGCGCTGCGTCGCCTGCTCGCCGGAGAGAAGGCCGATGCCGACGCGCTGTTGCGAGCGTTCCTGGTGGAACGATGGCTGGCCGGGGTCGGCGCGCAGGTGGCGGCCCTCGACGCGGCGGAGATCCAGCCGATCGCCGAGCTGCCCGAGGTCCCGTTGCGGGAGCCCGACGAGGTCGCGGTCGGCGAGCAGGCGTGGCTGCGGATCGCGATCCGTACCGCGCCGATCGCCTCGGGCGACCAGTTGCTCGCGAACACCGCCTTCTATGTGGCCAACGCGCTGACCGCCCGCGGCGAAGAGCCGCACGGCCCGTGGTTCGCCGTCGTGTCCGGCAAGGTGGTGGCGGTGAGCCAGCGGCGGGTGAACCCGCTCGCCCAGGTGCGCGCCGGCCGGGCCGCGCGTGTGCTGGCCCGGCTCGCCCGGCGCAGGTGGCCGCAGTTGGCGCAGGCACGCACGATGCAGGTGGCGATCGACCACAGTGGACTGGCGCGGGTGCTTCTCGCCATCCTCCTCCGTACATCGATACCGGCAGAGGCGAGGGTGTACCCGCCGCGGGCCGGCGCGATGGCACCCGCCGACGCCGCGGTGGTCCAGCCACCGTTCCAGGCCGACGAGGTGGCGGCGAGCCTGGTCGCGGCGATGCGCCTGGCGCTGCCCCCCGAGTACGCGGACACGCTCGCCGGCGTCGCGGTCGCCTCCGTCGACGACGCGGGGTGCCGCGTGCTGGGCATGGCGCCGGGACCGTCCGCGGGCGCCGCACCAGCCGTGCGCACGCTGCTGCCCGTCGTGCTCGCCGACAACCCGGCCGGCCAGGACACGCAGCGCACGCCGATCGTCGTCGTCGCACGCCAGACGCCGGTTCCGGTGGAGCGGCAACTGCAGACCGTGGACCGCTACGCCGACCTTGCCGCGCGTTCGCGCTGATACCAACCGCTTCGCCAACCAGCGGCGTTCGTCGCCGAAGCCCGCGAAGGCGCCGCACGCGTCGATCAGGACCGGACGACGCGTACCTCGCCGGCCGGAATGCTGAACAGGCCGTGGCACGCGACGCCGGTGAGCAGTTCCTCACCATTGGCCGCGATCTCCACCGGCTTGTCCGTGTGGTTGATCGCGACCAGGTACTCGTGGCCGCCGCCCGTGCGGTGGATCACCTCGACGCCGTCCGGCAGATCGGCGGGGACGAGGCCGGCCTCGCCGTAGACCAACCGGAGCACCGCTGAAACCGGGTCGGGGCGGGTGGACAGATACCAGGCGCTTCCAGCACCGTAGCGGTGCCGCGTCAGCGCCGGGCAGCCCGCGGCGGGCCCGTCCAGATAGGACAGTACGACCTCCGCAGTGAGGTTGGTGACCACCTCCGCCCAGCAGTTAGCCGTCGTGGAGTCAGACAGATGCACCTGTTCGCCGGCTCGCAGGGGGAGCGCCTCCTCGACGCTGATGCCCAGCACGTCGCGCAGCGGGCCGGGCGGACCACCCCGGTGGACGGCGTCCGTGGCGTCGACCACGCCCGAGAAGGGCCCGACCAGCACCGTGCCACCCTCGCGCGTGTGCTGCGCGACGTTGCGGGCGGCGGCATCGGTGAGCAGGTAGAGGCTCGGCGCCAGCACGACCCGGTACCGGCTCAGGTCTGCCTCCGGATGGACGAAGTCGACGGTGACGTGGTCGCGCCACAGGCTCCCGTACCAGGTGTCCAGGGCGCTTCGGAAGTCCAGCTCCACCGACGGACGCCACTCAAGCTCCAGGGCCCACCAGGACTGCCAGTCCCACATGAGCGCTACTGGCGCCAGGACCGTGCTGCCACGCAGTTCGGCCAGCCGCTGGAGGTCAGCACCGAGGTCGACGACCTCATGCCAGATCCTCGTCGCCGTGCCGCCATGCGGGAGCATCGCGGAATGGAACTTCTCCGCTCCTTGTCGAGAGGCGCGCCACTGGAAGAAGAGGACGCTGTCCGAGCCCCGCGCGACATGGGCCAGGCTGTTGCGGCGCAGCTCGCCCGGACGCTTCGCGATGTTGCGTGGTTGCCAGTTCACCGCACTGGTCGAGTGCTCCATGAGCAGCCACGCGGCTCCGCCCGCCAGGGACCGGGTGAGGTCGGCCGCGAGCGCGAGGTCGATGTAATTCTCCGGCTCGGCGGAGCGAAGGTAGTGATCGTTGGAGACCACGTCTACCTCGCGCGCCCATGCCCAGTAGTCGACGTACTTGCAGGTCGAGGCCATGAAGTTGGTCGTGACCGGCACCCCGGGGCTCAGCCGGTGCAGGATGTCCCGTTCGGCGCGGAAGCAGGCGAGCAACTCGTCCGAGCAGAAGCGGAGGAAGTCCAGTTGCTGTGTCGGGTTGACCGCTGTCGATGACCGTCGCGGCACGTCGATCTCGGCCCAGTCTCCGTACCGTTGGCCCCAGAAGGTGGTGCCCCAGGCATCGTTGAGTGCGGCGAGTCCGTCGTACCTGGCGCGCAGCCAGTCACGAAACGCCTTCGCGGAATTGTCGCAGTAGCACGCCGGTACGTGGCCGCCGTACTCGTTGTGCACGTGCCAGAGCACCACGGCGGGGTGGTTGCCGTAGCGCGCGCCCAGCTCCTCGGTGATGCGTGCTGCCGCAGCGCGATACGCCGGCGAACTGGGACAGAAGCTGGCGCGCGCGCCGCCCCCGAGGCGCACGCCGTCGCGGGTCACCGGCCTGATCGTCGGTTCTCGATGGGAAAGCCAGGCCGGCGGGGCCGCGGTCGGCGTTGCGAGGTCGACCGCGATGCCCCCCTCGTGGAGCAGATCGAGGACGCGGTCGAGCCAGCCGAAATCGAACTCACCCGGGGCGGGCTCCATGAGCACCCACGAGAAGATGCCGAGGTTGACCAGGTTGACGCCGGCCTCGCGCATCAACGCGATGTCGTCCGCCCACACCGACTGCGGCCACTGCTCGGGGTTGTAGTCGCCGCCGTACGCGAACCCGGCCGGGCGCTGGGGCCAACGCGACACGGCTACCTCCATGCGTGAGCCTCCTGGGTCCGGCGCCCATACTGTGAGCGCTTCCAGAGTCTTGACCACCAGAAACCCTTTGTCCAGAGGGAAATCCGAGTCTTGACAGGCGTGATGCCGGAGCACAGACTGTGAGCGCTCACAGCCATGTAACCGCAATGACATCTCTTGGCCACGGAACGCCTGGAGGGCGAATGCGACTGAAGTTTGTGACGGCTACCGCGGTGCTGCTGGCGGGCGTGCTCGCCACAGCGGCCTGCGGGAACTCCGGAGGCACCAACCCGGACGAGAAGGTGAGCCTCACTTTCTGGACATGGGTTCCGAATATCGACCAGGTAGTCGCGAAATGGAACGCGGCTAACCCGAACATCCAGGTCACCGCGAGCAACCAGGCTCAAGGGGATGAGCTGGTGACCAAGCTGCTCACCGCCAAGGGCACGGGTAACGCGCCCGACCTCGTGCAAGCCGAGTACCAGGCCCTGCCGACCCTGGTGAGCAACGACGCGCTGGCCGACATCTCCGCGTACGCGTCGGGTGCCGCGGGCAAGTTCGCACCCGGGGTCTGGAACGTCGTGACGCTCGGCACGGACGCCGTCTACGCGATTCCCCAGGACGTGGGCCCGATGATGCTCTACTACCGGGCGGACGAGTTCGACCGGCTCGGCCTGACGGTGCCCAAGACCTGGGACGACTTCGCGGCTGTCGCTCGCGAGGTGCGCCAGAAGAGTCCCAAGCAGTATCTGACCACGTTCTCCTCCGCCGACCCTGGTTGGTTCGTCGGCTTGGCACAGCAGGCTGGGGCGAAGTGGTGGAGCATCAGCGGTGATAAGTGGACCGTCTCGGTCAACGACGCGGCGAGCAAGAAGGTCGCCGACTACTGGGGCGGACTGGTCGCTGAGGGTGCCATCGACAACAAGCCGATGTTCACACCAGAGTGGAACGCGCAACTCAATGACGGCACCCTGCTCGCCTGGCCCAGTGCCGTGTGGGCGCCGGGCGTCCTCGCCGGAAACGCCGGGGACACCGCCGGCAAGTGGAAGATGGCGCCGCTTCCCCAGTGGAACGCGGGCGAGTCGAAGACCGGCAGCTGGGGTGGTTCGTCCACCGCTGTGACCGCGGACTCCAAGCACGCGGAGGCCGCGACCAAGTTCGCGATCTGGCTCAACACCAGCGACGATGCTACGGCTGGTCTGGTCACCCAGGGCGGCATCTACCCGGCGGCATCGTCGGCACAGAGCGGTCCCGCACTCGCCAGCGCGCCGGCATTCTTCTCCAACCAGCCCGACTTCTACCCGCTGGCCAAACAGATCGCCGCGACAGCCTCGGGCTTTACGTTCGGCCCGGACGTCAACGTCACGTACAGCACGTACAAGGACGCCTTCGCCGGTGCGATCAGCAACAAGACACCGTTCGCGGCCGCGCTGGATGCGATGCAGACGGCGACCCTCCAAGACATGCAACAGAGCGGATTCAACGTCACCGGTTGAGCCCGGCCGGCATTGACACTCGGCGGGACCCACAAGAAGGATCACCCGATGGCCCTGGCCTCACCAGCCGGCCGGCGACGGAGACGTACGGCACCGTCCGCGGTGCCGTACGTCTTCCTCACCCCCGGCATCGTGCTGTTCATCCTCACCTTCCTCGTACCGATCGGGTACACGGTATGGCAGAGCCTGCGCAGAGTACGGGTGTCCGGCCTCGGCCTGGGCCGGGGGGCGCGTCGCGAGGTCTTCGCCGGTCTGTCCAACTATCGGGAGATCCTCGGCGATGCCGAGTTCTGGGCGTCGATGCAACGGGCGCTCACCTATGGGCTCATCCTGGTACCGACGATGCTCGGCCTGGCGCTGCTTCTGGCGCTCATCCTCGACACACCGCGGGCGAGACTGCGGCGGTTCGGTCGTCTGGCGATCTTCCTGCCGTACGCCGTGCCCAGCGTGATCGCGTCGCTGCTCTGGGGGTTTCTGTACCTACCGGCGGTGAGCCCGCTGCATTATGTGCTGCGGGCGCTCGACCTGCCCCAGCCGGATCTGCTCGGCGGCGGCATCATGGGTGCTGTCGTCAATATCGGCATCTGGGGTGGCGTCGGCTTCAACATGGTCGTCATCTATACCGCACTACGGGCCGTCCCCCATGACCTCTACGAGGCGGCCCGGCTCGATGGCTGCTCGGAGGTTCAGATCGCGTTGCGGATCAAGGTTCCGCAGGTGATGCCGGCGCTCATCATGACGGGGGTCTTCTCGACCATCGCGACGTTGCAGGTCTTCAGCGAGCCGTTCACGCTGCGCCCGCTGACCAATTCGCTGCAGAGCACGTGGACCCCACTTATGAAGATCTACACAGACGCGTTCGTCCGCAACGACATCTATACCGCGGCGGCGGCGTCGATCGTCGTCGCCTGCGCCACGCTGCTCGTCTCGTTCGGGTTCCTTCGGCTTGTCCAGGCTCGTGCGTTCTCGCAGGAGGACCGGTGACGACCGCCGCTCCGGCGCGCGTCGCCGCCCCCGTGGGGACCGTCCCGAGCCGACCGACAGCACGACGGACGCGGGTGTCGTTGGCTCCGACGCTCGTGCTCGCCGTGGGCGCCGCGTACTGCCTGCTGCCCGTGGCGTGGGTGCTCGTCGCTGCCACCAAGAGCCCGGCCGAACTCTTCAGCACCTTCACGCTCGCGCCGAGCACATCGTTGTGGCGCAATATCACCGGTCTCTCCGCCTACGGCCACGGCGTCTTCTGGCGCTGGACGGTCAACACCGCGATCTACGCTGGGGTCGGCGCGTTGGCGTCGTCATTCGTCTCGGGACTATCCGGCTACACGCTGGCGAAGTTCCGGTTCCCGGGACGGACCGCGATCTTCAATGTCCTGCTCGCCGGCGTCCTCGTGCCGGGCATCACGCTCGCCCTACCGCAGTACCTGCTGATCGCGAAGCTGGGCTTGGCCAACACGTACCTGTCCGTGCTGCTGCCGAGCGTCCTGAGCCCGTACGGGATCTATCTCGCCCGGGTCTACGCGGGCGCGGCGGTGTCGGACACGCTGATCGAGGCGGCCCGGACCGACGGCGCCAGCGAATGGCGGATCCTCGCTCAGGTGGCTTTCCCCATCATGCGGCCCGGCCTGGTGACCATCTTCCTATTCCAGTTTGTGGCCATCTGGAACAACTTCCTTCTGCCGTTCATCATGCTCACCGATGACCGGAAGTTCCCGCTGACCGTCGGGCTCTACACGATGCTCAACCGTGGCAACACCCTGCCGTCCCTCTATACGCTCACCATCACCGGCGCGCTACTGTCGATCCTGCCGTTGATCGCGTTGTTCCTCACCCTGCAGCGGTACTGGCGGCTCGACCTGATCTCCGGCGCGGTAAAGAACTAGCGTGGGTGGGCTGGCCCCGCCGGCACGAGGACGTCGGCACGGCGCCGCGGGAAGACGGAGACTGGCACGGTGGCAGAGCACGAGGGCGCAGCCTCGCGGGCTCCGGCTTTCGCCGGGGTCCGCCGTGCCCGTCCCACGATGGACGATGTCGCGGCCGTTGCCGGGGTCTCGCGGGGCACCGTCTCTCGGGTTCTCAACGGCGGTCACAACGTGAGCAAACCGGCACTTCTCGCCGTCCAGCGGGCGATCCGCAAAACCGGGTACGTCGTCAACCAGCACGCGCGGAGCCTCGTCACCCAGCGGTCGCAGTCCGTCGCGTTCGTGCTCTCCGAGCCCCAGGAACGCCTCTTTGAGGACCCGAACTTCCACATGCTCCTGCGCGGCTGCAGTTCCGCACTCGGCGAGCGCGACATCACGCTCGTGATGGCGGTCGCCGGCACCGATGAAGAGCGCAAGCGGGTGAGCCGCTATGTCACTTCTGGGCACGTGGACGGCGTCCTCCTGGTCTCCGCCCACCGCGGCAACCCACTGCTGGACGAGTGGCGCGGGCGGGGTGTCCCATTGGTCGCATGTGGACGGCCGATGGACCATGAGCGTGATCTGGCCTTCGTCGCGGCCGACGACCGTGACGGCGCCCGACAGATGGTGCGCTACCTGGTCGGGCAGGGGCGCCAGCGGATCGGAATGATCACCGGGCCCCTCGACACTCCGGGCGGGGTGGATCGACTGGCGGGGTACCTCGACGTGCTCGGTGACGCCGACCGGGACCGGATGGTGGTGACGGGTGACTACGTGCGTGACAGCGGTGAGGACGCGATGGAGCGGTTGCTCGCCCAGGCGCCGGACATCGACGCCGTCTTCGTCGCCTCTGACCTGATGGCGATGGGTGCACTCGCCGCGTTGCGACGGGCCGGCCGACGCGTGCCCCAGGACGTTGCGGTAGGCGGCTTCGATGACTCGAGCGTCGCGACATTGGCCCGCCCTGCGTTGACCACGGTCCGGCAACCGATGGAGCGCATCAGCGTCGAGATGGTCCGTCTGCTCATGGACATCATCGCGGGCAAGCCACCGGCCGCGGTCATCTTGCCCACGGCGATCGTCCGTCGCGACTCCGCCTGAGTGAACCAAGATCCAAGGCCACGTGGGTCGCGGCAGACGCTGCAGGATCACCGATCCCGAGGCTCACGCTGATCACAGCCGTCTCCTGATCCGGATCGAAGGGCGGTGATCAGTACCTCGGCCCGGCCCTGACTTTGGGAGCATGGCCAGCAGGGAGGCGACCATGCGCTTGTCGACGATCAGGAACCTCTACTCCGGTGGGGGTCCGTGGGCGTCCGTGTACCTCGATGCCACGGGAACGCAGGTGACGGGGACGCCGCTGGAGGCGCATCGCGGGCTCGACCTGCGCTGGCGGGCGGCCCGGGAATCGCTGCGGCGCGCGGGCGCTGACGAGCCGACGCTGCGGGCCATCGATGCCGCCGTCAGGGAAACCCCGACCGGTGGCGGCCGGGCCGAGGTGGCGGTGCTCGCCTCGCAGGGCCGGGTGGCGTTCAGCCACGCCCTCCCCGTGCCGCCTGGACGGGAGGCGGCGACCTGGTCGGACCAGCCGCGGGCCGCGGACCTGGTGCGGGCCTTCGGCTCATCCGCCAAGGCCGGTGCGGGCGAGTACATCCGTTGGGTATGTGCCGATGTCGACCGCACGGGCGGCACGGTCACCGCCAACGACGGCACGACCGCGACCGTACGCGGCGAGGACGAGTTCATCACCAAGGTCTCCACCGGCGGACGCGCTCGACGCTGGTCGATGCCGCGGATTCAACGCGCCGCCGAGGTCAACTGGGGCCGCAACAGCAGCGACCTGGCCCGCGCGCTGATCGCCGCCGCCGATCGCACGGGTGCCGACGTGGTGGTGCTCGCCGGAGATGTGCGGGCACGTCAGCTCGTGCACGACCGGCTGCCGCGGGCGATCGCGGAGCGGGTGGTCGAGGTCGACCACGAGACCGCGGTCCGGCCCCACCCCGACTCCGCGGTACGGGCCAGGCGTGAGCCCGACGTCTACGATTCCGTGCTGGTCGACGCGACGCGCGAGGCGGTGGCCTCTGTGGCGCGGGAGCGCATCGCCGAGGCCGCGGACAGGTTCCACTCTGGACTGTCCCATGGGCGCAGCGTGCGTGGCCTCGGGCCCGTCTGTACCGCGGCCCGGGAGCAGCGCATCGACACGCTCGTGCTGTCGGCCGAGCCCTCACACCGCGTGGCCTGGGTGGACCCACGAAACCCGACGATGGTCGGTGAGTCCAAAAGGGACACCGGCACGGAGTTGGCCATCAGCGAGCCAGCCGACGACGCCGTCGTGGGTGCCGCCGCCATCGCGGGGGCGCAGAGCATCGTCATCGAAGCGGACCCGGAGCTCGTCGACGGCCTCGGGGCCATCCTCCGCTACCCCGACGAGAACGCCCCGCCCTACTTCCACCCGGGCGATCACGAGCGCCCCGCCGGCGGTCCGTGACAGGCGCCAGCAAGACAGCCAGTCAAATTGATCGGTGGAGCCGATCCGCTTGTCGGCTCCACCGAGCGCTGTCGCGGTCTACGGTTTGGCCGTGCCCGACGTGCATGGGATCAGGCCACGGCCCGAAGCCCGGCGGTGGAAGGGGCCGGCACCACTGTCGGCTCTACTGCCTGCTCGACTACGATGCTCAGGAGGTCGGAAAGCCGTTGTTGGTTGTGGTGGCTGGCCTGAGTAAGCCGTTCCGTACAAGGATCGCGAAACACGACTACGACACCGTGCGTGCACTCGCAACCGAGTACCACGGCCGCAATCCGCGAAGCCTGGCGTGACCTAAACCTGATCTCGTGGACCCGGTAGCGGGACACGATGACCGTCGATGATTTCTGGTCGTGCTGATTCGGGTCCCGCTGCTGGGCATGGCCGGCCTGCTGGCCATGGCCAGCCTGCTCGGTCTCGGTGGTCGCGGTGGTGCGGCGGTGCTGATCAGATGTTGGTCCGCGCGGGGCTGGTCAGGTGAACACGGCGGCCCAGAGTCCCTGCCATGGCTTGGCTGTGGGCCAGTGCTCGGGCAGGTGCAGGAAGGGTCGCCGCTGCGGGCGGGCCAGCCGGGCCGGGACGTTGACGATGTGCTCGCGAAGCGTGGCGCCGCGCGCGACGGCATAGCGGGCCACACCGGTGACGGTGCCGGCGGCGCGCAGCAGGTTGTGCGCGATCGCGGCGAGCACGGTCCAGGCGGCATTGGCGGCGAACGATCCGGAGGGCTGGTGGGCCCACGGGCCGTCGATGAGGTCGGACCAAACCTGCTCGCAGATCGCGTGGTCACGGTGGATGGGATCGGCCTGTTCGACGGGCTCGGTGCTGTTGGTGAAGAACGGGTGGTAGCGCCAAACCGGGAAGAGCGGGTCCTGGGTGTTGGCGTCGAGCACGCGACGCACGATGAGCCGACCGGTGATCTTCTCCTTGGTCTTGGCGAACGCGGTGAACGGCACTTCGGCGACGTGGGCCTTGGAGATGAGCTGCCCGGTGTCCGGGTCGAGCACCGCACCCGGGTACTGCACCGGCTGATACGCCTGGTCGCTGATGGTGGCGATCGCGGCATCGACGGCGGGGTTGCGGGCAATGGTGAAGGAAAACCTGGCCCCGGCCTTGACGATCGCGGCGATGGTTTTGCCGGAGCAGTAGGCCGAGTCGCCGCGGACCAGGACGCGGCTGGGGTCGGCGCCGGCCTCGACCGCAGTGTTGATCGCCTCGACGAGCATGCCGGTCGCGCCCCGCGCCGAGCCGGCCTTGCCGGACCGTAGCCGGACCCCGACCAGTACCGGCGCGGCCTTCGGCGTGGACAGGGTGACCGCCAGCGGGGACAGGCCGCGCCGCAGGACCTGCTTGCCGGAGATCTTGGTGTGTCCGAACGAGGCACCCTGCTTGTCCCGGCCATAGACCGGGCGCAGCAGCGAGTCGATGTCGATGAACGCCTGTTCGGCGATGCCGTCAAGCACCCGGGTCCGTGCGGCCAGCACGATCAGCAGCCGGCGCAGCACGGCCGAGAGTTGGCGGACGTGGCCGAAGGTGAACTCCCGCAACAGGATCCCCAACGTGGCGCACGCGTAGACGCCGCCGAACAACTTCTTCATGCCACCGGCGCGGATCACGTCCAGGCCCTGCATAGTGTCAGCCCCGGCCAGCATCCCGGCGATGATCGACAGCAGCTTCGGGGTCGGGTTGGCCGCCCCGGACTTGATCCGCTCGCTGGTGAACCTCACGTGCTCGCTCAGCAGCTGCCGCAGCCCGGCCTGTTCGGCCAGTTCCATGACCGGCACCAGGCCCGCGTGCGACACGAGATTCTCGTCGTCGAAGATCGCGCTCTCGCGGCGCCAGGCATGCGATGCTCTCACCGAGAGTGCCCTTCCGGCAGGGATCGATAGAGTTTTAGGCAAACCCGATCTTCCCAGCCGCAAGAGCACTCTCACTGCATCTACACGCCGACTCGGGCATCACCAGCCGAGCCGGTCCACGGATTCAGGTTTAGTCGGTCAGGAGGAGTCGAGCAGGGAAAGGACGTTGATGGACTGGTTGCGCGGCCGCGAACAGCGACGCGACTTCGAGCGCCTCGTGGCGGAGGCGACCGAGGGGCTGCGAAGGACCGCGTACCTGATGACCTGGGATGCCGGGGAGGCCGACGACCTGGTGCAGGTCACCTGGACCGCGGTGGCGTGGCAATGGCCGCGGGTGAACCGGATGGAGAACCCGGTCGCCTACGCGCGACGGGTGCTCACGAACGCTGCCATCGACGGCCGGCGCAGCCGGGCGAGGCGGCGTACCGAGCTCGGCGACACCCTGGGGCGCGAGGCACCCGACACCGCGTCGAGCCGAGCGTTGGCCGCGGTCGACGAGCGCCAGGATCTCCGCCGAGCCCTTGCCGGGCTCACCACCCGCCAGCGGGCCGTGCTCGTGCTGCGGTACTGGGAGGACCTACCCGAGTACGAGGTTGCCGAGCTGCTCGGCTGTTCGGTGGGGACGGTCAAGAGCACGGCCTCTCGTGCCCTCGCCCACTTGCGAGCCCGACTCACCGCCCAGACCGACCTCATGCCATGACCCGAAGGATGTACCGATGACGAACGAACCGAGCATCGCCGATATCAAGTCCGCCTTCGCCGAGCAGGTCTCGACCCTGCCGCCGCCCGCCGGGGGGCGGCACGCCACCTACCGGCCCAGGACCAGCGCCCGTACCGTCGGCACGGCATGCTTGGGCGCGGCGGCTGTCTCGATTGCCTCGGTCGCTGTCGCCCTGGCCGCGATGGGCCATGAGGTCGACGCCAAGCCGCTGACCGCCACGCAGGAGACCACGCCCTCCACTGTGGACCTCCTCAGCGTCCAGGTGACGCTGCCGGCTTTGTACCGGACCAGTGGTCGTGACTGCGTGAGCCCGACAGGGGTAACGCTGGTCTATGTATCCGTCGATGGCGGGGTCGTGATGAACAGCGACGGCTCGTGCATGAACTTCACCTGGGCCGGGTATGCCGGCGCCTTGCCTCCCGTGGGCGCCGAGCCGATCGTCCTGGGTGGTGTCGCGGGATGGACTTGGCTGGTCGGTGCCGATCCCGCCTATGCCCTCCAGATCCCGGCGACCGCGGGCCACCCGTGGCTGCTCGTGTTGGTGCAGACCCACGACGGCAAGCCGACCCGCGACGAGGTGGCGGCGATGGTCGCCCCGCTCAAGGACGTGATCGCGAGCGCCAGAAGGGTGTGCGACGTGCCGCCGCAGGCCCAGGTCCTGCCGACCGCTGCGTGCTGACGGGTCGGGTCAGCGGGCAGTGGCGCGAGTGATGACCCAGGCGAGGATGAACGCATCCTCTCGCCAGGAGTCATAGCGGCCACTGGGCCCACCGTGGCCGGTGCTCATCTCGGTCTTGAGCAGTACATCGGATCGCGGCGCCACGGCCCGCAGCCGGGCCACGAACTTCGCCGGCTCGTGGTACAGCACCCGGGTGTCGTTGAGGCTGCCCAGCACCAGCATGGGCGGGTATGGCCGGTCCGCCACGTTCTCGTACGGCGCATAGGACTTGATGTACCGGTACGCCTCGGGATCATCGAGGGGGTTGCCCCACTCCTCCCACTCGGCCACCGTCAGCGGCAGGGAGGGATCGAGGATCGACGTGAGCACGTCCACGAAGGGCACCTGGGCGACGATGCCGGCGAACGCCTCGGGCTCGAGGTTCGCGACCGCGCCCATGAGCAGCCCGCCCGCGGAGCCGCCCTGCGCGACGATCCGGTCGGTCGACGTCCACCCCTCGGCGACCAGGTGATGGGCACAGGAGATGAAGTCGGTGAACGTGTTCTTCTTCGCCAGCAGCTTGCCCTGCTCGTACCAGCGCCGCCCCATCTCGCCGCCGCCACGCACGTGCGCCACCGCGAAGACGAAGCCACGCTCCAGAAGGGAGAGTCGCGACACGGAGAACCACGGGTCCATGCTCGCCTCGTACGAGCCGTACCCGTACAGCAGCAGCGGGGCGGTTCCGTCGCGGGCGGTGCCGCGCTTGCAGGCGATGGAGATCGGCACCCGGGTCCCGTCCGGGGCCGTTGACCACTCACGGTGCTGCTCGTACTGGCCCGGGTCATAGCCGCCGAGCACCGGTCGCTGCCAGCGCAGCGTCATCTCCCGGGTCTGCAGGTCGTAGTCATAGAGGCTGTGCGGGGTGACCAGCGAGGAGTACGAGACCCGGATCGTGTCCGTGTCGTACTCCAGGTTCGCCCCGAGCCCCACGGTGTAGATCGGCTCCGGGAAGACGACGTCGTACGGCTGCCCGGAGCGCGGTAGCACGCGCAGGCCGGTCAGCCCGTCGGCCCGCAGGCTGACCACCGTGGCCGGGGCGAAGGCGTCGACGTCCATCAGCCGCTGGCCGGGCACGTGCGGGATCAGCGGTCGCCACTCGGGTGGCGCCTCCGCTGGATCCACAGTGGACAGAAGCTCGGCCACCGGGATGAACGAGAGGGCGAAGTCCTCCGAGTTATGGTTGTGCAGCACCAGGAACCGGTCGTGGCCGGGATCGTGCTCGAGGTGGTACTCCACCCCTTGACGGCGCCCCGCCACGAGCCTGGCGGTGGCATCGGGTCGATCCGCGGGGATCACGTAGCACTCGGTCGTCGTGATGCTGCCCACGCTGAGGATGAGGTACTGCTCCGAGCGGGTCAGCCCGATGCTCACCGAGAACCGCTGGTCCGGTTCGTCGTAGATCAGGACGTCACGCTCCGCCGGCGTGCCCAGGGCGTGGCGCCATACCTGGTGCGCCCGCCACGCGTCGTCGACCCGCAGGTAGAACACCGTCGCGCCGTCCCCGGACCAGGCCGAGCCGTAGTGGACGTCCTCGATCTCGTCGGTCAGGTTCTCCCCGGTGCGCAGGTCGCGCACCTTGAGGGTGAACCGCTCGTCGCCCTTGAGGTCGACGGAGTAGGCGAGCAGGCGGCCGTCGGGCGAGACGTCCAGCGTCCCCAGGTCGAAGAACTCCGCGTCGCCCGCCTCGGCGTTGCCATCGAGCATGATCTCCTCGCCGACCAACGGCCCGCCGTCCGGGCTGGTGGGCGGGACACGCTCGGCCTCGCCCGGCGCGACCGCGCAGCGACAGTGGATCGGGTACTGCTTCCCCTCCACCGTGCGGGTGTAGTACCAGTAGCCGCCCTTGCGCTGCGGGAGCGCGATATCGGTCTCCTGGGTACGGGTGCGGATCTCCTGGAAGATCGCCTCGCGCAGCGGCGCCTGCTGCGCCGTGCGCGCCTGGGTGTACTCGTTCTCCGCGGTGAGGTAGGCGATGGTCTCGGCGTCGTCCTTGGTGGCGAGCCAGGCGTACTCGTCGGTGACCGTGTCGCCGTGATGGGTGCGCTCGACGGGGACCCGCTTTGCCCGTGGCGCAGCGGCGACGGAGGGCTCGACTGTCATGGCACTCACGCTATTCGGCTCCGGGTCGCCACCGGCCGGCAGGGAGCAAGGGTAGGCCGAAGGTAGGGGTGAAGGATGCGGTGACAGAATTGCGCGGGGCGCCCGGAGCTTCGCAGCGAGCGCAAGCCGCGAGCGTGAGGAGCGAGCGCCAGCGAGCCCCGCAGTCGCGAGCAAACGAAGCTGGGAGCGAGGAGCGGACTGGGCCGCGCCCAACTAGCGCTGTCCGTTGCCGTCAGGAAGGCGCGAATGTGACCGAGACCTACCCCGCCGAGGCGCCGGCGTCGCAGGCGCTGTTCGACCGGGCCGCGGCGCTGGTGCCGGGCGGGGTGAACTCACCCGTCCGGGCGTTCCGGCAGGTCGGCGGTGTGCCCCGGTTCATGGTCCGGGGCGAGGGTCCGTACCTGCACGACGCCGACGGTCGGCGCTACGTCGACCTGGTCGGGTCGTGGGGTCCGTTGATCCACGGCCACGCCCACCCGGCGGTGGTGGCCGCGGTCTCCGAGGCGGCGGCGCGGGGCACGAGCTTCGGCGCGCCCACGCGGGGCGAGGTCGATCTGGCGGCGGAGCTTGTCGAGCGCACGGGGATCGCCATGGTGCGCCTGGTCAACTCCGGCACCGAGGCGACGATGAGCGCGACCCGGCTCGCCCGCGGCGCGACGGGTCGATCGAAGATTATCAAGTTCGCGGGCTGCTACCACGGGCATGCCGACGGCCTGCTCGCCTCGGCCGGCTCCGGCGTCGCGACGCTCGGTCTGCCCGACTCGCCGGGGGTCACGGCCGCGGCGACGCGCGAGACGATCGTGCTGCCGTACAACGACCGGGCCGCGGTCGAGTTGGCGTTCACCCGTTCGGGCAGCGACATCGCGGCGATCATCACCGAGGCGGCGCCGGGCAACATGGGGGTCGTCCCGCCCGCGCCCGGGTTCAACGCCTTCCTCGCGCAGATCGCGCATCGCCACGGGGCACTGCTGATCCTCGACGAGGTGATGACCGGGTTCCGCGTCGCCCGGGGCGGGTGGGCCGACTACTCGGCGACGGCGGACGAGACCATCGACGCGGACCTCTATACGTACGGGAAGGTCATGGGCGGCGGGCTGCCGGCCGCGGCATTCGGCGGTCGTGCCGAGATCATGGAGCAGCTCGCGCCGGCCGGGCCGGTCTACCAGGCCGGCACGCTCTCGGGTAACCCACTCGCGTGCGCGGCGGGGCTGGCGACCCTGCGCCTGTGTACCGACGAGGCGTACGCGCGCCTGGAGAAGACGGCGGAGATCATCGGCGGGATCGTCTCGGCGGCCCTGCACGGCGCGGGCGTGCCCCACCGGGTGCAGTACGCCGGCACCCTGTTCTCGGTCTTCTTCACGGACACACCCGTCATCGACTACGCGACCGCGAAGACGCAGGACGTCGCGGCCTTCGCGGCGTTCTTCCACGAGATGCTCGCGCGTGGGGTCTACCTGCCCCCGTCCTCGTTCGAGGCGTGGTTCGTCTCCACCGTCATCGGCGACGCCGAGTTGGAGACGATCGCCGCCGCCCTGCCCCACGCCGCCCTGGCCGCCCGGCGCACCCGACCCGGGCCGCTGGCCTGGCGGGCGCAGGGCCCGACCCAGGGGACCTCGTGACGTCGGCGGGCACCCGCACGGTCGTGCACCTGCTGCGTCATGGCGAGGTCGACAACCCGGGCAAGGTCCTCTATGGACGGTTGCCGGGTTACCGGCTCTCGCCACTGGGCGAGCAGATGGCGCTGGTGGCGGCTCAGGCACTCGCCGCCCGGGACGTCACGGTCGTGGTCTCCAGCCCACTGGAACGGGCGTTGCAGACCGCCACGCCCATCGCCGAACAGGCGGGGCTCACCGTCGAGGTGGACCCGCGACTTATTGAGAGCGACAACTTCTTCGAGGGCAAGCGGGTCTCGGTCGGCGACGGTGTGCTGCGCGACCCGCGCAACTGGCCGCTGCTGCGCAACCCGTGGCGTCCCTCGTGGGGCGAGCCGTACGTCGAGGTTGCCCGGCGCATGCGCGCCGCCCTGCTCGACGCCCGGGCCAAGGCCGAGGGACACGAGGCGGTCTGCGTCTCGCACCAGCTCCCGATCTGGACGCTGCGCCGGTACCTGGAGGGCCGTCGGCTCTGGCACGATCCGCGACGGCGGCAGTGCGCCCTGGCGAGCCTGACCAGCGTCCGGTTCGAGGGCGATTCCCTCGTCGGCATCGGCTACTCCTCGCCCGCCGCGCACCTGATCGCCTCCTCGCCCACGGCGAAGACCGCGAAGGGCGCGTGATGGCTGCAACCCGCGCGATCCTGAGGGCCGGCGCGCTGGCGCTCGCGGCGTTGGTCGGGCTGAGCGCCTGTACGGGTGGCGCTGCGCCGTCGGCGGCCGTCATCCAGGCCTTCGCCCCGGCCGACCGCAAGGCGGCACCCACGCTGACGGGCGAACTGCTCGACGGCAGCGGCACCTTCGACCCTCGCGGCCTCTCCGGGCAGGTGGTCGTGGTCAATTTCTGGGGTGCCTGGTGTGGGCCGTGCATCGGCGAGGCGCCGGAGCTCGAGTCGGTGTACAGCGCGCACAAGGCCGAGGGTCTGGCATTTGTTGGCATCGACGTTCGTGACGAGCTGGACAACGCTCGTGCCTTCGCCGCCCAGAACCTCACCTATCCGTCGATCTTCGATCCGGCCTCGGAGCTCGCCCTCAGCTTCGCGGTACAGCCCAACGGCGTACCGGCCACGATCATCCTCGACCGGCAGGGACGGATCGCGGCGGTGGCCCGGGGGCCCGTGGTGCGATCCGAGCTCGAGCCCGTGGTCGTGGCACTGCTCGAGGAGTCCTCCGGAAGGGGGCCGGGCTGACATGGGTGCACGCTTCGCCGGTATCGCCTCGGATGGGCCGCTGCTGCTCGCGGTCCTCGTCGCCGGCATCGCCGGGCTGGTGAGCTTCCTCTCGCCGTGCGTCCTGCCGCTGGTGCCGGGCTATCTGTCCTATGTGACCGGTCTGGCCGGGGCGGACCTCGACGACGCCCTGCACCGGCCGACCGCGGCGGCGCGCTGGCGGTTGGGCCTGGGCGTGCTCGGCTTCATCGCGGGCTTCACCGTGGTCTTCACGCTCATGGGCCTGTTCGTGTCGTCGGTGGGCGTGGCGCTGCTGCGCAACGAGCGGATGATCCAGCTCGTCGCGGGGCTGCTCATCATCCTGCTCGGGCTCGCGTTCGCGGGCCTGATCCCGGGGCTGCAGCGGGAGTGGCGCGTGCATCGGCTCCCGGCCGCCGGGCTCGCGAGCGCTCCCGTGCTCGGCGCCGTCTTCGCCATCTCGTGGGTGCCCTGCATCGGTCCGACCCTCGGCGCGGTGCTCACGCTCGCGGCCACGCAGGGATCGGCGGGGCGGGCGGCCACGCTCACCGTCGCCTACTGCCTGGGGCTCGGCCTCCCCTTCCTCGCCTTCGGACTCGGCTTCCGGCGGCTCATCGGGCTGCGCGCCGCGATCCGCCGGCACAACGCCTGGGTCACCCGGGTCGGCGGAGCGATGCTCGTCCTCGTGGGCCTGGCACTCGCCACGGGCGTGTGGGAGCAGTTCCTGACCTGGCTGCGGGTCACCGTGGGCCCGGGCTCGGTGGCGATATGACGACCACGCAACGGGTCGAACGAGCCTCCGGCGCACCTGACACTGACAAGTCGGCGTTCGGGGTGCGCTCGGCACGGGCGTTCTGGCGATGGCTGACGAGCATGCGTACCGCGCTGGTTCTCCTGCTCGTCCTCGCCGTCGCCGCCGTACCCGGGTCGGTCTGGCCGCAGCGCAACGTCAGCGCGGAGCGGGTCACCCGCTACTACACCGACCACCCCTCGCTCGCCCCGCTGCTGGACCGGTTCTGGTTCTTCGACGTCTATGCCTCGCCGTGGTTCTCCGCGGTGTACCTGCTGCTGTTCGTCTCGCTCGTCGGGTGCCTGGTTCCCCGGCTGCGCCAGCACGCCCAGAACCTGGTCAAGCCCCCGCCGCAGGCACCGGTACGGCTGGACCGGCTGCCACACAGCGCGCGGCGGTGGATGCCGGATGACGCGGCCACGGCGGCCCAGACCGTACGGTCCGCGCTGCGCGGGCGCCGGTGGCGCACAACCGTGCGCGCCCAGCAGGACGGCGCCGTCACGGTGGCCGCGGAGAAGGGGTACCTCAAGGAGAGCGGCAACCTGTTGTTCCACTTCGCGCTGCTCGCGGTGCTCTTCGGTGTGGCGTGGGGATCGTGGTACGGCTGGCACGCCAACCGGCTCGTCGTGGCCGGCGACGAGTTCTGCGACACGACGCAGCAGTACGACGAGTACGGGCTCGGCGCCCGCACGGTGGCCGAGGATCTGCCCCCCTTCTGTGTCACGGTGCAGGACTTCACGGCGACCTACCTGGACACCGGCGAGCCATCCCAGTACACCGCCCATATCTCCTATGTGGAGCATCCGGGCGCAGCGGCGCGGGGGTGGACGCTGCGGGTGAACGATCCGCTGCGCCTGTCGGACGCGAACGTCTACCTGCTCGGGCACGGCTACGCCCCGGTGCTGCGCTATACGGACCGGTACGGGAAGGTGTTCACGACCGTCGTCCCGTTCCTGCCCACCGACGGCATGCTCACCAGCGAGGGCGTGGCGAAGTTCCCGTACGCCAACGTGGCGCCCGGGGGCGGGCAGGCGCAGGCACCGGCCCAGGTCGGGTTCTCGGGTGTGTACCAGCCGACCGTGAACCCCGACCCCGCGCAGCCCAAGTCGATCTTCCCCGACGAGCGCGACCCGGCGTTGACGCTCCGGGCGTGGGAGGGCGATCTCGGCCTCGGCAACGGCGCACCGCAGTCGGTCTATGAGCTGGACAGCCGCCAGATCGCCCTGGGACTGCTCAACGACGTCGGTACGCACACCCTGCGTCCAGGGCAGAGCTGGGCTCTCCCCGATGGGTCCACAGTGGAGTTCCTCGGCACGAAGCCGTGGATCACCGTGGCGGTGCGCTACGACCCTGGGGAGAAGCTGGTGCTGGCCGGGGCGGCGTGCCTCCTGATCGGGCTCATGATCTCGCTCTCCGGCAAGCGGCGCCGGATCTGGGCCCGGATCTCGCCCGCCGACGGCGGCGGTAGCCTGATCACGATCGGGGGCCTGGCTCGCACCGACCATCCGGGCTTCGGCGACGAGTTCGCCGGGGTGGTGCGGCTTGCCGGCGGTGACCCGCCCGCCCAGGACCAGGAACCCGCGCCCGTGGGAACAAGTGAGAGGGGACGGTAGTGGCGCAGCTGTCCGACACGCTGCTGATCGCGGCGGTGGTCACCTACGTGGCGGCGATGCTCGGGTATCTCGTGGAGTTCGCCTTCGGCACCCGGGGAGCCGTGGCCCGGGTCGTTGCCCGTCCCGCGCGGCAGCTCGCCGCCGTCGGGGCCCCGACCGCCGGGACGTCGCCCACGGCCCCGGTGAGCCCCGCTGCCGGCTCGCCGGTGCAGCCCGGCCGGGCCGTGGCGCCGCGGGAGGGCTCGCCCGGCCGCGCCGGCATCGCGGGTCTGATCGGCGTCGGCCTCACCGTCGTGGCGCTGGGTCTCCACAGTGGAGTGCTCGTGACCCGCGGCCTGGCTGCTCATCGGGTGCCGTGGGGCAACATGTACGAGTTCGTGGTGACGCTCACCGCGGTCTTCGCCGCCGGTTGGCTGGTGCTGCTCGCCACCCGGCCCGCGCTGCGGCCGCTCGGGCTCTTCGTGACCTTCGCCCAGGCGTTGCTGCTCGGCTTCGCGGGCCTGGTGCTCACCACGCCGGCGGCGCCCCTGCAGCCGGCGCTGCAGTCCTACTGGCTGAAGATCCACGTGACCGCGGCCGCGACCGCCTCCGGCCTGCTGCTGCTCGCGTTCGTTCCGGCCGCCCTGTTCCTGATCCGGGCCGGGTACGACGCCGGGAAGCGGCGCTTCCCCTACCCGCTCGGGCGCCGGCTTCCCGCCGGTGAGGCCCTCGAGCGGCTCACCTTCCGGCTGCACGCCTTCGCCTTCCCGATCTGGACGCTCGCCATCATCTGCGGCGCGATCTGGGCCGAGTCGGCGTGGGGGCGGTACTGGGGTTGGGATCCGAAGGAGACCTGGTCGTTCGTCTCCTGGGTCGCCTACGCCGCCTATCTGCACGCCCGCGCCACGCCGAGCGTGAAGCGCACGACCGCGACCTGGTTCGCGGCCGCCGCGTGGGGCACGATGCTCATCAACCTTTACGTGATCAACTTCGTCGCGGTCGGCCTGCACTCCTACGCCGGCGTCCAGTGACCTGACGCCCGTGGACGCTCGGCGGACGCGGTTGGCAGACTGATCACCATGGCGGCGGCCCGGTACCCGTACGACGACCTCAAGCAGTTCCTCACCGCGCTGGAGGCGGCGGGCGAGCTGCACCGGGTGCCGGCCACGGTCGACCCAACCCTGGAGATCAGTGAGATCGTGACCCGGACCGTACGGTCGAAGGGTCCCGCGCTGCTCTTCGAGCACCCGAGCCGGGGCGACATGCCGGTCGCGATCAACCTCTTCGGGACACATCGGCGGATGGCGATGGCGCTGGGTGTCTCCGAGGTGGCGGAGGTTGGCGGGCGGATCGCGGACCTGGTCCGGCCCGAGATCCCGGTCGGCTTGGCGGGTCTGCGCGAGGCGCTGGGCAAGCTCATGCAACTGAAGTCTGTGCCACCCAAGCGGGTGCGCACGGCACCATGCCAGGAGGTCGTCTACCGCGGCGACCAGGTGGACCTGAACCGGCTGCCGGGCCTGCAGACCTGGCCGGGCGATGGCGGGATCTTCCACAACTACGGCCTGACCCACACCAAGCACCCGGAGAGCGGAAAGCGGAACCTCGGCCTTTACCGCCTGCAGCAGCACTCCGCCACCACGCTGGGCATGCACTGGCAGATCCACAAGGACTCCACGGCACACCACGCGGTGGCTGAGCGGCTCGGACAGCGCCTGCCGGTGGCGGTCGCGATCGGCAACGACCCCGTGGTGTCCTATGTGGCCACTGCGCCGCTCCCCGCTGACATCGACGAGTACCTGTTCGCGGGGTTCCTGCGCGGGGAGCGGGTGGAGATGGTCGACTGCCTCACCGTGCCGCTGCAGGTTCCGGCGAACGCCCAGATCGTGCTGGAGGGGTACGTCGATCCCGGGGAGCGGGCACCGGAGGGCCCGTTCGGCGACCACACGGGCTTCTACACGCCGACCGAACCGTTCCCGGTGCTGCACATCGAATGCATGACCACGCAGCGGGAGCCGGTCTACCACTCGATCGTCACGTCGAAGCCGCCGCAGGAGGACGGGCCGATCGGGCATGCCACCGAGCGCATCTTCCTGCCGCTGGTCAAGCTGCTGATACCCGATATCGTCGATATGTCGATGCCGGAGCCGGGCGTCTTCCACAATTGCCTGGTGGTCTCGATCCGCAAGCGCTACCCCAAGCAGGCGCAGAAGGTGATGAACGCGATCTGGGGCGCGCACCTGCTCTCGTTGACCAAGCTCGTCGTGGTCGTCGACGACGACTGTGACCCGTCGGACTACCACGAGGTGGCGTTCCGCGCGTTCGGCAACGTCGATTACGCGCACGACCTGCTGCTGACCCAGGGACCGGTGGACCACCTGGATCACGCGTCATATCAGCAGTTCTGGGGCGGTAAGGCCGGCCTCGATGCCACCCGTAAGCTCCCGAGTGAGGGGTACCCCCGGGGCTGGCCCGAGCCGACCGTGATGTCGTCCGACATCGTGGCCCGCGTCGAGGCACGGTGGAAGGAGTACGGGCTATGAGCATGGCTACGGGTGCGGTGAGCCAGCGCCCGCGCCCAGGCTCATCCGCCGCCGCCCGGTTCCTGCGGCTGGTCGCCATCGAGCATTCGGTCTTCGCCCTCCCGTTCGCGTACCTGGCCGCGCTCACCGCGATGGCCCGTCACGGCGGACGCGTCGACTGGCTCAAGCTGCTGCTCATCACCGTGGCGATGGTCGGTGCTCGTACGTTCGCCATGGCCATCAACCGGATCGTCGACCGTGGCATCGACGCTCGTAACCCCAGGACGTCGCAGCGCGAGTTGGTCACCGGTTCGGTGTCGGTGCGTAGCGCGTGGGTCGGCTCGGCCGTGGCGCTGGGCGTCTTCCTCATCGCGGCGGGGGCGCTCAACCCGCTCTGCCTCACCCTGGCGCCGGTGGCGCTGGTCCCGCTCGCGGGGTACCCCTACGCGAAGCGGGTCACGAACTGGCCGCACGCCGTGCTCGCATTGGCCCAGCTCGTGGGCCCGGTCGGGGCGTGGCTCGGCGTCACCGGGACGCTCGCCGGTTCAGGGCCGGCCTGGGTGCTCGGCAGCGCGGTCGGGCTGTGGATCGGCGGATTCGATCTGATATATGCCTGCCAGGACGCCGACGTCGACCGCACCATCGGTGTGCACAGCGTGCCGGCCCGCTACGGGGTCGGCTTCGCGCTGAGGCTCTCGATGGCCGTGCATGTCGTGACGTTCGGCCTCTTCGTCTGGTATGGCGCTCTCGTGGGACTCGGCTGGCCCTGGTGGGTCGGCCTGGGGTTGACCGCCGCGGCGTTCGCCTACGAACACGCGATCGTCCGGCCGAGCGATCTCTCACGGGTGAACCGGGCCTTCTTCACGGCGAACGGGTTCGTCGGGATCGCGCTGTTCGTGTTCGCGGTCGTCGACCTCGTGCTCCGCCTTCACCTGTACGCCTGAGGCCAGAGCACCCGTACGGAGACGTACGACCGGTTCCGCTGGGCGCGGAACGTACCGGTACGCGCGGGAGTGCACCCCTAGAACGCCCAAGTCAGGGTTTGTCGGACATGAGGCAATGGCGGTGCTGTAATGGGCGTACGTCCCAGGGTTTGGCGCACAACACGGCTCGGGATCGCGACCTTCGTGCGACGCAAGGAGGGGGTTGTGGACACGGGAGATCGTCTGCTGACGCCGGGCGAGGTGGCCGCACTGTTCCGCGTCGACCCGAAGACCGTGACACGGTGGGCGGCCGCGGGGCGGATCAGCAGCATCCGTACCCCGGGCGGGCATCGACGCTTCCGCGAGTCGGAGGTGCGGGCGCTGCTGGAGGGCGAGGAGGGCATGGCGGACGAATCCTCGTCCCAGACCCGCTCGCCTCAGCCGAGCTGACGGCGCTCAGCGACCCTTCCACCGGGTGAACAGGGTGTGCGGCATCCCGATCGCATCGAGGATCTTCCCGGCAACGAAATCGACGAGTTGCGCCGCGCTCGCGGCGGCCCCGTCGGAGTAGAACGCGGGGCTCGCCGGCAGGACCACGGCTCCGGCCTCGTGCAGAGCCAGGAGATGCTCGAGGTGACTGCGGGTCACGGGGGTCTCCCGGGGCACGACGACCAGCGATCGGCGCTCCTTGAGGGTCACCTCGGCCGCGCGTTGCAGCAGGTCCTTGGAGAGCCCGACGGCGATACCGGCGCAGGCGGCGGTGGAGGCGGGAACGACGACCATGCCGCGGGCCGGGTAGGAGCCCGAGCTCGGGCCGGCCGCGAGGTCGCCCGCCGGCCAGTGCACGATGTCGGCGCCGCCGAGGTCCGCGCGGCCGAGCCAGGCGGCGAGATCCTCGCGCCAGTGCGCGTCACGGAAGCCGGCGCCCGTCTCGTCGAGGATCGTCAGTCGGGCCGCCCGCGAGATGACGAGGTCGACCGCGGCACCGGCGTCGAGCAGGCCCCGCAGCACCGCGGCGGCGTAGGGCGTGCCGGAGGCGCCGGACACCCCGACGATCCAGGGGGTTCGCATGCGTTGAACCTACCTCGCGGGCCGCGGCCCGAACCCGTCCACAGTGGATCAACCAGCGCGCTCGGCGAGCCCCGGGTAGTCGCGGACGTACCCACGCTCGTCCACGGTGATCTGCGCCGAGAACGTGCCGCTGGCGAACTGGACCTCGCCATTGCCCATCGAGCGGTACGTCTGGGTTGACGGCACCACCTCCAGGCTCGGCAGAAGGATCCAGGCAACCTCGATCTCGCGCCAGTCGCCAGGCGCCTCCAGCAGCCCGAGGCGCCGGATCGGCAACGTGTTGGTCAGCGGCGAGAAGGCCAGGTCGATGTCGAGCGCGGCGAGCAGCCGTCCCGGGTCCTCGCAGCCGGGCTGGTCGGCCCGGGTCTGCCCCGCCGCGAGCAGAGCGGCGTCGAGGGTTCCCTGCTCGGTCGCGGTGATCCGCCAGCGCCCGGTAGCCCGTTCCATCCGCAGCGACCGCAGGAAGCCCGCGCCCTCCACGCTCACGTCGCATCGGGCGCTGGCCCATGCGTCATCGGTGAGGACCTCGTACCGGCACACGTACGGCACGGGCGTGGCGGCCATGGCCGTGCCCCTGGCCCGCAGGCCGGTCCGTTCGACACACACGGCGTGCTCGGCGCCGGCAGTGTCGGTGCGCCGCCAGAACAGCGCGGTCTGCGTCGTCATGAGCGTGTGCTCAGCTGGCCCACCGCGAGAACGTATCGATGAGCGAGGCGATGAAGTCCCCGGCGAGCACGGTGACGACCGCGCCGAGGAAGACCGCGAAGAGCACCAGCAGGATCGAGACCCGCACGACGGTCCGGGTGCGGCGACGGCGAATCCTGCGCTCGTACATCTCCCGGTAGAGCAGGTGCCCGGTGAGTGACCCGGAGCTGTCGACGGCCCGGTCCCGGCCGGTCACTGGACCCACGCCGGTGATCGGTTCGGTCGCGAGGTCGGCGTAGTTCCCGCCCTGGTAGACCCCGGTGCTGCCCACCCGGCCCGGCTCCCTGCGGCGCGTTGCCACCGACCCGGGCATGGCCGTGGGCGGCGCGAGTGTCCCCGGCACGATCACCGGCGCCGTGCCCGGCACGATGGCCGGTGGCGGCGGGACCGGCCCGGGCGGCGGTGGGAACGGCGAGGGCGGCGTGGGTACCGGCGGGCCGGGCGGCGCCGGCGGTACGGGCCCCGGCCCCGGTACCGGCTGGGGCGGGGTCGGCACGGGCGTCGGAGACGGGAAGGGCGACGGACCCGGAGGAGCCGGCCGGGTGGGTGGCTCCTTCGGTTTCGGCGGCTCCAGCGGCTGCGGGGGCTCGATCGGCTCCGGTGGCCGGGCCGGGTCAGGTGGCTCCTTGGGCTCGGGCGGCTGCGCCGACAGGGGTGAGAGCGGCGCGAGCTCCTCGGCCCAGGTTGCCCCCAGTCTGATCGGCTCGTCCGCGTAGCGCGGCGTGAACGGCGGCCGCGTCAGCGGGGTCGGGCTGGTCGGGGTCGCCTCCCACGACCGCGCGAACGCCTCCTTGATGGACTCCTCATCCCCCTCCTGCGGCACGCGCGTGGGCAGGCCCGCCGCGCTGAGCCCCGGCCAGATGCCGCTGGTACGACCGCCGATCGCGGCCTCCGGCTCGGCACCGGCGTGGGCGAGCTTGTCGTCGCCGTTGAGGCCGGGGCCCGGATGCTGTGGCGCCGCGATCGGCATCTCAGGCAGTTGCGAGAGCTGCACCTGCGGGAACCGCGGCTCGGCCACCGGATCGTCCGGCTCCGCGGCCTCGTCCGGCTCCACGGCCTCGGTGTGCGCGGCCTCGGCCGGCCAGCTCTCGGCCTGCGGGGCGTCGGGCACAGGAGCGTCGGCCTCGAAGGGCTGGGGGAAAGGATTGGTCTCGGGCTCAGGCAACAGATTGGTTGGCGGCTCGGTCCGCTGCGCCGGCACCGCGTCCTCGACACGGAGCACCTCGGTAACCGGATCTCCGATAGGCCGCTCGCCCGGTCCACCCGCCTCCGTACCGTCGATCATGCCTATCCCCCTCCCCACGTCAGGTCGGCTCGTTGCCGGCTATCACCGTGCCATAACGACGCTGTCCGGGACAGTCCTTGCCGGCATGTCGTCACTCGACAGACCCCCAGTACGCTGCGGATATGAGCATGGGGTCGGGCGAAGCCGGAAACGACGCCGGCTGGCGGCGCGAGATCGAGGAAAAGGTGTACGGCGGGCAGCGCCTGAGCCGGGCGGACGGCGAGGCCCTGTATGCCTGCGACGACCTGTCCTGGCTGGGCGGCCTGGCCCACCACCGGCGCACCGAGCTCAACGGGGACCGGGTGATGTTCAATGTCAACCGGCACTTGAACCTCACCAATGTCTGCAGCGCGTCGTGCGCCTACTGCTCGTTCCAGCGCAAGCCTGGCGAGAAGACCGCGTACACCATGCGCGTCGAGGAGGCGGTCGCCAAGGCCAAGGAGATGGAGGGCGAGCAGCTCACCGAGTTGCACATCGTCAATGGCCTGCACCCGACCCTGCCGTGGAAGTACTACCCACGGGTGCTGCGTGAGTTGCGGGCCGCGCTGCCGGGGGTCTCGCTCAAGTGCTTCACCGCTACCGAGATCCACTGGTTCGAGAAGATCTCCGGGTTGTCTGCCGACGAGATCCTCGATGAACTCATCGACGCGGGCCTGTCGTCACTGACCGGCGGTGGTGCGGAGATCTTCGACTGGGAGGTACGCCAGCACATCGTGGACCACGCCACGCACTGGGAGGACTGGTCGCGCATCCACCGCCTCGCCCACGCGAAGGGCCTGCGCACGCCCGCCACGATGCTCTACGGGCACATCGAGGAACCACGACACCGCGTCGATCACGTGCTGCGGCTGCGCGAGTTGCAGGACGAGACCGGCGGCTTCGTGGTCTTCATCCCGCTGCGCTACCAGCACGACTTCGTCGACTCCGCCGATGGCGTCATCCGCAACCGGCTCCAGGCGCGCACCACGATGGCCTCGCCCGCCGAGTCGCTCAAGACGTTCGCGGTCTCCCGGTTGCTCTTCGACAACGTGCCGCATGTGAAGTGCTTCTGGGTGATGCATGGCGTCTCGCTCGCGCAACTGTCGCTCAACTTCGGCGCGGACGACCTGGACGGGTCGGTGGTGGAGTACAAGATCACACACGATGCGGACTCTTACGGCACCCCGACCACGATGCACCGCGAGGACCTGCTGAACCTGATCTGGGACGCAGGGTTCCGGCCGGTCGAGCGCAACACCCGCTACGGCGTGGTGCACGAGTACGACGCCCCGCCGACCCTGCGCGAGCGGCGGGCGCAGCCCCAGGACATCTGGGCGTGACCAGCCCGGCCGACCGGAAGGGCGCCGCAGCCACCAAGGTGCCCCGGCGCGACGCCGAGGGCCGGGTCGCGAGCCTGCCGGAGCTGTTCGGCGTGGCCCTGCTCTTCGCGGTGGTCAACGGCATCGGGCTGGTCCTCGTCGATGCGATCCTGGCGCTGATCCACGTGTCGCCGTTCGGGCGCTCCTCGGGGTGGCTGATCCTGATCCTGCCGGCGCTGCTCTTCTTCGACGATTTCCGTGCCTGGCAGGCATATGGGCTGCGCTGGCTCGCGGCGCCGGTCGCGGCCGTCGTCGCGCTCGCGCTCGGCCTCGTCGGCGCCGGGCTGGCGGGCGGGCTCGCCCCACTGGCCTCGGGCACCATCGGCGGGGTCGTCACCACGTTGGCGTACGTCCCGGTGTGGTTCCTGGGCGTCCGCATGCTGACGGGCCACCGTACGGAGATTCGATGAACCCCATTGTCAAGTACACCCTGGCGCGGATCGCGCTCTTCGTGGTCTGCCTCGCCGTGGTCTATCCGATCCCGATCGATCCCCTGCTGAGGCTGCTCATCGCGCTCGTCCTCTCGGCCGGCGTGTCGCTGGTCGTGCTGCGCCGGTGGCGCGACGACGTGGCCGTGCGCGTCTCCACGACCACGGCCCGGCGGCAGCAGGAGAAGGAGCGGCTGCGGGCCGCGCTGGCCGGCGAGGATGAGCCCCCCACCGATCGCCCGTCCCAGCGCGACGAGGGTCCCCGCGAGCTCAGCTGACCGCCCGTCGGTCGACGCGCACCGGCACCACGAGCGGGCCGTGGGTGTCCGCGATCACCCGCACCCGGGCGCCGTAGTGCTGGGACAGGGTCGACTCGGTCAGCACCTCGGTCGGCGTGCCGGCGGCGACCACTGCGCCACCGGCGAGCAGCACCAGGCGATCGGCGTACCCACCCGCGACGGACAGGTCGTGCATGGTGGCCAGCACCGCGAGTCCGGAATCGTGCCGCAACTCGTCGACCAGGTCGAGGACCTCCTGCTGGTGTCCGATGTCCAGTGCCGACGTCGGCTCGTCGAGGAGCAGCACGCCGGCAGGCCCCGGTCCGCGTCCCGGGGGCGAGATGAGCTGGGCCAGTGCCCGGGCCAGGAACGCCCGTTGCCGTTCCCCACCCGACAGTGTCTCTAGTGGACGGCCGGCGAAGACGGTCAGGTCGAGGCGCTCCAGCACCCCGCGGACAAGCTCGAGGTCCGATGTGGACTCTCGTCCAAGCGCCCGGATGTACGGGGTGCGCCCGAGCAGCACATAGTCCAGCACGGCCATCCCGGCCGGTACCACGGGCGTCTGGGCAACCCTGGCGACCCGCTGGGCCTGCTCTCGCCTGCCCAGCCGCTGGATCGGGGTGCCGTGCAGCGTGATCGTGCCGTGGAACCCGAGCAGCCCGCCGACCGCCCGCAGCAGCGTGGACTTGCCGGCACCATTCGGTCCGATGACCGTGACCCATTCCCCGGCCGAGACACTCAGGTCGACGCCGTGCAGGATGGGGACACCGGAGAGCCAGACCCGTACGTCCTCGACCTGGACAGCGGCGTCGGTCACAGCCCCACCCGCTTCGCGGTACGCAGCACGAGCATGAAGAACGGCGCGCCCAGGAATGCGGTGACCACTCCGATCGGCACCTCGCTCGGTGCGAGCACCAGGCGCGCCAGCAGGTCGCACGCGACGAGAAACGCCCCGCCGAACAGCATCGACAGCGGCAGGATCACCCGGTAGCTCGTGCCGGCCACGAGCCGGATCACATGCGGCACGATGAGTCCCACGAAGGCGATGAGCCCCGACACGGCGACGGCGGCAGCGGTGCCGAGTGAGGCGGCCACGAGCAGGATCAGCCGGGATCGCTGCGGATGCAGCCCGAGGCTGGCCGCCTCCTCGTCACCGACGGAGAAGACGTCCAGCTCGCGGCGGTGTGCCAGCACGACCACGGCCGCGACGAGCGCGTACGGCAACGCCAGCCGGACCTCGGACCAGCCCGTGGTCACCAGGCTGCCCAGGATGAACGAGTAGACCTCCCGGATCGTCTCGACGTGCCGTTGCAGCACATAGGTCTGGATCGCGGTGAAGAACGCGACCACGGCCACGCCGGCGAGCAGGAGCGTCGCGGAGGTTCGGGTCCCCGGCGCCTCGGCTCCGTGCCGGCGAAGCGTTGGCGCGGAGCTCAGCCCGTAGGCGAGGAAGACGCCGAGCAGGGCTCCGGCGAACGCGAACGCCGGCATGAGGCCGGTGCCCACGGCGACCTGGGAGGCGAGGCCGAGGGCGACCGCGACCGTCGCGCCCAGCCCGGCGCCGGCCGCGACACCGAGCAGGTACGGGTCAGCGAGTGGGTTGCGGAAGACCCCCTGGTAGCAGCCGCCGGCCAGTGCCAGCATCCCGCCCACGATCAGCCCGAGCGCCACGCGGGGCAACCGCAACTGCGTCACGATCGCGACCTCCTGCGTGGACAGTCCACTGTGGATGTGAACGCCAGGCAGGAGGTTGAGCAACTCGACAGCCACGCCGGCCGGGTTCAGACGGACCGGGCCAAGGGCGAGCCCCAGCACGGTGGCGACCGCAACCGCCCCGACCCCGGCGGCCAACCAGGCCACCGTGAGTCGGGCCGGTCGCGCGTCGGCATGATGCGACCGCCCGGGTGCAGACGGCTCGGGCGCGGGGAGGCTCAACTGGACGGAACCGCCACGATGGCGTCGACGATGGCGCGTTGCAGGTCCACGATCCGGGGACCCCACCGGGAGGCGATGTCCGTGTCGAGCTCGACGACCTGGCCGGTGCGAACCGCCTTCAGGTTGGCCCAGCCCGGCCGCGCCGCGACCGTCTGCGCGCTCTCGCCGCCGGGGTACGCGTCGGCGAGGAAGATCAGGTCCGGGTTGGCGGCGAGGATGGTCTCCTGCGAAATCTGGGGATACCCGTTCCCGGCGTTGCCCGCGTCGGCGATGTTGACCAGGCCAGCGGCGGTGAAGAGCCGCCCGATGAAGCTCTCTGACGTCGCGGTGTAGAACGTGTTGTCCAGCTCGTAGAAGTAGGTCAATGGCTTTGACCGGGCCGGCACGTCCTGCAGGATCTTGGCCAGATCGTCCTTCATCCGTTCGACAAGCGCCGACGCGTCGCCGGGATGTCCGGTCAGGGTGCCGATCTCGGCGAGTTCGCGATAGGTGTCATCGGTGGTGTCCGCCGCCTTGCCAACGTAGACCGGAATGTGCAGCGCGGTCAGCTGACCCACGATGTCGGAGATGTCATCCGAGAGCACCACCAGGTCAGGGGTGTAGGTCGCGACCGCCTCGGCGTTGGGCGTGTAGGCGGACAGGTCGGTGACCGGCGCGTCGGCGGGGTAGTTGGACTGCGAGTCCACCGCGACGACCTGATCGCCGGCACCAACGGCGAAGAGCATCTCGGTCATCACGGGAGATAGCGACACGATCCGTTGCGGCTGGTGGTCGAGGGTCACGGAGCCGACGGTGACTGGGTACGTGACGCCGGTGGCTGTCGGCTGCGGGTTCGGGCGGGCGCTCGAGCCGCACGCGGTGGCGAGCGCGAGCACGAGCAGGGCGGCGAGGGCGCCGACCGTACGCCTGGGCGAAGGGTGCATAGGTCCTCCTGTCGGTCGAGGGTGTTGGCATCGCCGACAGGGCCTGTGAGGGCGCCATCCGCGAGGCACTCTTCCTCGAGAGCGCTGGTTCGCGACCGACCCTCAGGCGACCTGGCTCGTCTCCTCATCGATCGAGGCGACATCACAGTTGCGGGACAGCACCGGGATCACACCGGCTTCGCTGCGGAACGGTCAGCCATGACGGTAGCCGCAGGCGTACGCCCACGGCAACCGGGGTCCCACCGGCCCCACCCGTCACCGCCGAGGTGCTCGGCCGGGCGGGCCGTGTCGGGCGGCGCGTGTCGGGCGGCGTTGAGCTCCCCGAAAGTGACTTCCAGGGGTGCCCTGGGCCTCGGGCATGCCCCGGGAAGTGATTTGCAGGGGTGCCCTGGGCCTCGGGCATGCCCCGGAAGTGACTTCCAGGGGTGCCCTGGGCCTCGGGCATGCCCCGGAAGTGACTTGCAGGGGTGCCCTGGGCCTCGGGCATGCCCCGGAAGTGACTTTCGGGCCTCTGCAGGCAGTACAGCTAGTGCGCGGGGCAACCGCGGTCTTCAGGCCGGCACGGAGCTAGGTTGTCGCCCGCTCGTGCATGAGGACGATGTGGTGGCCATCGGGGTCCTTCAGCGCCGCCAGCCACAGCTCGCTCGTGGGGCCGCGGTTGATGAGATGGGGGTCTTCGACACGCAGGCCGGTATCGCGCAGCCGCGCCGCCTCGGCGTCGATGTCCTCGACCCGGAAATAGAGCACGCAATGGCTGGTGAACTCAGGTGACTCCGGCACGCCGAGGTAGAGCCGCACGTCCCCGGCTTGGAAGAACGCCATCGGCTGACCGGGCACCGTGAACAGGTGCGGGATGCCGAGCACGTCGCGGTAGAAGGCCACCGATTGTGGCAGATCGCTGACGCTGATATGCACCTGGCCCAAGGCTCCGAGTGCCATGACGCATCGCCTCCTTCACCGTGATAAAAGATTAACTGTGGTTCAGGATAGCGGCCTGCCCGCACTACCGCATGGGCTGCCCACCGACGTTCGGCACCAGACGGCCAATGCGCTGCACTCGGCGGCTCTGCGCCTGCTGCGGCGCGCCCGTACCGCGGACGCCAGCATGGATCTCGACGGGCCCCATGCGTCGGCGCTCTCGGTCCTGGTGTTCGGCGGGCCGATGCGGATCGGCCAGCTCGCCGTGATCGAGCAGGTCTCGGCGCCCGCGATCACCAAGACCGTGACGGCGCTCGAGGCCACCGGCCTGGCTCGCCGGTCGCGCTCCACCCAGGACCGTCGGGTCGTTCTGGTCAGCGCGACCGCGAAGGGCCGGGCCCTGTTGGAGCGCGGTCGGGGCGCCCGGGTACGCGTGGTGGCGGAGCTGTTGCGCGAGCTGAGCGACGCTGACCTGCGGACCCTCGCCCGTGCCGCCGCCGTCATCGCCAAGACCCTGAACGACTAGGCGGTTGGCTTTAGGTTCCCCGCAAGCGGCGGGGGCAGGGGACGGGTGTGCAGGACGGTGAGGCGGGAGACGGCCCGGGTGAGCACGACGTAGAGCCGGTGCAGGCCGCGCGGCTCGGCTTGGACGATCTCGTCGGGCTCGACCACGATGACGTGGTCGTACTCCAGGCCCTTCGCGAGGCTCGCCGGCAGGACCGTGACCCGGCCCTCCTCGTCCTCGATCGGCCCGTCCGCGTCCATAGTGGACGTAGCCGAGGGCAGCCCGGCGTCGCGGAGGCGGGCTTCGAGGGCGGGCGCCACGGCATCCGCGCAGATCACCGCGATGGACCCCTCGAACGTCAGGGCAGTGCGGACCTCGTCCGCGCTCGACTCACCCAGGTCGGTGACCCTGCGGATGTCCAGCGTGCCGTCCCGGCGCAGCGACACGGCGTGCGGCACCGAGACGGCCAGGGCCGGCAGCAGGCGGTTCGCCAGCGCCAGGACTGCCGCCGGGACACGAAAGCCGACGGTGAGCGCGACGACCGCGGCGTCGTCGCGACCCAGATGGGAGAGGGTGACGCGCCAGTCCGCGCTGGCCCAGGGTGCCGTTCCCTGGGCCAGGTCACCCAGCACGGTGAGGGACCCATGCTCGCTGCGGCGAGCGATCGCGCGGCACTGCATGGGCGAGAGGTCCTGAGCCTCGTCCACCACAATGTGCCCATAGCTGGGCAGCCGGTCGATGAGCCCGGCCGCCTCGTCGATGAGTATCGCGTCGGCCGCGGACCAACGCGCCGCCTTGACCGTCCGGGGTGGACGCTGCCAGAGCAGTTCCTCCTGCTCCTCCGGCGTCAGGATCCCGTCCGCCGCGTCGGCGAGCACGGCCGCGTCGGCGAGCACACCGAAGACGAGTTCCTCGGCCGTGACCGCGGGCCAGCAGTGGTCGAGGAATGCTCGTACCGCTGGGTGGCGGCCCATCTTCTTCAGCCACGACTCGGCCGGGGACTCACCCCGGCGTGCCTCTGCCTGGCGCTGCAGCAGCCCCACGGTTCGTGCCCGGACCCGCTCGCGGCCGACGGCGTACGGGGGCGACTCGCGACGAACGTCGTCGACGATGCGGCGCAGCGCCTCGACCGCGACCCGCCAGCGCCACGAGCCGTCCGGCACCACGAGCTCCCCGATCGGCCGCCGGATCCGGGTGGCGAGCGCCCGGGCCAGGACCGCCGCCAGCCGGGCGTCGTGCTTGAGTCCCGCGACGGTCGGCGTGTCCTGCTCGCGCACCTCGACCCGTACGAGCAGGCCGTCCACAGTGGACTGGGTCACCTCGACCTCGCCGAGGGCCGGCAGGACGGCCGAGATGTAGCGCAGGAATGCCTGGTTGGGACCCAGCACGAGCACGCCCGACCGGCGTAGGCGCTCGCGGTGGGCGTAGAGCAGGTACGCCGCCCGGTGCAGTCCCACCGCCGTCTTGCCCGTCCCCGGTGCACCCTGGACACACACCGTCTCATCCAGCTCCGCGCGTACGAGCACGTCCTGATCGGGCTGGATCGTCGCCACGATGTCGCGCATCGGCCCCACCCGGGGCCGTTCGATCTCGGCGGTGAGGATGCGGGAGGCGGTACCAAGCTCCTCACCCTGGTCGAGGTGCTCGTCCTCGAACCCGGTCAGTACGCCGGCCGAGAAGCCGAACCGTCGGCGTACGCGCACGCCTCGGGGGTCGGCGGCACCGGCCTGGTAGAAGGCGCGCGACAGGGGCGCCCGCCAGTCGAGGACCATCGGCTCGCCCACGTCATCGGTGACGTGGCGCCGGCCAATGTGGAACGACTCTCCACTGTGGTCACTGTCGACGGCGAAGAGCAGCCGGCCGAAGAACAGTGGCGTGGCTGGATCGTCGACCAGAGAGCGCACGCGTCGGGACAGGGCGATGCCGAGCGACTCGGCTCCGAAGGGGTCGCCGGCGACACGGTCGCTGGTGGCGTGCAGATGCTCGGCCCGCTCCCTCATACGGGCCAGGGCCGCACGGGAAGCGGAAAGGTAGGTCCGCTCGGCCTCGACCTGCGCGTCCGGATCGGGGCTGGGATCGGTGCTCGGACTGGTGGTGGGCATGGTCATCCGGCGCTCCAGGGTCGTGGATCGCTGTGGCCGCCCGGCGCTCCCCATCGCTGCGGTGCCGGCTGTGCCCGGCGTGCGCTCCGCGCGCACGGCCGGCCAACTCTACGCGGCACCACGGCGAACGGCCACGCGGTTACGCGGCAGGGCAGAGCCCGCGGATCCAGCGACGGGCCGCTGACGGCGTGGACTACCGTCCAAGGCATGACCCAGACGAGCCGGGAGGTGTACCTTCCGCGGCCGCGGGTCGGTCACATCCAGTTCCTGAACTGCCTGCCGCTCTACTGGGGGCTCATGCGCTCGGGCGCACTGCTCGGCGTCGACCTGCACAAGGACACGCCCGATCGGCTCAACGACGCGCTCGTCGCCGGGGATCTGGACATCGGCCCGATCTCGCTCGTCGAGTACCTGCGTCACACCGAGGAGCTGCTCCTGCTGCCGGACCTCGCGGTCGGCAGCGACGGTCCCGTGCTCTCGGTCAACCTCGTCTCCACGCGCGAGTTGGCACAGCTCGACGGTGCTCGGGTGGCGCTCGGGTCGACCTCACGTACCGGTGTGCTGCTGGCCCGGATGCTGCTGGAGTCCCGCCACGGGGCGCGGCCACAGTACTTTGGCTGCCCGCCGGACCTGACCGAGATGTTGCTGGAGGCCGATGCCGCCGTGCTGATCGGCGACGCCGCGCTGCGCGCCCGTACGGAGGCGGCGGCCAGAGGTCTGGCCGTGACCGACCTCGGCCAAGCCTGGCGCGAGTGGACCGGGCTACCGATGGTCTTTGCCGTGTGGGCGGTACGGCGCGACTTCGCCGCCGACAACCCAGGGCTCGTCAAAGACGTACACCAGGCCTTCCTCGGCTCTCGCGAGCTGTGCCTGGCCGAACTGGACACTGTCGCGCGCGTCGCCGCCCGGTGGGAGCCGTTCAGCGCCGAGGAACTCGCCGGTTACTTCCGGGCCCTGGACTTCTCCCTGGGCCTGCGCCAGATCTCCGGCCTGCGCGAGTTCGCTGCCCGCGCCGCGGCTACAGGTGCGGTGCCGCCGTTGCCGGCCGACGCCCCGTGGTTCGCGCTCCCGTCGATGATCGACGAGTAGGCCTGAACGGGCCGCTACGTCCCGGCGGTCAGCTTCGACACGACCTGCCGGCAGACGGAGTCCGCGTGGGCCAGGTCGGCGTTGGGGTCGTTGGTCGCGGTGAAGCGCTGCAGGATCGCCAGGGCCCAGGTTTCACCGATCGCCAGGCAGTTGGCCTGCAACTGCCCGGCCTGCTGGTCCAGTGCCATGCCGTTCTTGATGGCGATGCTCGGCCGCTGGTCGTCCGGGAACGCCTCACGGATGCCGAAGTCACCGGTGCCCCGGACCTCGCGCATGACGTTGAGCAGCCACGGCGTCCACTGCGCCCCGGCGGCGCGACGGGTGGCGAGACAGCCGCCCAGCCGTGCCGCGTCCCGGGCCGAGATCGGGGTCTGCAGCCAGGGACCGTCCACCGGCTGGGTGTCGCTGAGGTCGCACATGGGACCGAGGCGGCTTATCGACTCCTGCGCCCCGCCCAGCTTCGCGACGACGCGGTCGGCCGCCTCCAGGTCGTCGTCGCGGATCATCGCCTGGACGTCGGCGAGATCGGTGTCGGAGGGATCCTGGCCGGTCTCCGCGGCGCGGCGCAGGAAGTCGGCACCGAACCAGGCGGCGAGCATCGACGCGGACTGGGTGGTCTCGCCCATGTTGTCGGAGCCCACGACAGTGCCGTCACGCAGGTCCTGGTAGGCCCAACTCAGGAACCCGTCGGTGCCCACGTCCGCCGGCGTGATCAAGGCATCGTGGAACGGCATCGCGCTCGACCCGCCATGGCCTACGAGGAACCCGCCGCGCCAGGGCGAGAACGGTGCGAACCGCGCCGTGGCGCCGGCCGCGAAGAGAGCAAGCACGATCACGACCGCGATCCATGCGCGGCGTCGCCGGGGACGGCGCTGCGCCGCGTGGCTGCGGATGCGGCGCAAGCGGGTGAAGATGTGTGCCGCGTCCGCCTCTGCCTCGGGCTCCTCTTCGCCGGGCGGCGGGCCAAAGGCGGCGTGGGGCCCGAAGTCGATCCGGGCGGTGTCTGACCGGCCGAAGTCGTCGTCGTACGGCGGCGCGAAGCCCTGGCGTCCCGCCTCGCCGTAGGCGTGTGCGCCGGGGAGCAGCCCGGACTCGAAGACCTGGGTCGCTCCGCTGTCGTACGCCGAGCCGGGCCCCTGCGGGTACGGCGCGGTCGGCGCGTAGGCCGACTGACGGTACGCCGAGGGATCGTCATAGGGGGACTCGTACGGCGAGGCGGGCCCGTACGCAGGCGGGTACGCGGCGTTGGGTGCCGGGCTCGGCCCATCGGGGTAGCCGCCACCCGGGCGCAGCGAGAGCGGTGTGCCCGGGTACACCGGTCCGGACGGGAACGACTGAGGTCCGGACGGGAATGACTGAGGTCCGGCCGGGAACGACTGGGGCCCCGGCGGGAAGGATTGGGGCCCGGCCGGATGGGGCTGCGATGGGGGCGGCACCTCGCGATGCCAGCCCGGGGGCTCGGGGCGCGGGCCGGTGTGTCCGCCAGTACGTCCGCCGGTGCGTCCGCCATGGTGTCGCTGCGGCTCCGGCTGGGTCCCGGCACTGCGGGCGCCGTTGGGCGGCGGCCCGCTGCCCGTGTGCCGCGCTGGGGGCGGCGGCGGTGGCGGCGTCTGGGGCGCGGGCTCGGAGGCGCGACGCCGGCGGCGCTGCGGACCGGGAGACCGGTAGTCATCCGGTGGCAACCTCGCACCTCACGGGGGGAGCGCCTCGAGCACCTGCCGGGGCGGATCGACGAACATCTGCGACGAGTCCCCGAAAGATCCGCTCGCGAGGCGCACCGAAATCATCGTGTGCGTCGCGCGGTTTGCGCAGCGGATCATCGGGTATTTCACGGACCGGCCCGATGCTACCGGCTCCTTGCAGGCAATGCTTGGGCACGGCCGGCGCGTCGAGTTGACAGCGGCGCGTCCGCGAGTCAACGGCGCGGCCCGAGAATGATCATTGCCGGGCGGTGAGCGCGTCCACCTGGGCGAGTTCCTCTTCGGTCGGAACCCATGCGCCGGCCGCGGCGTTGGCGCGGACCTGCTCGGGCGAGGTCGCGCCCGCGATCACCGAGGCCACGGTCGGCTTCGCCGCGAGTGCGCCGATGGCGACGTCCAGCAGCGACAGCGAGCGCTCGTCGGCGAACACCTTGAGCGCCTCGATGATGTCCCATGGCGCCTTCGCGAGGTAGCTCGCGTAGCGCTCCTGCGACAGGCGCTTGCCGGCCGGGACGTGGTCGCGGCCGTAGACGCCGGTGAGCAGGCCGTTGGCGAGCGGGAAGAAGGGCAACAGCCCCACGCCGTACGCCTGGCACGCCGGCACCAGCTCGGCTTCCACGCCGCGCTCGATGAGCGAGTAGTGGTTCTGGGCGCTGACAAGAGGCGTGCCGCTCGCCGTGCGCGCGGTCCAGGCCGCCTCGACGACCTGCCACGCCGCGTAGTTGGAGGAGCCGAGGTAGCGCACCTTTCCGGCCCGGACCAGGTCGTCGAGGCACGCGAGGGTCTCCGCGACCGGGGTACTGGGGTCGGGCTCGTGCATCTGGTAGAGGTCGATGTAGTCGGTGCCGAGCCGACGCAGTGACGCCTCCACGGCGCGGGCGATGTACCGGCGCGAGCCGCGGGCGTCCCAGTCCGGCCCGTTCGCCCCGCCCACAGGCTTGCCGAACTTGGTGGCGATGACGACATCGTCGCGGTGGCCGCTCGCCGCGAGGGCCGCGCCCAGCATCTCCTCGGAGGCACCGGCCGGATCGCCGTAGGTGTCCGAGGTGTCAAAGAGGGTGATCCCGGCGTCGATGGCCGCACCCACGACCGCTCGCACCTGGGCCTTGTCGATGCGACGCCCGAAGCTGTTGCAGCCAAGACCCACGACGGAGACGGCCAGGCCGGATTCGCCGAGCCGCCGGTACCTCATGTCCATGGAGGTACACCCTGCCAGATCGGCCCATCGCCCTGTCGAGGCCTGCGGCCGGACGTGCTGGTGGGCCAGCCGCCGGAGCGCCGCGAGCAGGTAGCCTGGAAGCCGTGACCGAGATCTCGCAGATCCTGCAGCGGGCCGCCGACGGGGTCCGGATCTCAGCCGATGAAGCTCTCCTCCTCTACACCGATGCGCCACTGCACGCGCTCGGCGAGGCGGCCGACACCGTCCGCCGTCACCGCTACCCCGACGGCATCGTCACCTATCTCATCGACCGGAACATCAACTACACCAACGTCTGCGTGACCGCCTGCAAGTTCTGCGCGTTCTACCGGTCACCCAAGCACGAGCAGGGCTGGGCGCACCCGACCGAGGAGATCCTGCGCCGGTGTGGCGAGGCGGTCGACCTCGGCGCGACGCAGGTGATGCTGCAGGGCGGACACCATCCCGACTACGGGGTCGAGTACTACGAGCACCTGTTCTCCTCGGTCAAGGCGGCCTACCCGCAGCTGGTCATCCACTCCATCGGCCCGAGCGAGATCATGCACATGGCGAAGGTCTCCGGAGTCTCCATCCGGGACGCGTTGACGCGCATCAAGGCGGCGGGGTTGGACTCGATCGCCGGGGCCGGTGCGGAGATGCTGCCGTCCCGTCCGCGCACATCGATCGCGCCGTTGAAGGAGTCGGGCGAGCGCTGGCTCGAGGTGATGGAGCTCGCGCACACCCTCGGCATCGAGTCGACCGCGACCATGATGATGGGAACCGGCGAGACCAACGCGGAGCGCATCGAACATCTTCGCATGATCCGGGATGTGCAGGATCGCACGGGCGGCTTCCGGTCGTTCATCCCGTGGACCTACCAGCCCGAGAACAACCACCTCAAGGGGCGCACCCAGGCTACGGCGCTGGAGTACCTGCGGCTGGTGGCGGTGGCACGGCTCTTCTTCGACAACGTGGCGCACCTGCAGTCCTCGTGGCTGACCACGGGCAAGGACGTGGGCCAGCTCAGTCTCCACATGGGAGTCGACGACCTCGGCTCGATCATGCTCGAGGAGAACGTCATCTCCTCGGCTGGCGCCCGGCACCGCTCGAACCTGCACGAGCTGATCTGGCTGATCCGCTCCGCCGGCCGCATCCCGGCCCAGCGCGACACGCTCTATCACCACCTGGCGGTGCACGACACGCCCGACGACGACCCCACCGACGACCGGGTGCGCTCGCACGTCTCGTCGAACATCACGCCGCCCCGTCGTCGTCGGCTGCCGGTCGTCGCCGCCACGCCGGTGGCGCCGGCGCCGGCCCCTGCGGAATGAGCCGCGCGTCGCTGCGGAAACAGCCGCACGAGGTCGCGGCCATGTTCGATGGCGTGGCGCGGCGGTACGACCGCACCAACACCCTGCTCTCACTCGGGCTTGACCGGTCGTGGCGCCGGGCCACGCGCGCGGCGCTGGCCCTGGCGCCAGGGCAGCGATGCCTGGATCTCGCCGCGGGCACCGGGGTGTCCACACAGGAGCTCGCCCGCGCGGGAGCAGTGGTCGTCGGGGCGGACCTGTCGCTCGGGATGCTCGAGGTGGGACACGCCGTACGGCCCGATGTTGCCCTCGTCGCGGCCGATGCCTTGGCGCTGCCCTTCGCCGACGCCACCTTCGACGCGGTGACCGTCTCCTTCGGACTGCGCAACTTCGTCGACCCCGGGGCCGGCCTCGCCGAACTGGCCCGGGTCACCCGCCCCGACGGCCGGCTCGTGGTGTGCGAGTTCAGCGCACCGGTCATCCCCGCCCTGCGCCGGGTCTACCTTGGCTACCTTATGCGGGCCCTGCCGGCGCTGGCCCGCCGGGTCGCGTCGAACCCCGAGGCGTACGTCTATCTGGCGGAGTCGATCCGCGCCTGGCCCGCCCAGCCCGACCTGGCCTCCGTCATCGCCCACGCCGGCTGGTCCTCGGTCAGTTGGCGCAATCTGACGGGGGGCATCGTGGCGCTGCACCGCGCCACCCGAGCGTGACGTGGGCCACGCGATCAGGCGGCCTGGGAGATCAGCGTGGCGAGCACCGTCTGCGCGTAGCCCTTGGCGGTGTCCGCGTCGGTTGTGCTGCCGGCGATCGTGGCGACGAGGTACGGGCCGACGTTGGTGCCGATCACGGCGAGCGTATACGTGAGCCCGTTGTCGGTCTTGGTGCCGTAACCGCCGAGCACTGGGCCAGTCGGCGGCAGGGAGCCGCCGTTGGGCAGGGTCAGGCCCGTGACCGGCCAGTCGTGCTCGCTGGCATCGCTGAGCATCTCCGCCTCCAGCGCCTGCAGCTTGGCTTGGGCGGTCGTGTCGCTGTCGTATTTGACGATGCCGTACGAGAAGCCCTGGAACGAGTGGCCTGGGATGTTCAGGTTTCCGTAGAAGCAGAGGTCGATCGTCTCTCCGCCCGCCGTGTTGATGTCGACCAGCGGGTTGGTGTCGTTGACGCTACCGATCAGCGTGGCGGCGTCGTCATTCGTGAAGTAGGTGCAGTTTCCGGGAGCCAGCGCCTTCACCGCCGGCGTGGCCGTCGGACCGGTGGTGCCCGAGTTGGTGGGCGCGGGTGCCGCCTTCGGCCCACATCCGGCCAGCATCGCGGCGGCCGCTACCAGGCCAACCGCGATCACGCTCGTCGATCTCATCCGCATGCCACCGTCTCCTGTCGATCGAGACACCACGGCCAGAACCGGTCATGGGTGCACCCGACGGTATGAGCGCCTACGGCCGGCGGAATCAGGGGTTGTCCTACATATGGCCGTCGCCCGCCCTCATCGAGCGTGCGGACCTGCAGGTTAGGGCAACCTAAGAACCTGGGATCGACGTGGCCAGTTCTAGACTCTGGCCGTTGAGCTTGTGAACACTTTCACGAGCGCCCGAAGGCGGGTTTTCGGTGGGAGGTGACTCGTGGCTACCAGTGGGAACGCGCCGGATGCGGACGTCATCGTCGTCGGCGCCGGCCCGGGTGGCTCCGCGGCCGCGTACCACCTGGCGCGCCAGGGGGCGTCCGTACTACTCCTGGAGAAGTCCGAGTTTCCCCGGGAGAAGGTCTGTGGGGACGGGCTCACGCCACGCTCGGTCAAGCAGGTCATCGCGATGGGCATCGACACCACCGCCCCCGGCTGGACCCGCAACCGGGGGCTTCGTGTGATCGGTGGCGGGACCACGCTCGAGCTCGACTGGCCCGCACTCTCGACGTTCCCCGGCTACGGGCTGACTCGCACCCGCATGGACTTCGACGAGATCCTCGCCGGCGCCGCCCGCGACGCGGGGGCGGACCTGCGTACAGGCACGACGGTCACCGGGCCGGTCGTTGACGACCGGACCGGCCGCGTGGTCGGTGTGCGGGCCGAGGTCGGCGCGGACGCCGAACCACGGACGCTGCGGGCGCCGGTCGTCGTCGCCGCCGATGGCGTATCGGGTCGGTTCCCGATCGCCCTGGGCCTGCAGAAGCGCGCTGACCGGCCGATCGGCGTCGCCGTCCGGCGCTACTACCGCAGCCCCCGACACGACGACAACTTCCTGGAGTCCTGGCTCGAGCTGTACGGCAAGAGCGGGGCGAGGACCGCGCCGGCGGAGAAGGGCGAGCTCCTGCCCGGGTACGGCTGGATCTTCGGGATGGGCGATGGGCGGGTCAACGTCGGACTCGGGGTGCTCAACTCGTCGGTCGAGTTCGGCCGGACCAACTACCGGCAGATGCTGCTCAACTGGATGGCCGGCACGCCGGACGAGTGGGGCCTGACCGAGGAGAACGCCGACGGGGCGATCCAGGGCGCCGCACTGCCCATGGGCTTCAACCGGGTTCCGCACTACACCCGGGGCGTCATGCTCGTCGGCGACTCGGGTGGGATGGTCAACCCCTTCAACGGCGAAGGGATCGCGTACGCCATGGAGTCCGGCGCGCTCGCGGCCGAGGTCGCGGTCCGCGCCCTGGCCGAGCCGAACCCGGCCGGACGCGAGCGCATGCTCCAGCAGTACCCGGTGGAGCTGCGTGCCCGGTTCGGCGGGTACTACCGGCTGGGCGGGTGGTTCGTGAAGCTCATCGGGCGACCTGAGATCATGCGGTTCGCCACCAGGCACGGGCTGCCGCACCCGCACGCCATGAGGTTCGTGCTCAAGCTGCTCGCGAACCTCACCGAACCGCGGGGCGGCGATGTGACGGATCGGGTGATCAACGCGATGACGCGCGTCGTCCCCGCCGTGTGAGGCCGGGCACGGCGGAACGCTGCACCACATACCGCAAGGAATAGGGTGAATGGGACTCATCCAGGATCCCAGGACTGGAAGGACGAGGCAGGCGTCAGATCATGTCGCTCTCCGCGTACGTACCCATACTGTTCCTGCTCGCGCTGGCGGCCGCGTTCGCGCTCGGGTCCGTCGGCATCTCGCAACTCGTCGGCCCGAAGCGCGCGAACCGGGCCAAGCTCGAGGCGTACGAGTGCGGCATCGAGCCCTCGCCTGAGCCGGTGGGCGGTGGCCGCTTCCCGGTGCGGTTCTTCATCACCGCGATGCTGTTCATCGTCTTCGACATCGAGATCGTCTTCCTCTACCCCTGGGCGGTCACCTTCAACGACCTCGGGCTGTTCGGCTTCGTGGAGATGATCCTGTTCATCGTCACCGTTCTCATCGCGTACGCGTACGTGTGGCGCCGCGGCGGACTGGACTGGGACTGACGCCATGGGACTGGAAGAGAAGCTGCCGAGCGGGATCCTGCTCACCACGGTTGAGAAGGTCATCAACTACGCCCGCAAGTCGTCTACCTGGGGCGCCACCTTTGGCCTGGCGTGCTGCGCGATCGAGATGATGGCGGCCGGGGCCCCGCACTACGACCTGGGCCGTTGGGGCATGGAGGTGTTCCGCGCCTCGCCACGCCAGGCCGACCTCATGATCGTGGCCGGCCGGGTGAGCCAGAAGATGGCCCCGGTGCTGCGCCAGATCTATGACCAGATGACCGACCCCAAATGGGTGCTCTCGATGGGGGTCTGCGCCTCCAGCGGCGGGATGTTCAACAACTACGCCATCGTGCAGGGAGTCGACCATGTGGTACCGGTCGATATGTACCTGCCCGGGTGTCCGCCGCGGCCCGAGATGCTCATCGACGCGATCCTCAAGCTCCGCGAGAAGATCATGAACGAGCCGCTCGGCGCGGGTGGCCGGCGGATGCTCCAGGAGCGCCGGGAGCGCGGTGACCTGCCCGTGGTCGCGCCGGGCGCGATGCCCTCCTCGTACCGGTCGGATCCGCAGCGACGGCGCCAGTGGGAGAAGGCCGTCCAGGAGGGCCGCGAGGAGCAGCTGCGGATCGAGAACTGGATGGCCGACGGCCGGCATCTGCAAGGGGGTGGGCGTTGGTGAGCACGAGGAGCGAGCTTGCGAGCGCCAGCCGCGAGCGCGAGGAGCGAGCTTGCGAGCCCCGCAGTCGCGAGCAACGGGGCGCAGTTGCGAACGAAAGGTGGGCTCCGTGAGCACGCCGTCAAGCGGCGACCCGTCCACCGGCGCGCCCGCCACCGTGCCCGGTCCGGTCCCGGTGGACCAACCGCCGGTTGGGGCGACCGGTGGCGCTGCCGCCGAGTTCCCGCCCGCCAGCGAGGCCGGCAAGGGCATGTTCGGCGTCCACGGCACGAGCGACACCTCTGGCTATGGCGGGCTCGTCCGCCGCCGGGCCGTGGTCCAGGACGCGCCCCGGCCGTACGGCGGGTACTTCGATGAGGTCTACGACGCCCTGCAGGAGGCGTTCGGTGGCCTCGACGACGCGGTCGAGAAGGTGGTCGTCGACCGGGACGAGTTGACTCTGCACATCGTCCCGGAGCGGATCCTCGATGTCTGCCGGACCATGCGCGACGACCCGTCGTTGCGCTTCGAGCTCTGCTCGTCGGTGTCCGCTGTGGACTATCTCGGCGCGGATGAGCGGCGGCTGCACGTGGCGTATCACCTCACGTCGATGACCTACCGACGCCGGGTACGGCTGGAGGTCGCGGTCAGCGCCGAGAACCCGTATGTGCCGAGCGTCACCAGCGTCTACCCGACCGCCGACTGGCAGGAGCGGGAGGCGTACGACATGTTCGGCGTCGTCTTCGAGGGCCACCCCAACCTGACCCGGATCCTGATGCCGGACGACTGGGAGGGTTACCCGCAGCGCAAGGACTACCCGCTCGGTGGCGTCCCGGTGGAGTACAAGGGCGCGCACATCCCGCCCCCGGACCGGAGGAGGTCGTACCAGTGACGCCCGTGACGGCAGGGGAGCAGACGTGACGTACGCGACCGAGCGCGAGACCAGTGAGGGCAAGGTCTTCACGGTCACCGGCGGCGACTGGGACACGGTCGTCGGCGGCACCGATCCGCTGCACGACGAGCGGATCGTCGTCAACATGGGTCCGCAGCATCCGTCCACGCACGGCGTGCTCCGCCTGATCCTCGAGCTCGAGGGCGAGACCGTGACCGAGTGCCGGCTCGTCGTCGGCTACCTGCACACCGGCATCGAGAAGAACCTCGAGTTCCGCACCTGGGTGCAGGGATCGACGTTCGTCACACGCATGGACTATCTGGCGCCGATCTTCAACGAGACCGCCTACAGCCTCGCGGTGGAGAAGTTGCTCGGGATCACCGACGCCATCACTGAGCGGGCCACGACGATCCGGGTGCTCATGATGGAACTCAACCGGATCGCCTCCCATCTCGTCTGGCTCGGCACCACCGGCCTGGAGCTCGGCGCGATCAACATGATGCTCTACGGGTTCCGGGAGCGGGAGTACATCCTGGAGATCTTCGAGATGGTCACCGGGCTGCGGATGAACCACGGGTACGTCCGTCCCGGCGGGGTGGCCCAGGACGTACCGGCCGAGGCGGTCACGAAGATCCGCGACTTCATCAAGCTCCTGCCGAGAAAGCTCAAGGAGTACGAGAACCTGCTCTCGGGCCAGCCGATCTGGAAGCAGCGGACCCAGGGTGTGGCGATGCTTGATGTCACGGGGTGCATCGCACTCGGCATCACGGGACCCGTGCTGCGCGCCACCGGCCTGCCGTGGGACCTGCGCAAGACCCAGCCCTACTGCGGGTACGAGACGTACGAGTTCGACGTGCCTACCGAGAGCACGGCCGACGTGTGGGGCCGGTACCGGGTGCGGGTCGAGGAGATGCGCGAGTCTCTCAAGATCGTCGAACAGTGCCTCGACCGGCTCAAGCCGGGCCCCATCATGGTGGCGGACAAGAAGATCGCCTGGCCGGCCCAGCTTGCGCTCGGCGTCGACGGCCTCGGGAACTCGCTCGCGCACGTCGCGAAGATCATGGGTCAGTCCATGGAGTCCCTGATCCACCATTTCAAGCTCGTCACCGAGGGGTTCCGGGTGCCCGCCGGGCAGGTCTATCTGGCGATCGAGGGACCGCGCGGCGAACTCGGCGCGCATGTCGTCTCCGACGGCGGCACCAGGCCCTACCGGGTGCACGTCCGCGAACCCAGTTTCGTGAACCTGCAGGCGATTCCCGCGATCGCCGAGGGTGGCCTGATCGCCGACGTCATCGCGGGCGGCGCGTCGCTGGATCCGGTCATGGGTGGGTGTGATCGATAGTGGCTGACATTGCGGATGTTCCGCTGGGCTTTCCGACGGTGCTCACCGGCACCGGGGACCGCTACCCCGACGAGTTGCGGGCCACGGCGCAGGAGCTCATCGGCCGGTACCCGCCGGATCGGGCGCGATCGGCGCTGCTGCCCTTGCTGCATCTGGTCCAGTCGCACGACGGTTACGTGACGCGGGACGGGATCGCGTTCTGCGCCGACCTGCTCGGCCTCAACCGGGCCGAGGTCGCCGCGGTCGCGAGCTTCTACACCATGTACAAGCGTGAGCCGGCCGCCGACTATCTGGTCAGCGTCTGCACCAACACGATGTGCGACGTCCTCGGCGGCCAGCGCATCTTCGAGGAGCTCAGCGAGCACCTCGGGGTCGGTCACAACGAGACGACCGCGGATCGCAGCGTCACGCTCGAGCACGCCGAGTGTCTGGCTGCGTGCGACTACGGCCCGGTCGTCACCGTGAACTACGAGTTCTTCGACACGATGACGCCCGAGAGCGCGCTCGAGTTGGTGCGGGCGCTGCGGGCCGGGCAACGTCCGACGCCGAGCCGCGGCGCGCGTCTGTGCACCCTCCGGGAGATCTCGCGCCAGCTCGCGGGATTCGCCGAGGACCGGCCGGATGCGCTGGCCGACGGTGTGGTGGGCGAACCGACGCTCGCCGGGCTGCGGCTCGCCCAGGCACACGGCGTGTCCGCACCGAGCTACGACCCGACGACCCCGATCGTGCCCCCGAAGGAGGCGTCTTAGGTGAGCGCGAGGAGCGAGCGCCATTCAGCCCCGCAGTCGCGAGCGAAAGGCGAGCTCGCATGAGTGCGAAGGCCACTGCGCCGCGACCGGAGGTGCTGGCGAAGCTGACGCCGGTGCTGACCCGGCGCTGGTCCGAGCCGGACGCATGGCGGATCGAGACGTACGAGCGCCTCGACGGGTACCGCGCGCTGCGCAAGGCGCTGGCGGCGCACCCGGATGAGCTGATCGCGCTCATCAAGGAGGCGGGCCTGCGCGGTCGCGGCGGGGCCGGGTTCCCGGCCGGGATGAAGTGGGGCTTCATTCCCCAGAACGACAACAAGCCGCACTACCTGGTGGTCAACGCAGACGAGGGCGAACCGGGTACCTGCAAGGACCTGCCACTCATGACGCACGACCCGCACGCGCTCATCGAGGGCGCCATCATCGCCTCGTACGCGATCCGGGCCGCGCGCGCGTACATCTATGTCCGAGGCGAGGCGGTCAACGCCGCCCGGCGGCTGCGCAACGCGGTGCAGGAGGCGTACGCGGCCGGCTACCTCGGCAAGAACATCCTCGGCCGCTCGTACAGCCTCGACTTGATCGTCCACAGTGGAGCCGGTGCGTACATCTGTGGCGAGGAGACCGCGCTGCTGGACTCGCTCGAGGGCTACCGGGGACAGCCCCGCCTGCGCCCTCCGTTCCCCGCGACACACGGCCTGTTCGCCTGCCCGACCGTGGTGAACAACGTCGGCACGATCGCCAGCGTGCCGCCCATCGTGCTCGGTGGTGCGGCGTGGTGGAAGACGATGGGCACCGAGAAGTCCTCCGGCCCGATGATCTACTCACTCTCGGGTCGCATCGTCAACCCGGGACAGTACGAGTGCTCGATGGGGATCACGCTGCGCGAGTTGATCGAGCTCGCCGGCGGCATGCAGCCCGGCCACGAGCTGCGGTTCTGGACGCCGGGCGGCTCCTCCACGCCCCTGTTGACGGCCGAGCATCTCGATGTGCCGCTGGACTTCGAGGGCGTGGCCGCGGCCGGCTCGATCCTCGGTACCACGGCGACGCAGATCTTCTCCCAACAGGACTGCCCGGTCTACGCGACCTACCGGTGGATGAAGTTCTACGAGCACGAGTCGTGCGGCAAGTGCACGCCGTGCCGCGAGGGCAACTACTGGATGTCGCGCACGTACCAGCGGATCCTCTCGGGCCAGGGAACGTACGAGGACCTGGATACGCTCGTCGATACCTGCGACAACATCCTCGGCCGGGCGTTCTGCGGCCTCGGTGACGGCGCGACCAGCCCCGTGACGTCGTCGATCAAGTACTTCCGGCAGGACTATCTCGACTACATCGAGGGCCGGACGCCACCACGGTTGTCGGCCAAGCAACTGGTAGGAGCGCACTCGTGAGCCCGAGCATGAGCGCCGGGGAGACCCCGCAGTTGCGAAGGAAAGGCGGCACCAGTGACTGCTGAGGTGGTCAAGCCGACTGCCAAGCCTGGTGAGGTAGCGCTCACCATCGATGGCATGGAGGTGACGGCGCCCAAGGGGGAGCTGATCATCCGGACGGCGGAGCGGTACGGGATCGAGATTCCGAGGTTCTGCGACCATCCCCTGCTCGAGCCGGCCGGGGCCTGTCGCCAGTGCCTGGTCGAGGTTGAGGGACAGCGCAAGCCGGTCGCCTCCTGCACCCAGCCCGTCGCGGACGGCATGGTCGTCAAGACCCAGCTCACGTCGCCGGTGGCCAAGAAGGCGCAGGCCGGGATCATGGAGCTCCTCCTCATCAACCACCCGCTGGACTGCCCGATGTGCGACAAGGGTGGCGAGTGCCCGCTGCAGAACCAGGCGATGTCCAGCGGTCGACCGGACAGCCGGTTCCTCGAGCACAAGCGCGAGTACGTCAAGCCCATCAACATCTCCGCGCAGGTGCTGCTCGACCGGGAACGCTGCGTGCTCTGCCAGCGCTGCACGCGGTTCTCCGAAGAGATCGCGGGCGATAAGTTCATCGACCTTATTGAGCGCTCCGCCGACGAGCAGATCGGCACCTTCGGTACCTCCTCGTTCGGCCAGGGCGCCCCGGCCTTTGAGGGCGAGCCGACCGGCCCGGCCAGCCACGACGACCCGTTCAACTCGTACTTCTCCGGTAACACTGTGCAGATCTGCCCGGTCGGCGCGCTGACCGGCGTGCAGTACCGGTTCCGCTCCCGCCCGTTCGACCTCGTGAGCTCTCCCAGCGTCTGCGAGCACTGCTCGGCCGGGTGTGCCCAGCGCACCGACCACCGCCGGGGCACGGTGATGCGCCGGCTCGCCGGGGACGACCCGGCCGTGAACGAGGAGTGGAACTGCGACAAGGGTCGATGGGGCTTCCAGTACGCCACCGCGGCCGACCGGATCACGACCCCGCTGGTGCGCGATGCCCGCACCGGCGCGTTGCGCGAGGCGAGCTGGCCGGAGGCGCTGCGGGTCGCGGCCGAGGGCCTGCTGCGCGCGCGCGACGGGGGGGCGGGCGAGGCGGATGGGGAGGGTGGACGCGGTGGCGTCGCCGTGCTCACCGGCGGGCGGCTGACAGTCGAGGACGCGTACGCGTACGCGAAGTTCGCCCGTGCCGCCCTGCGCACCAACGACATCGACTTTCGCGCCCGACCCCTCGCCCCGGCCGGCGCGGTCGGTGGTGAGGAGGCGCAGTTCCTCGCCAGCACCGTCGTCGGCACGGTGGACGTCACCTACTCCGATGTGGACAGTGCGCCCGCCGTGGTGCTGGTCGGGCTGGAGCCGGAGGACGAGTGCCCGATCCTGTTCCTGCGGCTGCGCAAGGCCCGGCGTCGCAAGAGCCTCGCGGTGCTCGCCCTGGCGCCGTACACGACCCGCGGGCTGGCCAAGCTCGGCGCGACCGTGCTCACCGCCGCTCCGGGCGAGGAGGCGGGGATCCTCACCGACGCCGAGGAGGTGCGTACCGCGCTGGCGAAGCCGGGGGCGGTTCTCTTCGTGGGCGAGCGGTTGGCGACCGTGCGCGGCGGCCTCTCCGCGGCCGTACGGCTCGCCGAGCAGACCGGCTGCAAGCTCGCCTGGGTTCCCCGCCGTGCCGGCGACCGCGGGGCCGTCGACGCCGGCTGCCTGCCCAACCTGCTGCCCGGCGCGCGACCGGTGGGCGATGCGACGGGCCGGGCCGAGCTCACCGCGGCGTGGGGTCTGGCGCCCGGCGACATCCCGGCGCAGCCGGGCCGGGACACCGACGCGATCATCGCCGCCGCCGCGGCCGGCGGGCTCGGCGCACTCGTAGTGGCGGGCGTCGATGTCGATGATCTCGCCGATCCCGCGCTGGCTGCCCGGGCGCTGGAGTCGGTCGAGGTCGTCGTGTCGCTCGAGGTGCGCCGCTCCTTTGTGACCGACCGCGCCTCGGTGGTGCTGCCGGTTGCTCCCGTGGTCGAGAAGGACGGCACGTTCCTCAACTGGGAGGGGCGCCTGCGCACCTTCGCCACCGTGCTGGCGAGCTCGGCGATGACCGACGGGCGCGTGCTGGACGCGCTCGCGAGCGAGATGGGCGTCGAGATCGGCTGCCGCGATGTGTCGGCGATCCGCCGGGAGCTGCGCGCACTGTCCCGCACCGGTGCTGTCCGGGCGGCGGCGCCCGCCGTCAGCGCCGGGGTCTCGGCGGTCGCGGCTGCGGCGCTGGAGTCCGCCTCCTCCGGGCAGGCGCGGGCGGTCCTCGCGACCTGGCCACAGCTCATCGATGCCGGTCGGGGTATGGACGGTGACGACGTGCTGCGGCAGACCGCCCGGCCCGCGGTCGTGCGGCTCTCCAAGCGCAGCGCCGCGGATCTGGGCGTCGCCGATGGCGACCCGGTCAGGATCTCCAGCGACCGCGGCTGGCTCACCCTGCCGGCCGCGATCACCGAGATCGCTGATGGCGTGGTCTGGCTGCCCACCAACTCGCCCGGTGCCGCGGTGCGGCACACGCTGGGCGTCACCGAGGGTGCCGTGGTCACCCTCGCCCGGGAGGAAGGTGCGTGATGCCCATCCTTGCTAGCGATCCCACTCTCGCGGACTTCGGCCACGATCCGTGGTGGATCACGCTGATCAAGGTGCTCGGCGCCTTTGTCTTCGGCGCGATCGGGACCGTACTCGGCGTGTGGTTCGAGCGGCGCGTGGTGGCGCGCATGGCGGTGCGTCCCGGCCCGAACCAGGCTGGCCCGTTCGGGTTGCTGCAGACCCTGCTCGACGGCATCAAGGGAATGTTGAAGGAGGATCTGCTGCCGCGGGCGGCCAACCGGGTGGTCTTCTTCTTCGCTCCCACCGTCTCGGCGATCTTCGCGCTGACCGCGCTCTCGGTCATCCCGTTCGGGCCGACGGTGAGCATCTTCGGCCACCGCACGCCACTGCAGGTGACCGACGTGCCGGTCGCGGCGCTGGTGACCCTGGCGTGTTCGGCGGTCGGCGTCTACGGCATCGTGCTGGGCGGCTGGGCGTCCGGGTCGACCTACCCCTTGCTCGGCGGCCTACGCTCGTCGGCACAGGTGATCTCCTACGAGGTCGCGATGGGACTGTCCATTGTGGCCGTTTTCATGGCCGCGGGCACGATGTCGACCTCGGGCATCGTGGCGGCCCAGGCGGGTGGCTCCTCGGCCTCGTGGAACATCTTCGGCTGGCACCCCACGGCGCCGTCCTGGTACGCGCTGCTGCTGTTGCCGAGCTTCCTGATCTTCGTCGTCGCGGCCTTCGGCGAGACGAACCGGGCACCCTTCGACCTGCCCGAGGCGGAGAGCGAGCTGGTGGCCGGGTACATGACCGAGTACAGCTCGATCAAGTTCCTCCTCTACATGCTCTCCGAGTACGTCGCGATGCTCTCGATGTCCGCCGCGACGGTCACGTTGTTCCTCGGCGGGTGGCGGGCGCCCTGGCCGGTCTCCCTGTGGGACGGGGCGAACCAGGGGTGGCTGCCGCTGCTCTGGTTCCTGGCCAAGGTCGTCGTGCTGCTGTTCATCTTCGTCTGGGTCCGGGGCACCCTGCCCCGGCTGCGCTACGACCAGTTCATGCGCTTCGGCTGGAAGGTGCTGCTGCCGATCAACCTGGCGTGGATCCTGCTGCTCGGCGGCCTGAAGGTCACCCAGCGCGAGGGCGCCACCTCGGGCAGCCGCTGGCTCTACTTCGGTGGCGTGATCGTGGCCATCCTGCTGGTCGCCCTGCTGTGGCCGGCGCGCAAGCCCGCGCGGACCCGTACGGTGGCGCAGCAGGTGGCGTCGCGGCCCGCCGGGAGCTTCCCGGTTCCACCGATCGACCTGCACGTGCCGGCCAGCCCGCACGCGCGCAGGGTCGTGGCCGAGCGGCAGCCCGCGAACGTCACCGCGAGCACCGACGACGAGGAGGGCTGAGGCGTGCCGGGCGTTACTGATTCCGTCAAGGGGTTCGGCGTCACCTTCGCGCACATGTTCCGCAAGGTGGTGACGACGAAATACCCGTTCGAGCACCCCGTCGCCGCTCCGCGCTACCACGGCCGGCACATCCTCAACCGCCACCCCGATGGTCTGGAGAAGTGCATCGGCTGTGAGTTGTGCGCCTGGGCCTGCCCGGCCGACGCGATCTATGTCGAGGGTGCGGACAACACCGAGGACGCGCGCTACTCGCCCGGTGAGCGGTACGCGGCCACGTACCAGATCAACTACGCGCGCTGCATCTTCTGTGGGCTCTGCATCGAGGCCTGCCCGACCCGGTCGTTGACGATGAGCAACGAGTACGAACTCGCCCGGGACAACCGGCAGGACCTCATCTTCACGAAGGAGCAGTTGCTCGCACCGATCCTGCCGGGCATGCAGCGCCCGCCGCACCCGATGTGGCTGGGCGAGTCCGACAAGGACTACTACCTCAGCGCCCTGGAGAGCCCCGGCACCTCCGCGGGAGCCGAGCACGCGCCGAGCTCGGGAGGCAAGGCATGACAACACTCGCGGTGGAGGCGATCTCCACGGGCGAGACGTGGATCTTCTGGATCCTCGGGCCGCTCGCCGTACTCGCGGCGCTCGGGATGGTGGTGGCACGCAACGCGGTGCACTCCGCGCTGTTCCTGGTGGTCGTCATGCTCACTCTGGGCGTCTTCTATGTCGTCCAGTCCGGGCCATTCATCGGGCTGGCACAGATCATCGTCTATACCGGCGCGATCATGATGCTCTTCCTGTTCGTGCTCATGCTCGTCGGGCGCGATGCCACCGACTCACTGATCGAGGTGCTGCGGGGCCAGCGTGTGGCGGCCGTGCTGCTCGGCATCGGCTTCGCCGGACTGGTCGCCACGGCCTTCTACCGCGCGCTGCAGGGCCGCGCGGCCCAGGGGCTGGCGGCAGCGAACGCGGACGGCAACGTGCAGGGCCTTGCATCGATCATGTTCACCAGATACATCTTCGCCTTCGAGGTCACCTCGGCCCTGCTCATCACCGCGGCGACCGGGGCCCTGATGCTCGCCCACATCGAGCGGCGCAAGGATCAGAAGGCTACCCAGCCGGACCGGATGCGGCTGCGGTTCGCCCCAGGCAGTTACCCCGGTCCCAAGGCCGGCCCGGGCGTGTACGCCACGTCCGACTCGGTCGCGACACCGGCCCGGCTCCCCGACGGCCGGCAGTCCGAGCGCAGTGTTCCGCAGATCCTGCCCAAGCGCGAGCTGACCGAGATCGAGGCCGCGCCCAAGGGAACCGACGGAAGGTAGAGCGACCATGCAGCCCGGTTACTACGTCGTGCTCGCGGCGGTCCTGTTCACGATCGGCGCCGTGGGTGTGCTGATCCGACGCAACGCCATCGTGCTGTTCATGTGCATCGAACTGATGCTCAACGCCTCGAACCTGGCGCTGGTCACGTTCGGGCGGATGAACGGAACACTCGACGGCCAGATCATGGCGTTCTTCGTCATGGTGGTGGCCGCGGCCGAGGTCGTGGTCGGCCTCGCCATCATCATGTCGATCTTTCGTACCCGACGCTCCGCGAGCGTCGATGACGCGAACCTGCTGAAGTACTGAGGACCCGTCGGTATGAACTCCTTCTGGCTGCTCATCGCGATCCCGCTGGCAAGCGCGGCGGTCCTGCTGCTGCTCGGTCGCCGGGCGGACCGGTGGGGTCACTGGCTCGGGGTGCTCTCCGTCGGTGCCGCTTTCGTGCTCGGCGCGACGTACTTCTTCCAGTTGCGTAACCTGCCCGCGGATGGCCGCCGCGCCGAGCTGGACCTCTTCCCGTTCCTGCATGTCGGGTCGTTGCGGGTCGACTTCGGGCTGCTCTTCGACCCGCTGTCGGCGGTATTCGTGTTGCTCATCACCGGCGTGGGCTTCCTGATCCACCTCTACGCGGTCGGGTACATGGCGCACGACTCCGGGCGGCGCACGTTCTTCGGCTACTTCAACCTGTTCATCGCCGCGATGCTGCTGCTGGTGCTCGGCAACAACTACGTGATGCTCTACTTCGGGTGGGAGGGCGTGGGGCTGGCCTCCTACCTGCTGATCGCCTTCTGGTACACCCGCAACAGCGCGGCGACCGCGGGCAAGAAGGCGTTCCTCATGAACCGTGTGGGCGACGCGGGCCTGGTCATCGCGATATTCATCATGTTCGCCACGCTCGGCACGACGGACTACACCGGCGTCGCACAGGGCGTCGCGCACCTGTCCACGGGAGTGACGCTGGCTCTGGGCCTGTTGCTGCTCATCGGCGCATGCGGCAAGTCGGGCCAGTTCCCGTTGCAGGCCTGGCTGCCCGACGCCATGGAGGGCCCGACGCCGGTCTCTGCCCTCATCCACGCCGCGACCATGGTCACCGCGGGGGTCTATCTCATCGCCCGGTCGAACCCTATCTTCAACGCCAACCCCACCTCGCAGGCCTTCGTGGTGGCGGTAGGCGCGATCACGCTCGTGATGGGGGCGATCATCGGGTGCGCCAAGGACGACATCAAGCGCGTGCTCGCCTGGTCGACCGTCTCACAGATCGGATACATGTTCCTCGGCGTGGGGCTCGGCGGCGCCGCGTACGCGCTCGCGCTGATCCACCTGCTGGCCCACGGCTTCTTCAAGGCCGGGCTGTTCCTCGGCGCCGGCTCGGTCATGCACGGCATGCGCGACCAGGTCGACATCCGGCGCTTCGGTGGCCTGTGGAAGTACATGAAGATCACGTGGGCGACCTTCGGCGTGGCCTGGCTCGCCATCATCGGCCTGCCACCGCTGTCCGGCTTCTTCAGCAAGGAGCCCATCATCGCGGCGGCGTTCGCGCGACCCGGGTGGACCGGTTGGCTCTACGGCATCGCGGCCCTCGCCGGTGCCGGGCTCACCGCCTTCTACATGACCCGTCTGTTCGTGCTGACCTTCCACGGCCCACAACGCTGGACCGAGGACATCCAGCATCCGCACGAGTCGCCGCCGGTCATGACGATCCCGCTGATCCTGCTCGCGTTCGGGTCGGTGTTCGCCGGATGGCTGCTGAGCACCTCGGTGCCCGACTGGCTCACACCCGTCGTGGGCCAACACGCCGAGGAGACCGGGCACCTGAGCCGCATCGCGGTCACGCTGCTCTCGATCGGGGTGACCCTGCTCGGGCTGCTCGTGGCGTGGCTGTTGTTCCGGCGCGGCACCGAGCGGGTGGAGCAGCCCGCCCGGCCGCTCGTGCGGGCCGCCCGCCGCAACCTCTACGGCGACGCGTTCAACGAGACGGTCTTTGAGAAGCCCGGCACGTACCTGACCCGGGCCCTGGTCTACTTCGACAACAAGGGTCTGGACGGGTTGGTCAATGGGCTGGCCGCCATGGTTGGCGGTGGTTCGGGTCGGTTGCGCCGCGCCCAGACCGGCTTCGTGCGCTCGTACGCACTCTCCATGTTGGGCGGCGCGCTGCTCGTGGCCGTCGCGTTCCTCGTCGTCCGTCTCGGTTGAGAAGAGCTGACGTGACCAATACCTCGTTTCCGTACCTGAGCCTCATGACCGGGCTGCCGCTGCTGGGTGCCGTGGTCGTCGCCGTGTTTCCCCGGCCGCGCGGCCAGAGCGCACATCGCCGCGCGACGGGCCTGGCGAAGGTGGTAGCGCTGCTCTTCTCCCTCGCCGAGTTGGGGCTCGGCGTGGCGGCCTGGCTCGCCTTCCGCACCGGTGGCACGCGACTGCAGTTGCGCGAGTCGTACCCATGGATACCCACCTGGAACGTCCGGTTCACGTTCGCGGTGGACGGCATCGCGCTCGTGATGATCGCCCTGATCGTCGTCTTCGTACCGCTGGTGATCATCTACTCCTGGCAGGAGACGGCCGTCGAGACGGGCCAGCCTTCGCGACGCTCAGCCAACTTCTACTTCGCCCTGTTGCTGGCACTCGAGGCGACCATGGTCGGCGTCTTCGCTGCCGCGGACGTGTTCCTCTTCTACGTCTTCTTCGAGGTCATGCTCGTGCCGATGTACTTCCTCATCGGCTCGTACGGCGGGGCACGGCGCCAGTACGCGGCGGTGAAGTTCTTCCTCTACTCGCTCGTCGGCGGCTTGTTCATGCTCGCCGCGGTGATCGCGCTCTGGGTGCTCGGCGGGCACACGTTCGACTGGGAGACGTTGACGAACGCGAACCTGTCGACGACCGCGGAACGCTGGCTGTTCCTGGGCTTCTTCATCGCGTTCGCCATCAAGGCGCCGTTCTTCCCGTTCCACACCTGGCTGCCCGACGCCGGCGGCACGGCTCCGGTGGGCGCGGCGGCGCTGCTCGTGGGCGTGCTCGACAAGGTCGGCACGTTCGGCATCCTGCGGTACTGCCTTCCGCTCTTCCCCCGGGCATCGGTCTACTTCGCACCGTTGGGCATCGCGCTCGCGCTGGTCGGCGTCATCTATGCGGCGCTGCTCGCGGTGGGGCAGAACGACCTCAAGCGGCTGGTCTCCTACACCTCGGTCGCGCACTTCGGGTTCATCGGCATCGGCATCTTCGCGTTCACCAGCCAGGCGGGCTCGGGCGCCGTGCTGTACATGGTCAACCACGGTCTCGCCACCGGGCTGCTCTTCCTCGTCGTGGGTATGCTGGTGACCCGCCGCGGCTCGGCCCTGGTGACGGACTTCGGGGGTGCCGGCAAGCTCGTACCGGTGCTGGGCGGGCTGCTGCTCTTCGCCGGCCTGGCCTCGCTGGCGATGCCGGGCACAGGCCCGTTCGCGAGCGAGTTCCTCGTGCTGATCGGCACCTTCTCGGTGAACCGCACCGTGGCGGTGGTGGCGACGCTCGGCATCATCCTGGCCGCCGCGTACGTGTTGTGGATGGTGCAGCGAACCACGCAGGGCCGACCGAACCCCGCGTTGTCGGAGGTAGCCGGGATGCGCCGGGACATCACGCTGCGGGAGTCCATTGTGGTCGCGCCGCTGGTGGCGCTGTTGGTGCTCTTCGGCTTCTACCCTAAGCCGTTGCTCGACGTGATCAATCCGGCGATCGCGGCGACCATGCAGGACGTCGGCAAGTCCGATCCGGCACCGTCGGTACAGGAGGCAGGCAGATGAGAGCCGACGTGATGGCGATTGACATCACCATCCCGGCGCTGGACTACTTGGCGCTGGCGCCCCTGCTCATCATCTTCGGCGCGGCGTGCCTCGGGATCCTGGTGGAAGCCTTCGCGGCGCGCCGCAGCAGGCCGTTCCTCCAGTTCTGGCTGGCACTGATCGCGCTCGCCGCATCGCTGGTGGTGCTCGTGCGGGCCGCGAACAACGCGCCGCGCACCTTCACCGCGGACGTGGCGATCGCGGTCGATGGCCCGACGCTGTTCCTGCAGGGCACGATCATCGTCCTCGGCATGGTCACCCTCCTGCTGCTCGGCGAGCGGCGCATCGAGCGCGGAGGCCCGTTCGTCGCCCGGGCGGCGATCCCGGTCGGCGGCGAACTCGACCGCCGGCAGGCACGGGAGTCGGGCGCCACCGAGGTCTTTCCGCTGACGCTGTTCGCGCTCGGCGGAATGATGCTCTTCGTCGCCGCCAACGACCTGCTCACGATGTTCGTGGCGCTCGAGGTCTTCTCGCTGCCGCTCTACGTGCTGTGCTCGCTGGCGCGTCGCCGGCGCCTGATCAGCCAGGAGGCGGCGCTCAAGTACTTCCTGCTGGGGGCGTTCGCCGCGGCGTTCTTCATCTTCGGCATGGCGCTGCTCTACGGCTTCGCCGGGACGGTCTCGCTCGGTGGCATCCACGCCGCCGCGCTCGGCTCTCAGGCGAGCCCCCTGCTGTTGTTCGCGGGGATCGCGCTGCTCGCGGTCGCGCTGCTGTTCAAGGTGGCGGCGGTGCCCTTCCACGTCTGGACGCCCGACGTCTACCAGGGCGCCCCGACCCCGATCACGGCGCTGATGGCGGCGTGCACCAAGACGGCCGCCTTCGGCGCGCTGCTGCGGGTGCTGTACGTGGCGCTGGACCGGGTGCGCTGGGACATCGAGCCCGTGCTCGGCACGGTGGCGATCCTGACGATGCTCATCGGGGCGGTGCTCGCGGTGACGCAGACCGATATCAAACGGCTGCTGGCGTACTCCTCGATCGCGAACGCGGGCTACCTGCTGGTCGGTGTGCTCGCCTTCAGCCGCGACGGTCTGTCCTCGTCGCTGTTCTACCTGGCGGCCTACGGGTTCACCGTGATCGCGGCCTTCGCGGTCGTCTCGCTCGTGCGCGACGACGACGGAGAGGCGACGCATCTGAGCCGGTGGGCCGGCCTCGGCAAGCGGTCACCCGTGGTCGCGGGGCTGTTCACGTTCCTGCTGCTCGCCTTTGCCGGGATCCCGCTCACCAGCGGGTTCACGAGCAAGTTCGCCGTCTTCGGCGCTGCCTTCGGCGCGAACTCGGCGTGGCAGACCGCGACCGTGATCGCGGGCATCGTGACCAGCATGGTCCTCGCCTTCCCGTACCTGCGAGTCGTGGTCATGATGTGGTTGTCGGAACCGGCGGAGAATGCGCCGAGCGTCAGCGGTGCCGGGACCCTGACCTGGACCGCGGTGTGGGCCGGAGCGATCGCCACGTTCGTCCTCGGTGTCTACCCGTCGCCGGTGCTAGATCTCGCGCAGAACGCCGCTCAGTTCCTCCAGTAACGCGCCTGGCGACGCTGCGTGACGAAACGCGCGTCGTGGCGGCGCGAGCGGTGAGATCGGTGGGTCAGGAAGAGCGGCCGGGCAGGGTGTGCGATGCCTGTTCGGGGGCGTATGTCATCGTGGGTGAGTGGTGAGGAAGCAGCCTGCGGGCGGGGCGGGCGGCGTCACGTTCGGTGACTCAGGGCTCTACGGTGACCCGCAGCTCGAAGGCTCGGTCAGGGCCGTCATCGAGCAGGTCGATGCGGCCCTGCGCGACTCGGTACGTTCGGCAGACCCAGTGCTCGCCGAGACCGCGTTGCATCTCTTCGACGCCGGCGGGAAACGTTTCCGGCCGCTGCTGACCGCCCTGGTCGCGCACTTCGGCGACGCCCGGGCGCCGGAGGTCGTCCTCGCCGGGGCCGTGGTGGAGCTGACCCACCTGGCGACGCTGTATCACGACGACGTCATGGATGAGGCATCGCTTCGGCGCGGGGCTGCCTCCGCGAACGCCCGCTGGGGCAACTCGATCGCGATCCTCACCGGCGACTTCCTCTTCTCGCGCGCCGCCGAGCTGGCCTCCCGCCTCGGTACGCAGGCCGTCCGGATCCAGGCCGACACGTTCTCCCGGCTGGTGCACGGGCAGATCGCCGAGACGGTGGGGCCTCGCGGCACCGACCCCGTGGCGCATTACCTGAAGGTGATCGCCGACAAGACCGGATCGCTCATCGGTACGTCCGCCCGTTTCGGCGCCATGTTCGGCGGCCTTGCCCAGCCACTGGTCGAGGCGGCGAGCGCTTACGGCGAGACCATCGGGATCGCCTTCCAGCTCTCCGACGACCTGCTCGACATCGCCTCCCCCACCACCGAATCCGGAAAGACACCCGGCACTGACCTGCGCGAGGGGGTGCCGACGCTGCCCGTGCTCTACGCGCTGGCCGACGACGCCACCGACGCCGGCTCGCTGCGATTGCGCGAGATCCTGCGGGCCGGTCCCATCGCCGACGACGCACGGGTCGCGGAGGCGTTGGAGCTGCTGCGGGAATCGGCCGGACTCAAGCGTGCCCGCGAGACGGTCCGCGGTTACGCCGAGCGGGCCCGTGCCGGCCTGGCCGTGCTGCCAGATGTAGCGGCCCGCGACGCGCTGGAATCCCTCGCGGACGTCATCGCCGACCGTACGGCCTGACCAGCCGGGGCCGTCGAACGTACGGCACCTAGGCCGGAGTCCACCATGCGATCGTCGTGTGGTCGTGGTCCTGCAGTTCGATGCGGTCGATCTGGGCCGGCGTGAAGTGGGTGACCCCGGTGATCTTCACCTCGCTGTCCGGGCGCGCGACCCAACTCCCGATCGCCTCCGCCTCGGACTGGTCCCGCGGATACACCACGAGCCACAGGTCCCACTGCGCCGGCGACTGTCCATGGTAGAGACACCGGACGTCGACGACGGTTCCCTTGGCGTCGGGCCGGATCCCGATCTCGGCCTCGACCGGGAGATAGCCGGAGGGCGTGATCATCGCGCTGTACGAGATGTCCTCGCTCGGACTCGCCACCGGTGTGCTGGGGCGCATGATCAGCCGCGTGCCCAGGCCGACGGTGCCCGCGAGCGCGAGCGCGACCAGGCACGCGGCGGCCGTCGTGAGCAACTGGCGGCGCCGCTGCGCAGTGCGTCGGACGCGCGCCGTCGAGAGCACGCGAGGCAACAGCTCCGGCGGTGCCGTCACGGCGGGGCGCACGGCGTCAGCGTCGAGCCGCCCGAGCAGGCCGGGGATCACCGCGAGTTGGGCGACGGAGTGTTGGCAGGACGGACACTGTGCGAGATGGCGCTCGAACTCGGCCCGCTCGGCCGGGGCGAGGGCACCCAGGACGTACGCGCCGTCGTTGACAGCGAACGGGCAGCTCATCGGGTCACCCCCATCTCCTCCAGTACCAACCGCAGAGCCCGGACCGCGTAATGCGTGCGGGACTTGACCGTGCCCGCCGGGATACCGAGCGCCTCAGCGGCCTCCGCCACCGAGCGCCCCCGGTAGAAGCACTCCACCAGCACCTCCCGGTGTGGCGGCGAGAGCCGTTCCAGGGCCTCGGCGATCGTCCATGCCTCGACGGCCCGGTCGGCCTCGTTGAGCTCCGTGCGAGGTTCGGGCAACGCGTCGGTGAACACCTCGCCCACGCGAGCCTCCCGGCGTCGCCACGCATCGATCGCCAGCCGGCGCGCGGTGGTGAACAGCCACGCTCGCGTCGACCCTCGCTCCGGGTCCAACGACTCGGGATGCCGCCAGGCCCGCAACAGCGTCTCCTGAACGAGATCCTCGGCCCGCTGGCGGTCTCCGTCGCACAGACGCAACGCATGGGCGAACAGCGCGTCGCCATGCTCGGCGTGCAGCGCCCGGATGAGGTCCTCGTCAGTGGTCACGGCTGGGGTCCGCGGTCACGCCGCTGTCCACGCGGCGAGTCGGTCGGTGGTTCACCCTGGCGGCGCCAGGACGGCCGACACCTCGCGAGCGGTGCGCAGCAGATGATCGCGCACGTCACTGGTGTGGTCGACCAGATGGTCGGCTGGGGTCGCGCAGGCCAGGACGAGGCGCCGCTCCGGGTCGCGGTCGGCGTGCACCACTACGGCGCCGCAGCCCAGGCCGTCACGGAACTGGGCGATCTCGGTCTGCATGCCTCTGCGTTCGCCGGCGGCGATATCGGCCTCCAACGCCTCTGGCTCTTTGAGCGTGAAGCCGGTATATGTGCGCATGCCCTGATCTTTGAGATACCGCACCCGCTGGTCGGTGCTGAGGGTGGAGAGCAGCGCTTTGCCGAGCGCGGTCGCGTGCGCACCCTCGTCGAACCCGGGAATGAGGTCCTCCAGGTGCGGCGAACGGTAGCCCTCCGCAGTGGTCGTGACGGTTACCTGCCCGCCCACGAAGCCGCCCAGGAAGTGGCTGAAGCCGCTCTCCCCGGCGGCCCGCCGTAACACCTGCATCACCGTGGCCGGGGCCCGGAAAGCGGCCACCAGCTCCCGGAACCGGTCCGCCACCTCGAGCCCGACGGTGTAGGTGCCATCGTCGCGGCGGGTGACGTACCCCTCGTAGGCGAGAGTGCGGATCAGGTGGTAGGTGGTCGCCGTGGTGAACTCGCATCGACGAGCGATCTGCTTGACCGTGAGGCCGCGGGCAGTCTGACCGACGGCCTCGAGCACGCGTAGGGCTCGCGAGACACTGCGGATCAGGTCGGACGGCTCGTCGTTCGGATGCCGTACGACCATGGTCCGCCCCCCTTCGGATCCGTCAGGCACCTGTGCCGCCGGCCTGACCCCGTTCCGCCCACCTGGTTCGTCGCTCACGTTTCCTTGCTCACTCAACCTCAGGGTCTGGCGGACGTCAACGGGTCGTCACGAGGCGATCACGCTATCCGCGGCCGAGATCGTGGGCGCCGCGACGACCGGCGTGCGGGTGGTGGACCGCAGCCTCCTGATCCCGTCCCACGTGAAGACGGCCAGCGCTACCCAGACCAGACCAAAGCCGGCGAGGCGGGCCGCGGGCATCGGCTCGCCGAGGATCAATACCCCGCAGCCGAGTTGGAGGATGGGCGCGATGTACTGCAGAAGTCCGATAGCCGACAGGGGGATGCGGTTGGCGGCAGCAGCGAAGGCGATCAAGGGGATGCCCGTGACCACGCCCGATGCGACGAGCAGGGCCGTGTGCGCCGCCGAGACATGGCCGAACGTGGAGTCACCAGTGCTCGCCATCACGACCAAGTAGGCGCTCGCGGGAAGCGTGAGCAGCCCGGACTCGATCGCCAGACCCTCGGTTGCCGGCACCGCGAGGCGCTTCTTGATCAGCCCGTACAGCCCGAACGACGCGGCGAGCACCAGGGCGAGCACGGGCAATTGTCCATAGTCGACGGTCAGCACGCCGACCGCGAGCGCGCCGATGCCGATGGCCACCCACTGCGGCACGCTCAGCCGTTCGCGCAGCACGATCACGCCGAGCAGCACGGTGACCAGGGGGTTGATGAAGTAGCCCAGCGACGTCTCCACGACCCGGTCCGCGTTGACGCCATAGATGTAGGTTCCCCAGTTGATCGCGATCAGGGTCGCCGCCACGGCGATCCGGCCAATGGTCCGGGCGCGGAGCAGGCCCCGCAGCCGGCGCCACGATCGCGACACCGCGATGAGGACGAGGACGAAGACCAGCGACCACACGATGCGGTGAGCCAGGATCTCCAGCGGCGTCGACGGGCGCAGCAGGCGCCAGTAGAGCGGGAACAGTCCCCAGCACAGGTAGGCGACGAGACCGGAGACGTAGCCCGCGCGACTGGTGCTCATCCCTACACCGTAAGGCCCATGGACGGTCTTTGGTCGTTAGCTGTCAGCGACGTCACGCTCAGGCACGCCGACGCTCCTGCGGTCGATCTCCATGAAGCGCGACGGGTCCGCCAGGTCGTCGAAGCCGGCCCGCCGGTAGACCTCGTGCGCGTCCGCCGTCGCGAGCACGATGCGCGGCACGCCCAGATCCAGCAGGTCGGCCACGATGCCGCCGGCGAGCCAGGTGCCCAGCCCACGGCCGCGCGAGCCCGGTTCGACGTACACGTCGCAGATCCAGGCGTACGTGGCGCGGTCGGTGACCGCGCGTGCGATCCCGACCTGGCGACCGGTCGGCGCGTAGACCCCGTAGCAGATCGAGTTCGCTATCGACGTAGCGACCGCGGTCGCGGACCGGCCGAGCGCCCAGTACGCATCGGTGGACAGCCATTCGTGCACCCGTCCCGGCTCCAGGCGAGATGGGTCCGTATCAATCTCGAATCCGTCGTCTCGGCGCAGCAGCATGCCGCGACCCTAGCTACCGCCGGGCCCGTCGCGCGACGGTTTGCCGGATGGTGCACATCGCCAGCATCGGCCGCGCCGGAGGACGAGATCGCTACCCGGCGACCGGCCTGGACCCGGGCCGGCGGACCGACTCCGCCGGCCCGCCCGGCTCAGGCACCGGTGATCAGGTCGACCCCCCGCTTGTCGGCCTGAACGTAGATCTGCACCGCGCGCTGCAAGCCGGCGTTGATCTGCTGGAGCTTGGTCAGGATCGTGTCGGCGTCCGCGTGCCACTGCCGCTGGCGGGCATGGAACGCCTCCTGTGCATCGCCGTCCCATCCGGCCAGCAGCCGCTCGCCATCGTGGTCGATCTCCTCGAGCAGCTCGCGAATCCGACGCGCTGCCGCGTCGATGGCCAGATGGGCGTCCATGCATACGGCAGGGTTGATGGAGAAGGCGTGGCTACCCGTCATCGTCAGACCCCCCGGTTGTCGAGGGGAAGCGGGATGCGTACCGCTTCCGTGGCCTCATCGGTGGCGGCGACGCTGACGTTCGCGTACGCGCGCACCGATTCCGCGGCCTGCCTCAGCAAGCCGATCAGTCGAGCCTGCTGCGTGCCCCACATCTCGCTGACGGACTGGAAACCCAGCCCGGCGGAGCCGCTCCAGGCAGGCCGGGTCTGCTCGACCCACCGCTGGACGGTCCGTAACTGTTCGTCGATCTGGTCGCTGTTGGACTCGAACCGACCCGCGATGCGCGCGAGTTCGGCCGGATCCAGGCCGCTCTTGGACACCTCCCGTACCCCTTCTCTCGCTCCTATCGACACCTCGCATGGTGTCGATAGGTGACGGTAGCCGCGAGCGGTGGCCCGAGCCACCCCGAACTTAAACCTGTGGATAACTCCCGGCATGAGACCCAAAACCACCCGGCCGTTCGGGTGCGGCGTCAGCCCACGGGCAGGACCGCCGCGGCCGGGTCGAGAGCGGGACCCGGCGGCACGAGCGAGACCAGCGACGCGGGCAGGCGCAGCGGCGTCACGCCGCCGTATCCCAGCGTGTCCAGTACTTTGGCTGACGGCACCGCGAAGCGAAGGCCGAGATCCGTGATCACGCAGATCGATCCGCTCTCGGCGGCAGCGGTGGCCAGCGACTCGACGAGCGCGCCCCGGCCGGGCGGTACGTCGACCCGTGGCGCTGGCGCACCGAGAGTCGGCGCCGGGATCGCGGAGACGCTCAGTGTGGGCAGCGTCTCGCCTGGCCTGAAGGTCGCGCACACCGCGTCGTGCTCGCCGGGATGTACCTGGGTCGGGGTGTCGCCTGGCGGCGCGTCATCACCGGTCGGGATGAGCGAGCCCACCTTTCGCGCGCTGGCGTAGGCGGCGGCACTGAGCCGTCGCGGCGGATCACCGCCGTTTGCCCCCTGTGCCACCAGAAGAGCGGCCTGGACCGCCGACACGTCGCTGACGCCATCGGGGAGAGCGACGCCGAACAGCCGCCCACCATCGGGGTTCTCGACCACGAAGACCTCGCCCGCCTGCAGGCCCGGCACCGCGGAGGCGCCGCCGTCTCCGGCGACCTCGATCGCCGCGAGGTCGGCGCCCGCCGGGATCGCGTTGAGCACTGCCGCCGCGACCGGGGTGGCGGAGCCCTTGGGCCAGGTGAACGCCGCGAGCACGAGGTCGGGGTCCCGGATGGCGAAGCGCCGGTTGTTCCAGAGCAGATGGAACTGACCGTTGGGGTCCAGGGCGAGCACCGCCCCGGCGCCCAAGGGCTGCGCATCCGGCGCCCATCCGACGCGCAGGATCGAGCCGTCGGGGGGCGGGACACCCGTGGCGGGCGCCTCGGTGCACAGCGTCCACGGGCCGGCGACCAGCGCATCCGGCCGGGGCAAGGGATCCGGGGCCCCGGGGATGCCCACCGGTGCGCCCCGCGGTACGTCGCGAAGCTCCCGCGCCGGGACGAGCACTGTCGCGTCGGTGCCGAGAATGAGCATCGCCGAGGTGTGGTTCAGCACCGGGTACAGCGTGCTGCTCAGCAGCACGTACCGGGCGCCGGTCTCCTTCTCGATGATGGTGGCCCGGCCGTCGCGCCACGCACCCGCGCTGTCGGGACGCAGCAACCCGTACACGCCGACGGCGGCCACCGCGAGCACGGCGATCATCACGCTGGCGAACAGGGATCCGCTGATGCGTCGGGTCGGGGCGGCCGGCGGGTCAGGGTCGCGCATCGCCAGGGCGCCGACCGCGCGCTGGAACGCGAACTGGTGGGAGTGCAGATCGGGCGGGCGCAGGCCGGAATGGGCGGACGAACTCTCCGATCGCGACGCCATTGATCCTCCCTCATGGATATCTCGGGAGAGACTACGCAGGAAGGCCGGTGCTCGGCTGTCCCTGGTGGCGTGGTTGTGCAACGATCGCGCGATGGTACGTCGAATCTTCGGCTTGCTCGTCCCCTTCGCCGGGTCGGCTCTCGCGGTCTATCTGGCCACCCTCGTGTTCGACCAGGACCGGTTCGACCATGTCGTCTCGCTGCAGGTCGCCCAGGGCGATCACCGGGCGACCGCCCAGACAGTCGCGAGCGTGGCGGTCATCTTCGGCCTCGTGAACCTTCTCGTGAAGCCGGTCGTGCGGCTCTTCACCTTCCCGATCCGGATCCTCAGCTTCGGCCTCTTCTCGCTCGTGATCAACGCCGGGATGCTGCTGCTGACCGGCTACGTCGCCAACCTCGACCGGATCAACCTCCCGTTCCACGTCAAGATCTCCCCGTGGGTGATCGCGGCCGCGGCCTTCATCGGCATCGCCGCCGGCATCGTCAACTGGATCGGCGACAAGATCACCACCCCGGTCAAGAAGAAGGTCAAGGTCGTCGAGCGGGTCGTGGAGCGAGTGGTGGAGAAGCCTGCTCCCCAGGTGCCGCAGTACCAGCCCCGGCAGCAGTCGCGCCCCGCGCCCCGGCCACAGCAGCAGTACACGCCGCCACCGGCGCCCCAGTACACGCCGCCGCCGGCCGCGCCGTCGCAGCCGCAGTACGGACCGCCACCGCAGTACGGACCGCCACCGCAGTACGGGCCCCCGCCCCAGTACGGGCCCCCGCCCCAGTACGGTCCGGGATCCGGGTACGGCCAGGGTCAGGGCTACGGCCAGGGCCAGTCGTACGGGTCGGGCCAGAGCTATGGACAGGACCAGTCGTACGGGTCGGGTCAATCGTCCTGAAGTCGTCCGGGGCGCCAGTGGCGCCGCCGGCCGGCCGGCGCGGCCAGCGCCAGGGCGATGACCAGGAGCGCCGCGAACAGCAGCGCACCGGACGTCGCGAGGACCCGGGCGGAGGGGGCGGTGCCCGGCGCGGGCTGGCGGGCAGCCGGCGGCACGACTGGTGTCCGCCTTTCCAGGACTGTGGGCGTCGATGCGGGCACCACCTCGGTCAGCGCGCGCAACGGGTTCACCACGCCGTACCCGTACTCAGGCGACGGCTGCCCGCCTGACGGGGGGTCGGCGGTGGCGATCAGCCGCCGTACCACCTCGGCCCGGCTCAAGCTTGGCCAGCGTGCCCGGATCAGGGCGGCCGTGGCCGCGACGAACGGCACGGCGAAGCTGGTGCCCGAGACCAGCACGTGGCCCGAGCCGCGCGCCGCCGCCAGCACGCGATCGCCCGGGGCCACGAGATCGACGTAGGGGCCAACCTGGGACTGGGCGTACCGGGCCCCGGTGCCGTCGATCGCCCCGACCCCGACCACGCCGTCGTACGCCGCCGGGAACGGCGTCGGGTTGCCCCGCTGGAAGTCGTTGCCGACGGCGGCGACCACGACGATCTCAGCGTCGAGCGCGTCCCGGATCGCGGCGCGCAATGCCGGGCTGTCGGTCGTCGTCGAGATCGACAGGTTGAGCACTGCCGGCTTCGGTCGCGCCGCCACCGCCGCGTGGATTCCGGCGACCAGCTCCGCGATGTCACCGGAGCCGACGAGCCCGTTGTCGGTCTCGATGCGGTCGCCGACCCTGATCGAGAGGATCGTCGCCGCGGGCGCCACTCCGAGCAGTCCGGAGCCAGCAGTCGGCCTCGCCGCGATGATGCTCGCCACGGCCGTGCCGTGGCCGGCACAGTCGTCCAGTCCGCGTCCGCTGGCCTCGAGCATGTCCCCGCCGCCGCGCACCGCCGCGGCCAACTGCGGGTGGGCCGGATCCACCCCGCTGTCCAGCACCGCAACCGTGACGCCATCGCCACGGCTGATCCGGCCGAGATCGGGCAGGTCGTAGCGTCCCTGGGCCCAGCCGGTGGAGGTCGCCACCGGGCTGGGCGAAGGCTGGGTCGGGCAGATCCGGGCGCCGATCCCGGCCCTGTCCGGGGTGCCGGGCCCGGCCGCGGCCGCCCTCGCTGGGGCGGTCAGGACAGCGGCGACGAGGAGCGCCGCGACCATGGACGCCGAGGGTCGGAGCGGTAATGTGTGTGCCGACATCGATGAGATGCTAGACCGGCAGACCCGGCGTCGTTGTCCCGTCCGGCACCGATGATCACGACCGGCCACGCCCCGCGATGGGCGTTCGTGTGGCGGGTCACGATGCCGGCTCACCGCAGTGGTGGCGGATCGGGCGGGCCTTGTAGTTTGTGTGGGCAGGGTAGGAGGGGAGGTGGCCGTGCACCCGTGGGACCCGGCCACCGAGGCGGAGGCCGCGATGCGCGACGCACTGGCCGCCGCGGACCAGGACCGCTACTTCCGTATCCTGTCCCGCTCCGACCTGCTCTTGCCGGTGTCGGCGGAAGCGCTGGCGGGTCGGGCGCCGATGGGTTGGGGTACCTGGACCACGGGAGAGCGGACCCATATCCTCGCCTTCACCTCGCCGGCCGCGCTCCGGCTGTGCCTCAACGAGCCGGGTGGCACGTACCGCTCGGTCGCGTTTCCCGCGCTCGCCACCGAGTGGCCCAACTACGAGTGGTGGCTCGCGATCAACCCGGGCCTGCCGATCGAGGCGTACCTGCCATCGTGGTTCATCGCCCAGATCGTGCGTGCCGGGGGTGAGGTGCGCCTGCCCGGGCGGACCGCCGGCGGGGCCCGGGCGCGCATGGCCACCAGCGACCTCGCCGCGGCGATCAGCGGGCGGATCAGGGCGACCGGCTCGAGCGGTGCGGCCGCCGCCCGTGCACGGCCACGCGACAGCCAGGCCCGGCGTCCAGAGCCCGCAGGTTACGCGCGTGACGGATTCCCGCGGGACGGGCTGGGGCGCGAGGGCGGCCTCGGCCGGCGTCTGGACGAAGCCGGCTACCAGCGGGAGGACGTCGGTTACGCCCGTTCCCACACCGAGCCCGCGGGTACCTACCCGGGGTACGCGTCACCCGGCCTGGCCCCCACGAATCCGGCCGCCGCTTCGGTGCGACCACCCTTCGGACGCGCCGCCCTACCGGCGCTGCCGGAGTCCCCGGAGCCTTACCGGGAGCCGGTCACCGCTCGGCTGGCCGCCCCGGGCGTCCCGCCCCCGGTGGAGACGGTCGATGCCGAGATCGTCAGCGCTGAGGGCGACGGCGGCTACGAGCCTGGCGCCTATCACGGCCCCGAACCATCGGCCTTCGGTCGGACGGCTGGCTACGGCGGCCCCCGCGACGAGTCGACCACGCGCTTCGCCGAGCGGGACCTCGGCGCCCGGCTGCGGGAGCAGCAGGCGTACGCGGGCGCGGCCGCGGGGCGGGCCGAGCCGTCGGCCGCGGAGCCGACGTCGTGGACACCGCGCCGCGCCGTGATCGAGGACGCGGAGATCGTCTCGCCAACCGAAGCATGGGCCGTGGGATTCGTCCCCGCGAATGAGACCGAGTCCGATCTGCTTGCGGCGGCGGAGACCAACAACACCGACTCGTTCCTCTCCACGCTGCTGCTGGCCCGCGTGATCCTGCCGGTGCCGATCTCGATGCCGCCCGGTTCGCGCCCCCGGGACAAGTACTTCCCGTGGCAGATCGAGGAGGCCGACGGCGAGCGGCTCATCGCGGTGTTCACCTCTCCCGAGCGCTTGGCGGACTACGGCGCGGAGCATTTCGGACCGGACATCAGCACGATGAGCATGCGTTTCATCGAGCTCATCGAGGCGTGGCCCAGCGAGCGGATCCAGTTCGCCATCAATCCGGGAACGCCCGTCGGCACCACGCTGCCCGGATCGCAGATCGTGGCCCTGGCGTCCTGGGCGGCTGAGGTGGGCCTGCGCGACGAGCCGGCCGGCGAGGTCGTCGTGGCCGCGCGCAAGCACGAGGCGAGCCTCGGCGTGGCCGGGGCACCCGCGGTCGGGGCATCGAAGGCGATCATCATGCAGCGCACCGTTCCGCCGACCCAGGTCGCCTTCTACCTGGAGCGTGGGTATGACCGCGTCTCCGGCTTCGTCAACCGGGCGAGCGAGGTCTCGCACCTCAAGTCGCCCCGCCTGCTCTACCGGGCGTTGGGGCTGCTCTACCAGGGCTCGCCGTTCGCCGAGGACGACACCGAGGTGCACGTGCTGCGCTGGGTGGCGCATCGCCCGGACCTCTACCGGCTGCCGTACGGCGGTCAGACCGAGGCGGCGATGCGCGCGATGCAGGGGTGGGTCATCGAGCGGGCACCCTTCCGGGGCAACGGTTTCGCTCCGGGCGACACCGACGTGGTCGCTGAGTTCAAAGTGGACAGTGCACGTCTGCCGCACGGGGCCCAGATGTGGCGCCTGGCCCGGGACGGGAGCGAGGAGCTGCTGGCGAGCTTCGACGCGGACTCCGGTCGCTGGGTGAGGACGCCGTGAACGCGCCGCGTCCCCGGTCCCCGGGTGGGCCGGTACCGAAGATCCGGGACGGCTACTTCGCCGACTGGCGTGGCGACGAGTACGAGTGCAGTCCGGACGGTGCCGACGTGCGCCTCTACCGGACCGATCCCGCGGAGGGCTTCATCGAGCTGCGGTCGGGGCGCTACGTCCGCGTGTTGCAGGCCGACCAGGTCGCGAACTTCTGCTACATCCGCACGACCTGCAAGTGGCGGGGCGAGCCATTCATCGTCCTCGGTGAGTCCGATGGCTGGCTGCGGCTGGAGTACACCGGCGGCAAGGCGCCCGTGGCGCAGGCGCTTGGCCTGGAGGAGTTCGATTTCGGCGTCTTCCAGGGCTGGGCACCGGTGCCCGAGATCGAGGACCTCACCGAGATCCGCGTCTGAGCATCGCTTGGTGGGGTCACGCAACGGCGCCGGCGAGGTCGCGCAACTCGCCGGCGGCGTGCTCGGTCGCGGCAGCGCAGTGCCGCAGCCAGGAGCGCAGGCCGTCCGGGGTGCCGGTGGCGAAGGCATTGGCCGTACCGACGTACTCCGGCTCCCGGTCGCGGTGCCCGACCTCGGGGGCGATGAGACCGCGCGGATCGAAGCCCTCGGCCATGAGCGTGAGCCGGGCGGCCGCGCGAGCCAGAACGCCGTTGGGGCCAGCGAACGGGCGGATCGCCAGCAGCTCGCCGTGCACCACCGCGGCCCGCAACAGCGCCGGTTCGCCTGCTGGGCCGGCGATGAGTTCGCAGAGCAGATCCAGCCGTTGTGGCGAAGCCGATGGCCGGCCCAGTGATGGCTCGTCCACGAGGTCGCGCGCGGCGAGCAGATGCAGGCGGGCGAGCACCTGACGGGGCGCGGCGCTCCAGCGCTGCGCCAGGGTCGGCAGAGCCGCGCTCACCCGCAGGGCGCCCTGAAGGACAGGGTCGGTGACCGTACCGGCCCGTACGTCCGCCAGCTCGTACGGGTGACCCTCCAGCGCCGCGGAGGCGACCGCGGCGCGCAACCCGACCTCCGCCACCAGGGGCCCGCCCGAGCGGCGCAGTGCCGGGTGGCGCAGCACGCTGTCGACGGCGGCGCGCGCCTCGTCCATGGCCCGCGCCACCTCGCGGAGCTGCAGCAGCGGGGTCAGCGCCGATGGCATGGTCCCCATCCTGCCGTGCGCGATGCCCCTCTCCTGGCCCGCTCGCTCGACCGGGCCCGCGGCGGCGGTGGCGTATCGACCCGCGACCGCCGGCGAGGCTAGCCTGTCCACGAGTCCCTCGTCCCACTGAGCAACACAGGAGCGTGGTCGCGTGAGTGAGACACTGGCCAACCTGCTGCACGAGTCGCGGCGCTTCGCACCGCCGGCGGACATCGCGGCGGACGCCAACGTCACCGGTAACGCCTACGCCGCGGCGAGCGTCGACCGGCTGGGGTTCTGGGAGCGGCAGGCCGACCGGCTGCACTGGCACAAGCGGTTCACGCAGGTGCTGGACTGGTCGAACCCACCCTTTGCCCAGTGGTTCGCCGATGGCACGCTCAACGCGGCGTACAACTGCCTGGACCGGCACATCGAGGCCGGGCGTGGCGACAAGGTGGCCATCCACTGGGAGGGCGAGCCCGGCGACACCCGCACGATCACCTACGCGGACCTGTACCGCTCGGTCTGCCAGGCCGCGAACGCCCTGATCGCGCTCGGGGTGAAGCCTCGCGACCGGGTCACGATCTACCTGCCGATGATCCCCGAGGCGGTCGTGGCGATGCTCGCGTGCGCCCGCATCGGCGCGACCCACTCCGTGGTCTTCGGCGGCTTCTCCGTGGAGTCGCTTGCCGGCCGGATCCTCGACCAGGACGCCACGCTCGTGATCACGGCTGACGGTGGCTACCGCCGGGGCGCGGCGAACGCGCTCAAGCCGACCGTGGACGAGGCGGTCTCACGCTGCGCGACGGTGCGCAACGTGCTGGTCGTACGCCGTACGGGTCAGGAGATCCCGTGGACCGAGGGGCGCGATCTGTGGTGGCACGACGTGGTGGAGACGGCGAGCGCGGAGCACACCGCCGAGGCGTTCGACGCCGAGCACCCGCTGTTCATCCTCTACACCTCCGGTACCACGGCCCGGCCGAAGGGAATCCTGCACACGACGGGCGGTTACCTGACCCAGGTGGCGTGGACCCACCACGCGGTTTTCGACCTGAAGCCCGAGACCGACGTCTTCTGGTGCACCGCCGACATCGGCTGGGTCACCGGACACAGCTACATCGTCTATGGCCCGCTCGCCAACGGCGCGACCCAGGTCATGTACGAGGGCACGCCGGACACGCCGCACCGCGGTCGGTTCTGGGAACTCGTTCAGAAATATAAGATTACGATCCTCTACACCGCGCCGACGACGATCCGCATGTTCGCCAAGTGGGGCGATGACATTCCGGCGAAGTTCGATCTGAGCTCGCTGCGCATTCTTGGCTCAGTCGGCGAGCCGATCAACCCAGAGGCCTGGATCTGGTATCGCGAGCACATCGGTGGTGGGCGATGCCCGATCGTCGACACCTGGTGGCAGACCGAGACCGGCGGCATCATGATCTCGCCGCTGCCCGGTGTCACCCACACCAAGCCGGGCTCCGCGACGATCCCGTTGCCGGGCATCAGTGCCGACGTCGTGGACGACACCGGTGCCTCGGTACCCAACGGTGGCGGCGGCTACCTCGCCGTCCGTGATCCGTGGCCGGGCATGCTGCGCACGATCTGGGGCGACGACCAGCGCTACATCGACACGTACTGGTCTAGATTCCCCGGCATCTACTTCCCGGGCGACGGGGCCAAGCGCGACGAGGACGGCGACCTCTGGCTGCTCGGTCGCGTCGACGACGTGATGCTCGTGGCGGGCCACAACATCTCCACGACCGAGGTGGAGTCGGCCTTGGTCTCCCACCCGAAGGTCGCCGAGTCGGCGGTGGTGGGTGCGACCGACCCGACCACCACGCAGGCGATCGTGGCGTTCGTGATCCTGCGCGCCAACGCCGTGCCCGGCAGTGCCGAGGAGGGCGACGCACTGGCCAAACAGTTGCGCGACCACGTGGCCAACACCCTGGGCCCGATCGCCAAGCCGCGCCAGATCCTGCTCGTCCCTGAGCTCCCGAAGACCCGGTCCGGCAAGATCATGCGACGCCTGCTGCGCGACGTCGCGGAGAACCGTTCGCTCGGCGACGTCACCACGCTGCAGGACTCCTCGGTGATGGACCTCATCTCGACCGGGCTGAAGGCGAGCACAACCCCGGAGGAGTGACGCGTGGGCAGGAGAGTCGTCGACGAGTCAGCGGTGCTGATCGATGGGCCGTGGGCCCATCGCTTCGTTAGCGCCAACGGCACGCGGCTACACATCGCGGAGGCGGGGTCAGGGCCGCTGGTCCTGCTGCTGCATGGCTTCCCCGAGTTCTGGGCCGCCTGGCAGCATCAGATCCCGGGTCTGGTCAGCGCCGGCTTCCGGGTGGCGGCCGTGGACCTGCGTGGTTACGGTGCGAGCGACAAGCCGCCGCGCGGGTATGACGGGTTCACCGCGGCGGCCGATCTCGTGGGCCTCATCCGGGCTCTCGGGGAGAAGTCGGCCTCGCTGGTCGGGACCGGGTACGGCGGGCAGGTGGCCTGGGCAACCGCGAGTCTGCACCCCCGCAGCGTCGACCGGCTGGTCGTGCTCGCGGCCGCGCACCCGGCCCGGATGCACGCCAGCCTCCTCGCCGGCGACCGGCGCCAGTACGCCGCCATGGGCCCGATGCTCGCGTTCCAGTTGCCGCGCTACGAACACCGCCTGACGCGTGCCGACGCGGCGATGGTCGAGGAGTACCTGCGCCGGTGGTCCGGGCCCCGGTGGGTGCAGAGCCAGGACTTCGCCGAGTACGTGCGCGCCTGCCGCACCGCGATGCGGATCCCGCAGACGGCGTTCTGCGCGATGGAGACATTCCGATGGGCGATGCGCAGCCTGATGCGGCTGCAGGGTGGCCGCTTCCGGGCGCACATGCGCGAGCCCATCATCACGCCGACCCTGCACCTGCACGGGGCGAGAGATCCGATCGTGCTGCCGTCGACGGCTCTGGGCTCCGGTCGGTACGTCATCGCTGCCTATGAATGGCGGTCGCTGCCCGATGTCGGCCACTTCCCGCATCGGGAGGCGCCCGAGCTCGTGACCGGCGAGATCATCCGCTGGATGAAGGAGTAGCCCCGCCGCTGCGCCCTGCGTCGCGGAAGTCCGCCTGGCTGACAAGAGGACGGCGCCTTCTGACGAAGGCGCCGTCGTCAGTCACCGTCGGACCACGGCCTGCTGGCCCGACAAGTGCCACGTCCGACCGGGTTACCAGGCGTGCACCTGTTGCTGCGGCGGACTGGCATCGCAAGGACGTCGTCCGACCGCTCGCCTACCCGTGGCTGATCGCGCGTGGGTGCCCGGCGGCCGTGCGCGGCTACCAACCTGGAGTTCCCACCCGGGGATGTCCACCTCGGCATCGGCTGGTCGGTTCTGCTGGAAGGTATCTGCTGAGCCATTTCTACGCCGTCGGGCGCCGCAACGCGAGTCCTTCGGCGGGATCGGGGTCCTCCGGCCCCTGGTCGGGGACCTTGGCCCCGACGAGCTGGCCCTACGGCCTAGGAGGTCAGCGCCCGGGAAGCGGCCCGCGCCCGGCGGTGGCGTCCATAGATCGCCAGGCCGATCGCGAAACCGACACCGATCCCGATCGCGGCGGCCGCGACGGGCACGGCCGGGCGCTCGCGGAGGCGTCGCGACAACGGGATCGGATGGCGGAACTCCAGGACGGGCCAGCCGCGCTCCGACGCCACCCGACGCAGCCCACGGTCGGGGTTCACGACCGTGGCGTGGCCGACGGTCTCGAGCAGGGGCACGTCGGAGACCGAGTCGGAGTACGCGTAGCAGCAGGCAAGGTCGTACTCCTGCCGCTGGGCGAGCTCGCGAGCGGCCTCGGCCTTTGTCGGTCCCGCCGCGTAGTACGCGACCTCGCCGGTGTAGCGGCCGTCCTTGACGACCATCCGGGTCGCGATGATGTTGCTGATGCCCAGTTGGTCGGCGATCGGACGCACCATCTCCTCGCCGGAGCTGGAGACCACCACGATGTCGCGGCCGGCTGCTCGGTGCTCGTCGATGAGCGCCGCCGCCTCGGCGTAGATGTACGGGCTGATCAGCTCGTGCAGCGTCTCGTGGACGATCTGGCTGACCTGGTCAACCCGCCAGCCCTTGCAGAGGTTGGCGATGTGGTCGCGGATGCGGGCCATCTGCTGGTCGTCGGCGCCACCGAGGCGGTAGACCAGCTGCGCGTATGCCGCCTTGACCATTTCGCGGCGCGAGATCAGCCCGTCCCGGTAGAAGGGACGGCCGAAGGCGAGCGCGCTCGACTTGGCGATGATCGTCTTGTCGAGGTCGAAGAACGCGGCGCTGCGGACCACGGCGCGCAAGTCTAGTCGTGGCCGGGCGCCCGCTGTCACCACCGTTTGTGCGTCGCGGCTGTCCGATCTGCGCTGGGGCCGATCATCCGCTGCGCACCGCCACGGAGTGTCGCGGGTACGACTTGCGCGGCGTGTTGTGGCGAGGCGACTCGACGCGGGCAGTCATGTCCGGCATTCTGTCTCCGGCAGCGCCCGAAGCCGAAGAATCCTCGACAACCGCGGGGACCTTCCGGTCAGGGCGTGACATACAGACCCTCGGCGGTCGCACCCCCCCGTGACCGCTGGGTGGGACCGGCTCGACCCCCCGGAGCCGTTCCCCCGGCGACCCCCGTCACCCCCCGGACGGGGGTCGCCTCTTCCCTACCGCCAGCACCTCAACGGACGTATCAGTCAAGGGCCGCATGAAGGACGAGAAGTGCCCTTCAGGGTCTTTCGCGCTGCAGACCCGGTACCCGAGTTGAACGACCATGCTCTCTTCCAGGAAGTCGTCGGCCGTCAGCCCGAGCGAGCCGAGGCCGAATTCATCGAGCGCGGCCACGAGCCGGTTCGCGTTCTGTTCGTCGACCCAGACCCAGATGTCAAGATCCTTTGTGAACCGGGGATGGCGCGTTCTGGAGTTCACCGCACGGCGACCAACTCCGCCAGCGCGACGAGCGGTGCGTCGGCATCCAAGTAACGGTCGCGGATGGGGCGTCGCATGACCGTCTCATGCCGCAGGGGGCGCTCGCCGGCGCTGCCGTGACGTTTCTCGCAGGTCAGGGCGGGTAAGGACCGCGCCCCGTTATCCACAGCCCCCCGGGTTGTCCACAGATTCAGCGGCACCGCTGGCGGGAGCGCCGGGGCGGGGTGAGCGTGGTTGCGGCGCCGCTGGGGGTGGCGCCGGACACGGGGGTCGGGGTGAGTCGTGAACTGTCGGGTGGCGCGTCCGGTCGGGGGCGCCCGCTTGTCGTGACCAGCGACGAGGAACTGCTCGACGAGTTGCTGCACGTGGCCGCTGCCGTAGCGGTCGAGGTCACCGTCGCGGCGGATGCCCTCGCGGCCGAGCACTGGTGGGCCAGCGCCCCGCTCGTGGTCGTCGGTGCCGACCAGTTGGCGGGGCTGTCGCGAGGCCGGTTGCCGGCGCGCATGGGCGTGCTGGTCGTGACCAGTCGCGGCGGCGTGGAGGGTGGCGTGCCCTGGCCCGCTGCGCAGGCGCTGGGCGCCGAGCACGTGGTGCTGCTGCCGGAGGCGAGGACATGGCTGGGCGGCCGTTTCGCCGAGCACGCCGCCGTCGCGACCGGACCGCGCATGCGGGCCGCCGTGGTGGCATTCGTCGCGGGCAGCGGCGGGTCGCCGAGTGCCGATGTCGCTGTGGCGTTGGCGCTCGCCGCTCGTCGGCAGGGCAGTGCCACCCTGCTGGTGGGCCGCCGCGTGTCGGCCGACGCCCTCGCCGACGGGGGAGGGTCCCTCCGGGCGCCGGCTCGGATCGGCGGCGGCAGTCTCGTGGTGCTCTCCGTTGACCGGGCCGCGCCGGCTGGGGCGGCGCCCGCGGCGATGGCGGCAGCGCTGCACGCGGGGCGAGAGGGCCGTGACCTGGTAGTCGCGGACCTCGGTTATGGCCTCGATGAGGCGTCCCTGCTGGCGCTGACCTGCGCCGACCGCGCCTACCTGGTGGTCGTCGCTGAGGTCCGGGCCTGCGCCTGCGCGTCCCGCGTGGTCGCCGCCGTCCGGCGGCACTGTCCCGACCTGGCCCTGCTTGTGCGATCAACCGGGCCCCGGGGCCTGCGTCCCGCCGAGGTCGCGACCGCGCTCGGGCTTCGGCTGGCCGGGGTCCTGCCGGTGCAGACACCCCTGGAGCAGGGCGACCAGGCCGGACCCGTGTCCCGGCTCGGGCGCACGATCCTCGCCGGGCTCGGCCTGCACGTCGGCGCGGCCCCTGAGCCCGGCCCGATGGTCGACGGGCAGCGGGTGACGCCGTGACAGCGGGTCTCGAGCTCGTCCGCCTCGGGGTTCACGACTCCGACGAGGTCGTCGGTCTCGGCCCCCTCGCCGAGATCGTCGCCGACCCCTCGGTCACCGATGTGCTGGTCAACGGCCCGCGTGAGATCTGGATTGACCGCGGTGCCGGTCTGGAACGCCTGCCAGGTTCCGTATTCATCGATACCGATGAGCTGCGCCGGTTCGCGGTCCGGCTCGCCGCGACCTGTGGCCGCCGCCTCGACGACGCCAGCCCGTGCGTCGATGTGCGGCTGCCCGACGGGACGAGACTGCACGCCGTCCTGCCACCGGTGGCCGTGGGTGGGCCCTACCTGTCGCTTCGCACGCTGCGTCGCCAGGCGTTGGGCCTGGCCGCGTTGGTACGGCTGGGCACGCTCACACCCGATTCGGCCCGGCTCGTGGAGGCGATCGTGCGGGCCCGGCTCGCGTACGTCGTCGCCGGCGGGACCGGCTCCGGCAAGACGACCCTGCTCGGTGGGCTGCTCTCGCTGGTCCCGCCGACCGAGCGCATCGTGATCGTCGAGGACGCGACGGAGTTGGCGCCGCAGCACCCGCACGTCCTGTCGCTCCAATGCCGACAGTCGAATGTGGAGGGAGCGGGCACGGTAGGGCTGCGGGAGCTGATCCGCGCGGCGATGCGGATGCGCCCCGACCGGCTCGTGGTCGGGGAGTGCCGAGGCTCCGAGGTGCTCGACTGGCTCAGCGCGCTGAACACCGGGCACGAGGGAGGCGCGGGCACAGTACACGCGAACACGGCGGCCGACGTACCGGTGCGCATCGAGGCGCTCGGCATGCTCGGCGGAGCGTCCCGTGCCGCGGTGCGGGCTCAGTTGGCAGCCGGGCTTCGTGTGGTTCTTCAGGTCTCGCGATCGGGTCGGTTGCGCTGCCTGGACGAGGTCGGTTTGCTGCGCTGGGACGGTGAGGCGATCTGGGTCGAGGCCGCCTGGCGGCGTCGCCGCGGGCCTGGGCCGGCGGCGGGCGAACTGGCCGGATTGCTGGCCGCCCGCGGTGTCGCCATTCCCAGCACTGTCCTGGATGGACGATCGTGACGCGCCAGCCGCCCGTTGCCGGCAAGCTGCGCGCGGCCGCGGTGCGGGCCTGGCGGGACAGGCGGGCCGGATGGGCAGGCCCGCCGGCGACGGCCCTGCTGTGCGGCTGCGCGGGGCTGCTGGCCGGACCGGTCGCCGTGGCTGTCCTCGCGGTGTACGGCGCGGCGGCGTTTGTGCTCATCCGCGGCGTCGCTGTCCGTCGATCGCAGCAGCGGGCGTTCCGCCACGCCGTGGACGCGGTGGGCGGTCTCGCCGCCGACCTTCGCGCGGGGCTCGCGCTGGCAACGGCGTGGCGTGCCGCGGAGCAGACGCTGGGCCTGGCGCGAGCCGCGGTTCTCCCCGGCGCCGCCGCCGGCGATGCGGTGGCCACGGTGGCCGACCGGGTCGCGGCGGCCATGGCCGTGGGCGAAGCGGCCGGGGCCCCACTCGCGGACGTGCTCGACCGGCTCGATGCTCACCTGCGGGCCGTCGACCGGGCCCGGGCCGTGGCGAGTAGCCAGGCGGCGGGTACCCGGGTCAGCGCGGGCCTGCTTGCGGCCATGCCGGTTGCCGGCGTCGGGCTCGGCATCCTCGTCGGAGTCGACGCCTGGGGCGTGCTGTTGCACACCGGCCTGGGCGCTCTCGCGCTGAGCCTCGCGGTGGTGCTGCAGCTGTCGGGATTGGCGTGGACGGCCCGACTCGCCCGCTCCGAGGTGCCAGCGTGATCGGCCGGCATGCGCACACCCGGGCCCGCCCGTCCGCGACCGACCAGATAGTCGGACCGGGCGGGGGCCGCCGGAGCCGGTGGGCCCGCGAGGTCGCGCGCGTGGCCACCGTGGCGCTGGGCGGGCTGGCCGGGCAGGTGGCGGTCGGCCACTGGTGGGGCGCCGGCGGCGGCCTGCTGGTCGGGCTGGCGTGTGCCCGATGGCTGGCGCGACAGCCAAGCCGGCAGCAGCGCGCTGAGCAACACAGGTTCGTCGCCGAGCTCCCGTTCGCCATCGACCTGATCGCCGCGGCGCTGCGGGCCGGGGCGACGCCGGACGCGGCCGCGCGGCTCGTCGCGGACGCGGTCGGCGGCCCGGTGGCACGGCACCTCAACCGCGTCGAGCGGGCCCTGAGGCTCGGCGCGACCGCGGGCGAGGCCTGGGCGTACCTCGGTGCCAGCGAGGCGACGGCGAGGGTCGTCCGAGCCGCGCAACGCAGTGGCCACAGCGGCGCGGCGCTGGCCGGGGCGCTCGCGGGAGTGGCCGAGGACCTGCGCGCGGACGTCCTCCTGCGCACCGAGGCCCGAGTCCGTACGGCCGGGGTGCTCATCGTCTTGCCGCTCGGCTTGTGCTTTCTGCCGGCCTTCGTGCTCACCGGGCTCGTCCCGGTGGTCGCTGCCGTGGTCGGTGGTGTGCTGGGCGGCTCGCATCCGCCCTGAGTCGTCCCCGCCGCGGGCGTACCACGCCCGCCGGTTAGGGCGGTCCGTCGAGACGAAACAGAAGGGTTGACACAGATGCACAGCAGAACCTTGTCGCGGGCACTCAGTCGGCGGGGCTCGTCGAAGATCCCGGGCTTGTCGAAGATCCGAGGCCTATCGAGGATTCGGGGCTTGTCGAAGCTACGGTCCCTGCTCAACCGCAGGGGCGAGGCCGGTATCACCACGGTGGAGTACGCCGTGGGGACCCTGGCGGCGGTGGCGTTCGCCGGCGTGCTGCTGAAGGTCCTGACCTCGGACGCGGTCCAGGCGGCGTTGTCCGGGATCGTGCAGCGGGCGCTGCGATGACCAAAGGGCACGACGACTCGGGGACCGCGACCGCCGAGCTCGCGGTCAGCCTGCCGGCGCTGACCTTGCTCCTCGTCGCTGGCCTCGGTGCCCTGTCGGCCGTGCGCGACCAGATGGAGTGTGTCGCCGAGGCCCGGGAGGTGGCGCTCGCCCAGGCTCGGGGCGAGACACCGCCGCCCGTGAGCGGGGCGACGGTTGAGGTCAGCCGCGACGGGGATCTCGTCCGCGTGGTGGTGACACGGCACCGGCAACCGCTTGGAGGTGCCCTGCCGGGGTTCGACATCACCGCGACTGCCGTCGCCGCCGCCGAGCCCGGCGAGTAGCGCACACCCGATTCAGGGGCCGCGGCCGAGCCGTTCGGGCAGCCGGTCCGCCGACCGCGCTCCGGCGGACCGGCCGGCCGTGGCCCCGTGCGGTATGGACGGCGGGCTGGGGGAAGGGAGGGTTTGATGCACCGACGCCGGGCGCGACGCGAGCACGGCGACGCCGGGTCAGCCACCGTCTGGGTTCTGCTGACCGGGCTGGTCTTCGTGCTGGTCGCCGTGGCGATCACCGCCGTCGGCCAGGCGATCCAGGCCCGTCAGCGTGCGCAGGTCGCTGCCGACCTCGCCGCGCTCGGGGCGGCGCTGCGGGCGTGGGACGGCGAACCGGCGGCCTGCGCCCGGGCGGACGAGCTGAGCGAGCTCAACGGCGCGCACCTGGTGGGCTGCCGGCTCGACGGATTGGACGTGATCGTGACCGTTGAGGTGCTTGGGCCCGGTCTGGCCGGGCTCGGCACGGCCAGGGCATCGGCGCGGGCCGGGCCCGTCGAGTGACTCGGACCGTGCTGGGGTGGCAAGATGCCCGGCAGGCCCGTGTCACAGGCACGACGCGCAGATGTTCGGGTTCGGGCACGAGCATCGTGGGCCGGTCGCGAGAGGGGGCATCCATGGAGCTGTCGCTGGCCGCTCGGACGGTGTCGGAGCACGTGGTGCTCGAGGTCGGTGGCGAGATCGACGTCTACACCGCCCCGAAGTTGCGGGAGCGCCTCATCGAGCTGGTCAACGCGGGCCAGAAGCATGTGGTCGTCGACCTGGGCCGGGTGGAGTTCCTCGACTCGACCGGGCTCGGCGTCCTCGTCGGCGCGCACCGCCGGCTGCGTGCCCGTGACGGCTCGCTTGACCTCGTCTGCCCACACGAGCGGCTGCTGAAGGTCTTCCGCATCACGGGCCTGGACAACGTGTTCGACATCCACGCGTCAGTGGCGGAAGCGACGGGTGGCGCCGCCGCCAGGACCGGGGCCTGAGCCGTTCGCGACGAGCGCCCACACCGTGACAGCCTCGCAACCGGCGACGTCGACCGTCCGGATCAGCTTCTCGCCGAACGCCGCCTACGTCCGTACCGTACGGATGGTCGCGGTCACGGTCGCCCGGCGGGCCGGTGTCGCGGCGGAGACGCTCGATGAGGTGCGGCTGGCGATCGGCGAAGCGTGCACCCGTGCCATCGGCGTTCATCGCCGCGAGGGTCGGCTGGAACCGATAGAGGTCGCGATGGCGCTCGTGAGCGCCTCGGCCGACGCCCGCTCCGCCTCGGGATCGCGCTCCGCCCAGCGCCGACGTCGGGCTTCGGGAGCGGTCGAGCCGGGGCGATTCACGGTACGGGTGATGGACCGGGGATCGCCCGAGGTGGCCCGCAAGGAGCAGGCCGGCGGGGCCGGCGCGATCGTGGCGCGGGCGACGGTGGCGGCCTCGGGCGACGACACCGGCCGCAACGCCCTCGACGAGGAGCTGCTCGCACTGGGCGTCGGGCTCGCCCTGCTCGGCGGCCTGGTCGCCGACTTCTCCGTCGACGACGCCCCGGACAGCGCCGGCACGCAGGTTCGCATGTCCTGGCCCGTGACCGGCGCCCGGGCCTGGCTCGGCAGCGACCGTACGGCCGCCTTCCGGCGCCGCGACCGGGCGCGTCGGGGCCGCGGCTGAACCGCAGTAGCGCACGACACGGGCACCGCGGTGGCGTCCAGCCCGTGACCAGCGGATAGAGTATCGCCGGTCGTCCGGTACGTCCGGTCGCGCTCGCGTGCGTGGCCCGTGTTGGGCGGTACGTGGCGCGCCCACGCGGACGACTCGGCGAAGCGTGCGAGCCGAACTTGACGGCAGTTCTTGACCGGCAGCCCCTGACGGTTGCCGGTCATCAACGTATTGGTTGGTACAGGAGGACAACGGATGTCCGGGCCAAGCCTCGCCGCCGGCGAGCTGTCCCTGGCCGGCAACAACCTGACCTATGTGATCGTCGCCGCGGTGATCGCGCTTGTCGCGCTCGGATTCGCCGCCGCGTTGGTCAAGGCGGTCCTGGGCGCCGGCAAGGGAACACAGAAGATGCAGGAGATCGCCGGGGCGGTCCAGGAGGGCGCGCAGGCGTACCTGCTGCGGCAGTTCAAGACGCTCGGCATCTTCGTCGTCATCGCCGTCGTGCTGCTCTACCTTCTCCCCGTCAACGACATCAGCGGCAGCGTGACCGGGGTGAAGATCGGTCGGTCGATCTTCTTCATCATCGGGGCGCTGTTCAGCTCCTCGATCGGTGGCGCCGGTATGTGGCTGGCGACCCGGGCCAACCTGCGGGTAGCCGCGGCCGCCCGCAAGGGTGGCGGTGGCCGGGAGAGGTCGATGCAGATCGCCTTCCGTACCGGTGGGGTGGTCGGCTTCCTCACCGTCGGCCTCGGCCTGTTCGGCGCATCGCTGGTGGTGCTGATCTACCGTGGCGACGCGCCGGTCGTGCTCGAGGGCTTCGGCTTCGGTGCCGCGCTGCTCGCGATGTTCATGCGGGTCGGTGGAGGCATCTTCACCAAGGCGGCCGACGTCGGTGCGGACCTCGTCGGCAAGGTCGAGCAGAACATCCCCGAAGACGACCCGCGCAACGCCGCGACGATCGCCGACAACGTGGGCGACAACGTCGGTGACTGCGCGGGGATGGCGGCCGACCTGTTCGAGTCGTACGCGGTCACGCTCGTCGCGGCGCTCATTCTCGGCCGCGCGGTCTGGGGTATCGAGGGGCTCGTCTTCCCGCTCATCGTCGGCGGCGTCGGCGTCGTCGTGGCGATCATCGGTGTGTTCATCACCCGTCTGCGCCCATCCGACCGCTCAGGCATGACCGCGATCAGCCGCGCCTTCTACGTCTCGGCGGTGATCGCCGCAGTGCTCGTCGCGATCGTCTCGTTCGCCGTGCTCCCGCACTCGTTCGAGGGCTCGACCCGAGATCCCCGCTGGGTCGCGATCGGCTCGGTGGTCATCGGGATCGCGCTCGCCGCGATCATCCAAGGGCTCACGGGCTATTTCACCGAGACCGGGCGGCGGCCGGTACGGGACATCGGCAAGTCCTCCGAGACCGGCGCGGCTACCGTCGTGCTGTCGGGAATCTCGGTCGGCTTCGAGTCGGCGGTCTACTCGGCGCTGGTCATCGCGGCGGGCGTCTTCGGGGCGTACCTCATCGGCGGTGGCGGCACGCTGGCCCTCTTCGCGGTGGCGCTGGCCGGCACCGGTCTGCTGACCACGGTCGGCGTAATCGTGGCCATGGATACGTTCGGCCCGATCTCCGACAACGCGCAGGGCATCGCCGAGATGTCCGGCGACATCGATCACGACGGCGCCCGGACGCTGACGGACCTGGACGCCGTGGGCAACACCACCAAGGCCATCACCAAGGGCATCGCGATCGCGACGGCCGTGCTCGCGGCGACGGCGCTGTTCGGTTCCTACACCGACACCGTCACCGGCGCGCTCGTCCGGGCGGGTTCGACCCTCTCGCTGGACCGGCTGCTCAACGTGTCCGACCCACGCAACCTCGTCGGTCTGCTCGCGGGCGCGGCCGTGGTGTTCCTCTTCTCGGGGCTGGCGATCAACGCGGTCTCCCGCTCGGCCATGGCCGTGGTCTTCGAGGTGCGCCGCCAGTTCAAGTCCTTCCCGGGCATCATGGACGGCTCGCAACGGCCGGAGTACGGCAAGGTGGTCGACATCTGCACCCGGGATGCGCAGCGCGAGCTGCTCACCCCCGGCCTGCTGGCTCTGACGGCCCCCATCGCTGTGGGCTTCGGACTCGGCGCCGGTCCCCTCGCGGCCTACCTCGCCGGAGCGATCGGAACCGGCACGCTGATGGCACTGTTCCTCGCCAACTCCGGTGGCGCATGGGACAACGCGAAGAAGATGGTCGAGGAGGGCAAGCACGGCGGCAAGGGCTCGCCGGCGCACGCCGCCACGATCATCGGCGACACCGTGGGCGACCCGTTCAAGGACACGGCCGGCCCAGCCATCAACCCCTTGATCAAGGTCATGAACCTGGTCTCACTCCTGATCGCTCCCGCCGTGGTCATGTGGGGCACCGGGACCGACCAGAACAACGGGCTGCGGATCGGGATCGCCCTGGTGGCGCTCGCGGTGCTCGTCGTCGCGGTGACGATCAGCAAGCGCAAGCCGGTCGCGACCGCGGCGGACATCTCCGACGGCCCGGACACCACGGCGAAGTCCAACGGTCCCCGACCGAAGGCCACCGCCAAGCGGTAGCCGGCAACTGCCCCGACACGAGCGGGCGCCGATCCCTCGAGGGATCGGCGCCCGTCGTCGTCTTGGCAGTCGGCCGGTGCCGAGGTCAGGGGCGCATCCGCGGGGGCAGAGCGTCGCCCGGCCCGGAATCACGCACCGACCGTCCGGTCGCCCTGGGCGTCCCCGGGTCGCGGACCGTCCGGGAGCCGTCGAGGAACTGGCCCGCGTCGGCCGGGACCGGCCGTCGAGGTGCGGCCGGACGACCCACCGTCGGCCAGGCCTGGGGGCCGGGGTGGCCTGCAGGCTCGCCCCGTGGGTGCCAGGACGGCGCGGTGTTGACCCGCTGCGCCCCCTTCGCGGCCCGCACCGGTACCCGCCCCGGTGCCCGGAAGATCAGCAGAAGCGTGGCCACGCCGAGGGCCGCGAGCAGGGAGCCGAGCACGTAGAGGCTCTTGGGGACAGTGGCTGACACGTGGCCGGACGACGCCGGTCCGGGCAGAGCCACGATCGAGTAGGTCGGGCCTGCCGAGTAGGTGGGGACGATGCCCGGATCCGTGTTCGGGGCCGTGGTGAACTGCGGACCTCCGTCGTGGCCCTGGCCCAGCGCAACGACCCGGATCGACGTGTCGGCGCTGCCGAGGGACTGGCCGTCGAGGATCGCGGTGACGGTGATGTGTGCGTCGCCCAGGGGCGCGTTGGCGCCGAACGTCAGGACGTACTCCCGCCTGCTCTGCTGGGACACCCGGGTCACGTCGAACGGGTCGGGGTCGTTGAAGACGAAGCTGCCGTTGTCCGCCCCCTGCAGGGCCAGGTCGCCTCCCTGGCTGGACGAGAGGTGAACGGAGTCGGGCGGCGCCCCGCCCAACTGGACCGCGATCACGGCCCGCACGCCGGAGAGCGCTCCGGAGTTGGTGGTGAATATCGCGCGGAAGCCAGCCGGATTCCCGCCGGCCTCGACGTTGGAGGCGAGGCCGCGAATGTCGACCCTGACGGTGTCCGCGGCTTGCGCGGCAGTGCCGAGAGCGAGCAACGCGGCAACCGACGCGGCCGCGGCCGACGTCAGGACGGCCAACCGGCGCAGGTGTGACATGCGAACCTCTGGTCGGTGTGCGGTGCGGCGTGCGGACACGCAGTCACCGTATACCGTGGCGCCCGTGTCCGACCGCCGGCGAAGCGCTCACGGCTACGTGCCCGTGCGGGACAGCTACGACCGGGTGGCTCGGCGTTACGCGGACGAGATCGGCGGCGAACTCGCCGGCAAGCCGCTGGATCGTGCGCTGCTGCGGACGCTTCTCGAGTTGGTCGACGACGTGGCTGAGGCTACCTCGGATGGCGCGCCGGGGCACGACAGCGCGGGGCGACTGGCGGACCTGGGGTGCGGGCCGGGGCACGTGGCCGCCCACCTGACGGCGCTGGGCCGGCCGACGGTCGGCATCGACCTGTCGCCGGCCATGGTCGAGGTCGGGCGCGGCCGGTATCCGCAGGTCAAGTTCCGGGTCGGCTCGTTGCTGGATCTGCCGGCAGCCGACGCCGAGTTCCTCGGCGCGGTCGCCCTGTACTCGGTCATCCACCTGGCCCCAGCCGACCGGCCGCGGGCGTACGCGCAGATGAGCCGGGTGATCCGACCCGGCGGTTGGCTGCTGCTCGCCTTCCATACCTGCCACCCGGACGGCACCACGGGGGTCAACCACGTCAACGAGTGGTGGGGAGAAGAGGTCGACCTCGATTTCCACGTCCTCGACCCGACTGAGGTGGTCTCGGGTCTCGAGGCCGCCGGATTCGTGGTGATGGCCCGGACAGACCGCGCGCCCTGGCCGGGCGCGGAGCACCCGAGCCGGCGCTGTTATCTGCTGTGCCGGCGACCGTAGCGCCGCGGGCGCGGCACGCCGGTCGCCGCCCGGCCCACGGATAGGCTGCGCGCCATGCGCCGGGTGCTGGTGACCATGGTCACGCTGACGTTCCTGCTCGGCGCATGCTCGTCGGGACCGTCGGCGGATGACTGGGCCAGGTCGGTCTGCGACGCCCTGACCCCATGGCGGGCCGCGATTGACGACCTCAACGAGCGGGCGTCCGAACAGATGGCGAGCAGCACCACGCCCGAGCAGACCCGGCAGCACCTGGTGGCGCTGGTGACGGACGCGCGCGAGGCCACGGAGACGGCCCGGGCGGCTGTGGCCTCCGCCGGGATCCCCGACGTCGCGGGCGGGGCGCAGGTGGCCGACGGCTTCACCACCTCGCTCTCCGAGACCCGCGACGCGTACGCGGCCGCGGCCGACGAGCTGCTCGCGCTGCCCGCCGATGACGAGGCGGCCTTCTACGACGGTGTGGTGGCGGTCCTCGGTCGCCTGAACCAGCGCTACGAACAGGCCGGCACCGAGCTGACGAAGCTGGACTCGCCACAGTTGCGCGACGCGTTCGACCGCCTCCCCGAGTGCAGCTAGGGGCGAAGTGTCGTCAACCCGACACCGCATGGCACCGCCTCCCGTGTTATTGCGCTAGCCTCTCGAAGGATGTGCGTGACCAGCGGTGGGCTTCTTGTCCGGATCGGTCGCGTTCGTCCCGGGTGGGATGGGTCAACGACTTTGACGGGAGCGGCGGTTACAGCCGTGTACCGTGTTGTCGCGCTCCGTTTGGGGCGGGGGCGGGGCGGGGTAGACGCGTGCGGGCAGCGGCGCGCGGCGGGAGGCGCGCGACGGGGCGAAGCGCGCAGGGCGTGAGGAGCACGGTGGCACAAGCGAGGACGGACCGACCGTCGTCACGGCGTCTTGTGATCGTCGAGTCGCCCGCGAAGGCGAAGAAGATCGCCGATTTCCTGGGCGACGGGTATGTGGTCGAGGCGAGCATGGGCCACGTCCGCGACCTGCCGCGCAACGCGGGCGACGTACCGGCCAAGTTCAAGGGCGAGTCGTGGGCGAGCCTGGGCATCGACGTGGATAACGACTTCGCCCCGCTCTATATCGTGACGCCCGACCGGACCAAGCAGGTCACGCGGCTCAGGACGCTGCTCAAGGACTGCGACGAGCTCCTTCTCGCGACCGACGAGGACCGGGAGGGCGAGGCGATCGCCTGGCACCTGGTGGAGACCCTGCACCCCCGGGTACCCGTCCGGCGCATGGTCTTCCACGAGATCACCCGGCCGGCGATCCAGGCGGCAGTCGCCAGTCCACGCCAGATCGACCAGTCCCTGGTTGAGGCCCAGGAGGCCCGGCGCAAGCTCGACCGGCTCTACGGCTACGAGGTCTCCCCGGTGCTGTGGAAGAAGATCATGCCGAAGGGCCCGGACGGTCGGGCGCTGTCCGCCGGCCGGGTGCAGTCGGTCGCCACCCGGATCGTGGTGGACCGGGAACGCGAGCGGATGCGCTTCCGCAGCGCCGAGTACTGGGACGTCAAGGCCGTCCTCGCGGTGACCGCGCCGGGCACAACGGCGGGCGAGGGACCGCGAGCGTTCGCGGCCACGATGGTCTCCCTCAACGGTGATCGCCTCGCCACCGGGAAGGACTTCGAGCCGACGACCGGTGAGTTGCGGGCCGGCGCCACGGGTGTGGTGCGTCTCGACGGCGACGGGGCCCGGGGCATCGCGGCCCGGCTGACGGGCCGACCGTTCGAGGTCGTCCGGGTGGAGGAGAAGCCCTACCGGCGCCGCCCATATCCGCCGTTCATCACCTCGACCCTGCAGCAGGAGGCCGGCAGCAAGCTGCGCTACTCGTCGGCCCAGACCATGCGCACCGCCCAGCGGCTCTACGAGAACGGCTACATCACCTATATGCGCACCGACTCGGTGAACCTCGCCGAGAGCGCGGTCGCCGCCGCCCGGACCCAGATCGCCGAACTCTATGGGGAGCGGTTCGTACCGCCGCAGCCGCGCAGCTACACCGGCAAGGTGAAGAACGCGCAGGAGGCGCACGAGGCGATCCGGCCCGCCGGCGACGTGTTCCGCACGCCGGGGGAGGTGGCGGCGGAGCTGTCCACAGAGGAGTTCCGCCTCTACGAGCTGATCTGGCGACGCACGATCGCCTCGCAGATGACCGACGCCGTCGGCAACTCGGTCTCGGTCCGGATCCGGTCCATCACCGAGGCGAGCGAGGAGTGCGACTTCTCCGCCACGGGCAAGACCATCACCGACCCCGGGTTCCTCAAGGCATACGTGGAGTCCACAGAGGACGCCGACGCCGCCGACGACGCGGAGCTCCGGCTGCCGACGCTCGTCCACGGCCAGCGTCTGTCCGCCGACTCGGTGGACGCGGTCGGGCACTCGACCCAGCCGCCGGCGCGGTACACGGAACCATCCCTGGTCAAGGCTCTGGAAGAGCTCGGCATCGGCCGGCCATCGACGTACGCGTCGATCATGCAGACCATCCAGGACCGCGGGTACGTCTTCAAGCGCGGGCAGGCACTCGTACCGTCCTTCCTCGCCTTCGCCGTCGTGGGGCTGCTGGAGAACCACTTCCCGCAGCTCGTCGACTTCGAGTTCACCGCGGCGATGGAGAACGAGCTCGATGACATCGCGGATGGCCAGGCCGCCGCGCTGGACTTCCTCCGGGCCTTCTACTTCGGCGCGCCGACCCGCTCGATGCGGGAGATCGCCGAGGGCGGCGGGCTGAAGCGGATGGTGACCGAGAACCTCGGCGAGATCGACGCCCGAGGGATCAACTCGATCCCGCTCTTCAGCGACGAGGCAGGGCGGGAGGTCGTCGTACGGGTGGGCCGGTATGGTCCCTACCTGCAGCGCTCGGTGCCGGAGAGCGGGCCGGCGCCCTCCACTGAGGACGGTGGGGAAGGCGGCGGTGGCGACCGCGTCTCGCTGCCCGACGGCATCGCGCCGGACGAGCTCACACCGGAGAAGGTGGACGAGCTGTTCCTCGGCGGTGGCGGGGAGCGCAAGCTCGGCGAGCACCCGCAGACCGGTGAGCCGATCGTGCTCAAGTCGGGCCGGTACGGTCCCTACGTCACCACGGGCGAGAAGAACGCGTCGCTGCTCAAGTCGATGTCACCGGAGACGATGACGCTCGAGGACGCGCTCAAGGCGCTGTCACTGCCCCGGCTGGTGGGCAAGGACCCCGAGGGCGTCGAGATCTTCGCCGGGCCGGGTCGCTACGGTCCGTACATCCGCCGCGGCGACGACTACCGGTCGCTCGTGGACGAGGACCAGATCTTCACGGTCAGCCTCGGTGAGGCGCTGGAGCTGCTGGCCGCGCCGAAGACGCGCCAGCGGCGCGCGGCGCAGCCGCCGCTGCGGGAACTCGGCCCTGACCCGATCACCGAGAAGCCGCTCGTGGTCAAGGACGGCCGCTTCGGGCCGTACGTGACCGACGGGGAGACCAACGCGTCGCTGCGGCGGGGCCAGTCGGTCGAGGCGCTGACCGTCGAGCAGGCCAGCGAGATGCTCGGCGAGAAGCGCGCGAAGGGGCCGGCGCCACGCAAGCGCGCCACCCGCGCGGTCAAGGCGACGGCGCCGGCGAAGGCGACCTCGCCGAGGAAGACCGTGGCGAAGAAGGCGGCCGCGAAGAAGACCACCAAGGCGGTCCGCAAGTCCACGCCTCCGGCCGACGAGTAGGCCGCCGACCCCGACCGCGGGATTCAGTCGCCGAAGATCTGGCGCGTGTAGTCGTTGGCGAAGACGCGATCCGGGTCCGCGTGTTCCCGGACCGCGAGGAAGTCGTCGAACCGGGGGTAGGCCGGGCGCAGGTCCGCCGCGGTGCGGTAGTGCATCTTGCCCCAGTGCGGCCGACCCCCGAGCCCGGCGCAGATCGTCTCGAAGGCTCGGAAGTAGCGCTCGTACGGCATCCCAACGAACTGATGGATCGCGATATAGGCGTTGTCGCGTCCGTGGCCGTGGGAGAGCCAGATGTCATCGCCCGCGGTGAAGCGCACCTCGACCGGGAAGGCGATGCGGTCCGGGATGGCATCGATGATCTTCCGCAGAGCCGTGAACGCCTCGGGGAGTGCCTCGCGGGGCAGGCCGTACTCCATCTCGACGAAGCGGACGCGTCGCGGCGAGGTGAAGACGAGGTCGGAGCGCTGCGTGTAGTCGCGCGCAGAGACCGCGGTCGCCATCCCGCGCAGCAGGCCCGGCGTCCAGGACGGAACCGCCCGGCAGAGCCTGACCACGACGCCCAGGGCGGTGTTCTCGAAGAGGTCGTCGTTGAGCCAGGCAGCGAACCGGCTGCGTGGGCGATCGTCGGCCGGCACCCGATTGTTCGCCTTGGTCAGCACGCGGTCGGTGTAGGGAACCCAGTAGAACTCGAAGTGGTCGTTGCTCTCGACGTGCTCGGACAGGCCGGCGAGGACATCGCCGAGCCGGCCCGGGCGCTCGTCGGCGTGCAGGACGAACGCCTCGGTCGCCTGCAGCGTCACCTCGGTGACGACACCGACCGCGCCCACCCCCACCCGCGCCGCGGCGAAGAGTTCGGGCGAGGAGTCGGCGGAGCAGCGCACGATCTGCGCGGTCCCGGTCACGACCTGCAGTTCCGTGACAAAGGTCGACAGGCAGCCGTACGCCTTTCCCGTTCCGTGGGTTCCGGTCGCGAGCGCCCCACTGACTGTCTGCACGTCGATGTCGCCGAGATTGGGCAGGGCCAGACCGAGCGCGGCGAGTTGGGCGTTGAGCACGTGCAGGGGCGTGCCTGCCGCCACTCGGACCCGGTTCGTGGTGGCATCGGTGGCGACGATCCCGGTCAGCGCCGACATGTCCAACCAGGTCCCCGCGGTGGCCGCCGCGGCGGTGAACGAGTGGCCGGCGCCGAGCGGCTTGACCGTGCCACCGTTGGCGCGCGCGGAGCGGACGGCGTCGACGACCTCGTCCGGGCTCCCCGGGCGCACCACGCCCGCCGCGACCGCGGTCTGGTTCCCCGCCCAGTTGCGCCACGCGGCTGGTGACCCGGTCACCTTGCTCATGGGCACCGTGAATACTCCTCACATCTGGCCGACGTCAACCACCTCGATCGTCCGGTAAGGCAGAATTGCACGAAGCCGCGGCCGATGCACCGCCTTGGGGTGAACGGTCAGCGCCCGGTCGGCGTTGGTAGGTCGTGGCAGCGTGGACACCTGGGACGGTTGGACGGTGGGCCAGTGACGGCGACAACGACGATGACGGCGGGTCCATTGCGCCGGACGCCCGTTCAGGGCCGCAGCGTCGCCCGGGTTGCGCGAATGCTCGATACGTGTGCTGAGATCATCGACGATGTCGGTTACGAAGGCTTCACGACAACGCTGCTCGCGGAGCGGGCCGGGGTCGCGATCGGGTCGGTGTACCAGTTCTTTCCGGACAAGCGTGCCGTGGTCGCCGCGCTGACCAAGCGCAACGTCGAGGCGTACGTGCAGCGACTCTCGGAGCGGATGAGCGGCGGCGGCATGACCCGGTGGGTCGAGGCCGTGGACGCGGCGTTGGACGAATACATCGACATGCACCGCAATGTTCCGGGCTTTCGAACGCTGCACTTCGGAGATGTCGTGGACCTCAACCTGCTCGATCCCGAGCGGGACAACAACGCGGTCATCGTCGAGCAGTTCGGCGCTCTGCTGGAGCGCCACTTCGGTCTGCGCCGCGATGGCCGGCTCGAGTTCGCGCTCGCGATGGCAGTGGAGATGGCCGACGCGCTGGTCAAGGCCGCGTTCCGGCACCAGGTCGAGGGTGACGAGCGCATCCTCAGCGAGGCCAAGCAGATCGTCCGCGAGTACCTCGACCGCAAGCTCTCGGGCCGGCGCTCCTAGAGCAGTGTTCGCGCGTCCTCACCTCGGTAGGTGGGCACGCTGCGCTCGATCGTCTCCCCCCGCACGAGGTGCAGCTCGGTGACGTGCTCGCACAGCTCGCCCGCCTTCGCGTGCCGCCACCAGACCCGGTCGCCGGGGTGCAGGGTCGCGGCTGCGGCGCCGGCCAGGGGGGTCTGCACCTCGCCGGCGCCTTCCGTGGCGAGCAGCCGTAGCCCCGGTGGCAGGACCGGGCGCGGCAGCCGGGACGGCACTGCTGGCCCGGAGGCGATCCAGCCGCCACCGTGCACGGTGACCAGCCCGGGCCCCGGCCGCCGCACGACCGAGGTGGCGAAGAAGGCGGCGGGAGTGGGCCGCCATGCCCGGTATTCGTCGAACAGACCAGGCCCGAACAGACCCGAGCCTGCCGTGACCTCCGTGACCGAGGGATCGGCGGCGGTCAGGCGGAGGCTTCCCGTGCCACCGCCGTTGACGAACTCGAGGTCGGCGTGCTGTCGCACTGCCCGGACCGCCTTGCCCCGCCGGCGCAGCAGTTCCCGGTACGACCCGCTCTGGATCATGCGGACCATCCGGCCGTAGAGCGGCCGCCCCGGCGGCGCGTCCCCCAGGCCGGCGATCTGAGCCTCGTACGACATCACGCCGACGAGGCGGAAGCCGGGACGGGCCACGACGCGGGCAGCGAAGGCTCCGATCACGGCCGGCGCGTGCAGAGGGGACCGGCGCACCCCGATGTGCGCGCCGGGCATGGGTCGCCACGAGGCGTCCAGGTCGAGGCAGACCCGCAGCGTCGGGCGGTGCCCCGGCGCTGCCACGGCGTCGACCAGGTTGAGCTGCTCCTCGCTGTCGATCATGAGCGTCACGGCCGCCGCGAGCCGCTCGGAGGCGGCGAGTTCAGCGATGCCGGCTCGGTCCGCGGTGGGGTAACCCATCAGCACGTCGTCACTGACGCCCGTCGTGACGAGCCAGTTCGCCTCCGGCAGGCTGTAGGCCATCACCCCGTGGTAGCCCGGCCGGCGCAGGACGTCGCGGATCAGTTCGCGGCACCGGACGGACTTGCTCGCGACCCGGACCGGCCGTCCGGTGGCGAGCCGGACGAGGCTGGTCGCGTTGTCGTCGAAGGCGTCCGCGTCGATGATCGCGAACGGGGGGTCGAGCGACGCGGTGGCCCGGTCGAAGCGCTGGCCCATCGATGCCGGGAGCAGGTCGGTCATGGGTCTGGGCACCACCACCTCTGCCTCCACAGGTGCACGGTAACCGCTCTCACCGATATGCGAAAGGAACTCGCTTTGTCATCGGTGCTGAGACGCCCCTGAGGCGGCGGGCCCTCCGGGCGAACCGTTTGCCATGGTCGGGAGTTACAGTGACCCCGCATACGGGCTCATCGGCGGCCACGTGGAGGTGCCACCATCAGTAAGCCGAAGGCCGAGGGCCCGCAGTCGCCGCGGCGCATTCCGGGGCGCGGCTCTCGTGCCGCTCGCCGGGAGCATGCACCGCGCCCGATGTCGGATACGGAGAGTGCGGTCGCTGCCCGTGCCGATCCGTCCGGCCTCTCGGCGCTGCTGGGGATCCTCCGGATCCGGCCGTTCCGGCGGCTGTGGGTGGTGTTGGGCGTCGCCTCGCTCGGTGACTGGCTGGGACTGCTCGCCACAGCCTTGTTCGCGCAGGCGCAGGTCAGCGGCGCCACCGCGAAGGGGGCCGCGTTCGGCGGCACGATCGCGGTCCGGCTGCTGCCCGCGCTCGTGCTCGGTCCGGTGGCGGGGGTGCTCGCCGACCGGTTCGACCGACGCCTCACGATGGTCTTCTGTGACCTGATCCGGTTCGGCCTCTTCGCCTCGATCCCGGCGGCCCCGCTGATCCTGCACAGCTCTGCTCAGATCATCGCGTGGACCGCGATCGCGACGTTCCTGGTCGAGGCGGTCACCATGGTCTGGCTGCCGTCCAAGGACGCGTCCGTACCGAATCTGGTGCCCCGGGCACGGCTGGAGACCGCGAACCAGCTCTCGCTGGCCACGACCTACGGCATCACACCGGTCGCCGCCTCCCTTCTGCTCGCGGCGCTCAACACCGGCCTCGCCGGCTTCTCGCGTCCCGACCAACCGCTGCATTCGTTCCTCGCGCCCACCCCGTTCTCGCTCTACTTCCTGGCTTTCACGCGGCTCGCCACGGCGGCGGTCGTGTTCTTCGGGATCAGGGAGATCAGCGGGCACCGCGAGGGGCGGGACGCGGCGGCCCGGCAAGGTCCGGGCGCGCTACGCCAGTTCGTGGACGGCTGGGCGTACGTCGGGCGCACCAAGATGGTCCGCGGCCTCGTCTTCGGCATCCTCGCGGCGTTCAGCGCCGGCGGGATGGTGGTCGGTAGCGCCCAGTTCTATGCCCAGTCGCTCTCGGCGGGTGAGTCGGCGTTCGCGGTCCTTTTCGCGATGATCTTCATCGGCCTGGCGCTCGGCATCGCCCTGGGCCCCCGGCTCATCGGCGCCCTGTCGCGCCGGCGCTGGTTCGGCGAGTCGATCATCCTCGCCGGGATCGCGGTCGCCCTCATGGCGTTCGCGTGGCACCTGACGGTGGCCGTGATTCTCGTCCTGCTTGTCGGCGTCGCGGCGGGGATGGCGTTCCTCGCCGGCACCACCCTGCTCGGCGGCGAGGTCGCCGACGCGATGCGGGGGCGCGTGTTCGCCTTCGTCAACATGTCGACCCGCGTCGTGCTCATGCTCGCGATCTCCCTGGCGAGCGTGCTCGTCGGTCTGGGTAGTGAACGGGTGCTGCGGCTCGCCGGGCTGACGGTGCACCTGTCGATGACCCGGATCCTGCTCTTCCTGGCCGGGGCGGTGGCGTCCTTGTCGGGGATCGCGGCGTTCCGCCAGATGGATGACAAGCCGGGTGTGCCGGTGCTCGCGGATCTGTGGGGATCGCTGCGCGGCCGGCCGCTCGTCGTTCCGGAGCCGGTCGTCCGGCGCGGCGTGTTCGTCGTCTTCGAGGGGGGCGAGGGTTCGGGCAAGTCGACCCAGGTGGAGCTGCTCGCTGCCACGCTGCGCGGCGAGGGCTGGCAGGTCGTGGTGACCCGCGAGCCGGGCGCCACCGCGGTCGGACAACGGATCCGCCACCTGTTGCTGGAACGGGCCGCCGGCGTCTCCGGCGCGGTGACCCTCGCTCCGCGTGCCGAGGCCCTGCTCTACGCGGCCGACCGGGCACACCACGTCGCGAGCGTGGTCCGGCCGGCGCTCGAGGCGGGCAACATCGTGATCAGCGACCGCTACATCGACTCCTCGCTCGCCTATCAGGGAGCGGGCCGGACGCTGCCGGTGGAGGAGGTCTCGTGGCTGTCGGCGTGGGCCACCGGGGGCCTGATCCCCGACCTCGTCGTGGTCCTCGACATCGACCCCGCTGTGGGGCTGGCCCGCGTCGCCAACCGGGGAGCGGCGGATCGGCTCGAGTCGGAGCAGCGTGACTTTCACGAGCGCGTCCGGTACGCGTTCCTCGACCTCGCCGCGAAGGACCCGAAGCGGTACCTCGTCGTTGACGCCACGGCCGAGCCGGAACAGATCAGCCGGCAGGTTGCCGAGCGGATACGGTGCCTGCTCCCCGAGGACGCCGACGGCCTCCTCAGCGGCGCACCCGGCATCCGGATCGACCAGGTGCCAGCGGCGCCGCCGCCGCCGGTGGACGACCGGCAGTGGGGCGCGAACCATCGTGGTGTGGCCCCCAACGGCACCCACCTGGTACGGCGCGCGGTGCACTCACCGGTCTCCGACCCCAGCGGCTCCGAGCTGCCCCGATGACGCTGCCTGCCGCCGTGCCACCAGGCCCGGACGCCGCGACCGCGGAGCCGGTCTTCGGCCGCCTCGTGGGCCAGCCCCATGCCGTGGCGACCCTCGCGGCCGCTGCTCGCGCGGCGGCACAGACCGTGCGGGGGCAGACGCCACCGGCCGGGGTGATGACCCACGCCTGGCTCTTCACCGGCCCGCCCGGCTCCGGTCGATCCGTCGCGGCCCGGGCCTTCGCCGCCGCGCTGCAGTGCCCCGAGGGCGGCTGCGGCGTCTGCCCTGACTGCCATACCGCGCTCGCCGGTACCCACACCGACGTTCGCAACGTGGTCCCGGAAGGCCTGTCCATCAGCGTCAAGGAGATGCGCGACGTCGTCTGGCGGGCAGCCGGTGCTCCGGCCGGCGGTCGCTGGCGGGTGGTGCTCATCGAGGACGCGGACCGGCTCACCGAGCAGGCGTCCAACGCACTGCTCAAGGCGGTCGAGGAGCCGTCCCCCCGTACGGTCTTTCTGCTCTGCACGCCGTCGATCCATCCGGACGACATCTCGGTCACGATCCGCTCGCGGTGCCGAGTGGTGACCCTGCGCACGCCGGCAGCGGAAGCGATCGGCGCGATGCTCGTGGCCGAGGGTCATGCGCCGAGTGCCGCGGCGTGGGCCGCCGCGGCGGCCCAGGGACACATCGGCCGGGCACGGTGGTTGGTCCGGGACCCGCAGGCGCGGCAACGCCGCGAGGAGGTCCTCAACGTCCCCGGCCGGCTGCGCAGTGGCATCGGCGCATGCTTCGATGCCGCACGAGACCTCGTCAATGCCGCGACCGCCGAGGCCGGCGCGACGATGTCCGAAGTGGACAAGACCGAGCGGGCCGAGCTCGAGGTGGCGCTCGGGGCGGGCGGGACCGGCAAGGGTACGGCCGCGGTGACCCGCACCATGACGGCCGCGCTCAAGGAACTGGACGAGCGCCAGAAGATCCGCCACAAGCGTGCGCTGCGGGACGCCCTCGACCGCGCCCTCATCGACCTCGCCGGGTTCTATCGCGACGTCCTGGTGCGGCGCACGGGTGCACCGGTCGCTCCGGTCCACATCGACGCCGGCGACGAGGTCGCCGCGGCTGCGGCCGCCTGGTCGCCGGAGAGCGCGCTGCGCCGGCTCGAAGCGGTGCTGGAGTGCCGAGCAGCGATTGACGCGAATGTCAAACCGCAGATCGCCGTCGAGGCGATGATGGTGGCGCTCTGGCGCCCAGAGGCGGCTCGGGGCGTGGTCTGACGCTGCGTTGGCCGGCCTGCCATCGCCACGGGACGCAGTGAGTTATCCACAGGAACGAAACTGGGGCTTGCCGAGGGGGTGGCCCGTCACGGTAGCGTGCCGTGCGGGACGGCTCGAGCGAGGTGTCAGGTGGACGAGGCGTGGATCGAGGCTGCGATCGAGAGCTATCAGCGGCTGGAACGGTTGGCGGCCGACTTTCCCAAGGCGCTCGAGGCCGTTGCCGTCTCGGTTGAGTCCCCGGACGGCCTGGTCACGGTGGTCGTGGGCGCCGACGGGGTGGTGCGTGACGTCGTGATCGACGACGATGCCCGCGAGCTCTCCCCTCGCGAGCTGGCCCGATCGGTGCAGGCCGCCGTCTCGTCCGCCAGCGATGCGGCGACCTGGGCCAGGCAGAAGCTGTATCGCGAGACCTTTGGAGACTTCCCGGCCCTGGGGTCGCGGTAACGACCGAGGAGGGGTGGTCATGACGCTGGCGGAAGCCGTCGCGGCCCTGCACGCGAGCGCCGACCTGCTCGGCGAGGCGGCACAGAAGTTGCCCACGATCGACCCCGGCCCGGCCGCCTTCGGTACCGACGGACCGGGCGTACTGGGAGAGGCGGGTCGCGAGACGTACCTGCGCTGGCAGAGCGCCCTCGATGCCCGGGCGCGGGAGGCGCGATCACACGCGGCACGCATCTGGGACCTGGTCGAGGTCGTGGGTCGCGCGGCTGGCGGCCTGGCCGAGGCGGACGAGCAGGCGGTACGGGCTCATCGTGACGGCTCGGCACAGGACGGAGCGGAGTCGTGATGGACGCGCTGGACCGGCTTGCGCCGGTCGCCCGGCAACTGCTGGCGGAGGTCGACTCCACGCTGGCCACGCTCGGGGCGCCCGCCACCCACCCGGTATGGCGAGCGCTGGGCAGCGTCGCCGCGACCCCGGCAGCGGTGGTCAGGTCGGTCGCGGAGTTGCGGCCAGCGCTGCTGCGCGCGGCGGCCACTGGCCTGCGCGAGCAGGCGCAGTCCTACGCGCAGGCGTCGGCCCCGACCGATCAATACTGGGCCGGCGCCGCCGCCACGCACTTCGCGGCCACCGCGTCCGCGCTACGCGAACACCTCGCCGGCGACCGGCCCGAGAGTCTGGCGGGGCGGCTGCGTGACCAAGCGTCCTGTTTGGACAACCTGGCCGACTGGCAGCAGGCGCTGCGCGACGACGTGGCCCGGGCGCTCGGCACCGTGATCTCATCCCGCCAGGCGGCCACACTCCGGTCACCTCCAGTACGCGGCGGCGGCCCCGACGCCCTGGCGGCGGTGCTGGCGGCGGCGGACATTGCCGTGGTCCTGCTCGCGGTGGTCGAGGACGCCGTGGTCGCCGGTCGCGAGGTGCTGCGGACCATCCCGGCCGACGAGCTGCCCTTTCAACCGCCAATCCCCAGCGACCCGCTGGCTCATGGCGGCACCATCCGTCTCGCCTGAGCAGCGGTGCCGGGAGAGGAATCGGCCGTGGCGGGATAGGGTGCAGCCATGGGACAGCTGTGCGCCGTGAACTTCAACCGGCACGGCCGGCTGTTCTACCTGAACCCGGGGGAGCACCGTCCCCGGGTGGGCGACCAGGTGCTCGTGCCCACCGACGAAGGGCCCGAGCTCGCCACCTGCGTCTGGGCCCCGGAGTGGGTCGACATCGACACCGAGGGCTTCCCCACGCTGATCGGCCTCGCCGGCCCGGACGATGTGCGCCGGGACGAGCAGATCCGCCGCGCCAAGGCCGAGGCGGGCGTGGCGGCGCGGCGGCTGATCCGGGCACACGAGCTGCCGATGAAGGTGGTCGCGGTCGACCACGTACCTGGCGCGGTCGGCGCCACCCGGCCCGGTGCCTCGGGTGCGGGCGCCTCCGGCGCGAAGACCACGATCTACTTCACTGCTCCGCACCGGGTCGACTTCCGGGCGCTGGTGCGCGATCTCGGCGCCACGCTGCATTGCCGAGTGGAGCTGCGCCAGCTTTCCGCACGCGACTCGGCCCGGGTGCAGGGCGGCATCGGCTCGTGCGGGCGTGACCTGTGCTGCGCCACGTTCCTCACCGACTTCGAGCCGGTCACGATCCGCATGGCCAAGGATCAGGACCTGCCGCTGAACCCCATGCGCATCGCCGGGGCCTGCGGCAGGCTCATGTGCTGCCTGAAGTACGAGCACCCGCTCTACGACTCCGCCCCCGGCACGTACCCGGCGAGTGGGGCTCAGGTGGAGACGCCGGAGGGGCCCGGGCGAGTGATCTCCAAGTTCCCTCCGGCCCAGAGCGTGGCGATCCGGCTGCAGGCCGACGGCCGCGCCGTGCGGTGCCCCGTCTCCGACGTCTGTGGCAGCCGCCGCGCCTACGAGTCGCGCTAACCCGGGCGCGGGACAGCGTCGAGCCCGCGTACACTCATGGATCGTTGCCGCCTTAGCTCAGTCGGTCAGAGCGACGCACTCGTAATGCGTAGGTCCGGGGTTCGATTCCCCGAGGCGGCTCAGCCGGGATCCCAGTTCTGCCACGGGTTCCAAGCCAGTCTCCGCCGCAGCCCGTCACCGCGAGGTGCCGGGTCGGTTGGCCTGGCACGACGGTTTTCGATACGAGCAGCCGGAGGTGCGGGGTGCGCCGGGACCTGCAGCGGGGGCTCAACCCCTGGGTGTCACTGCTGCCGCGGTACCTGTTCGCGTCGGCCCTCTTGTCGCAGCTTGTCGCCCTCGTCGTCCGGCTGCCGGCCCTGCGCGACATCGCCCGAGGGGTCCTGGGCACGGCCGTCGTCGTGGGTCTGGTGACGCTGACCGCGCTGCTGGTCGACTACACGACCGCCCCGGTCGGCAGCGTGGCATATCGCCTACGTGGTCTGGCCAGCGCCTGGACGTCGGTGCTGGTGGTCGGTTTCACCCTCGCCTGGTACGTCTACGGCGAGGCGGCGCCCGGCTCGGTCTTCGGCATCGAACTCGTCGCGTTCGCGGGCGGGGCGTTCGGTTACTGGGACGCGGTACGCATGGTGCCGGAGCCCGACGACGAGGAAGCCGAGGAGATGGTCCTCGCCGAGGCGGGCGACACCGAGGGCTGGCCGTTCCGCTCAGCCCCCTGACCCACCCGGACCAGCTACGGGGTGTTCGCGCGCGCTCCTCAGCCCAGTGTGCCGACGGTGAGCTGGCCCTCGGCGTACGCGGCGCGGATCCGCTTCTTGTCGAACTTGCCCACGGACGTCTTGGGCACCGACTCGATGAATGCCCACCGCTCCGGAAGCTGCCAACGAGCCACGGTCGCGGAGAGGAAGTCGCGCAGCTCCTCGGCGGTCGCGCTCTTGCCTTCCCCGAGCACGACCGTCGCGAGTGGACGCTCTCCCCACCGCTCGTCCGGCACGCCGATGACACAGGCCTCGAGCACGGCTGGGTGCGCCATGAGTGCGTTCTCCAGCTCGACCGAGCTGATCCACTCGCCGCCGGACTTGATGACGTCCTTGGCGCGGTCGGTGAGGGTGAGGTACCCGTCCGGCGAGAGCACGCCGACGTCGCCGGTGCGCAGCCATCCATCCGGGGAGAACTTCTCCGGGTCCGGCGTCGCGTCGCCGAGATATGTCGCGGTGATCCATGGGCCGCGGACCTCCAGCTCGCCGACGGCCTTGCCGTCGTTGGGCTGCACGGTGCCATCCGGGCCCATGATCCGCGCCTGTACGGATGCCGGCGGCCGGCCCTGCGTGTAGCGGTAGGACCACTCCTGTTCGTCGGTCGCGCCCGCGGGCGGGTTGGCGACCGTGCCCAACGGCGACATCTCGGTCATGCCCCAGGCGTGGACGATGCGCAGGCCATGCCGGTCGAGGAAGGCGTGCATCAGCGCGGGGGGGCAGGCCGAACCGCCCACGATGACCCGCTGGAGCGACCGGACGTCGGTCGGGTTGGCATCGAGGTGGGCGAGCAGGTCGGTCCAGATGGTCGGTACCGCCCCTGCCCTGGTCGGCCGTTCGCTGGCGATCATCGCGGCGAGCGGCGCGGCCTGCAGGAATCGATCAGGCATGAGCATCGAGGTCCCGGCCAGCAGGCAGGCGTACGGCAGGCCCCAGGCCATGGCGTGGAACATCGGCACCACGGCCAGCGCGGTGTCGGTGGCGCCGAGGTCAAAGGCGTCCCGCGAGGCGACCTGCATCGAGTGCAGGTAGATCGAACGATGGCTGTACGCAACGCCCTTCGGGTTGCCGGTGGTGCCTGACGTGTAGCAGAGCGCGGCGGCGTCGTGCTCGTCGAGAACGGGCCAGGCGTAGGTGTCGGACTTGTCGCGGAGGAGTTCCGCCCAGCGGTGCACCCGCACCCGACCCGCCGCCGCGGCCTCGATCGGCGTGGCATCGCCATCACCCACGACGATGATGTGCCGCACGCTGGTCAGCTGCGGCAGCACGCCCACCAGCAGCGGGATCAGCGTGCTGTCGACGATGATCACCCTGTCGTCGGCGTGGTTGACGATATAGACCAACTGCTCGGGAAAGAGCCGAAGGTTGAGCGTGTGCAGGACAGCGCCCATGCTCGGCACGGCGAGGTAGGCCACCACGTGCTCGGCGTTGTTCCACATCAGGGTGGCGACGCGCTCGTCGCCGGTGATGCCCAGGTCATCGCGCAGGGCGTGGGCCAGGCGGGCGGCCTGAGCGCCGATCTCGGCGAAGGAGGTGCGGCGCGGCCCGTTGGCCGTCCAGGTCGTCACCGTGGCCGTCCCGTGCACGGCGCTGCCGTGATCGAGCAGTCGCGATACCAGCAGAGGGGTGGTCATCATCGTGCTGCGCATGGCGTGACGTTACTGCCAGGTCGAGACCCAGCAACAGTCCCGACCGGTGTCGAACCGTCCCGGTCGTGCTCTCCCGCGCCGGGGCAATCGGCGGGATCCGTGGTGCGCCGCGCGCCGATGATCTCCGACCGTGGCCGGCCCCGAGCCCTGGGCAACGCCCGACTGAGCCGGGCGGTCGCCGCAGCGCTCAGCCGAGCAGCGGGGCGAGGGGGTCGCCGTCGCGATCGATGCGGGCGAGGACCTCCTCGGCCTCCAGCGGCCGTACGGTCCCGTCCTGGACTTCGGACCAGGAGACCGGCGCGGAGACCGTGGGGGTGGGTGCGGCGCGCAGCGAGTACGGCGAGACCGTGGTCTTCGCGGCCGCGTTCTGGCTCCAGTCGAAGAAGACCTTGCCCGGGCGCAGGCTCTTGGTCATCCGGGAGGTGACCAGGTCCGGCAGCGCGCCGGCGAGGTCATCGGCGACCCGCTTGGCGTAGGCGCTGACCTGGTCGGACGTGCGGCTGCCGTCGAGGCGGGCGAGCAGTTGCATCCCCTTGCGCCCCGAGGTCTTCGCCAGCGGTGCCAGGCCGTCGTGCTCGAGCCGGTGGCTGGCCGCCACCGCGACCAGGCAGCACTCGGGCAGGCCGGCGCCGGGCCCGGGGTCGAGGTCCACCACCAGTTGGTCGGGGTTGGCCGGACTCCCGTCCACGATTCTCCACTGTGGAGTGTGGAGCTCGATCGCGGCCAGGTTGGCGAGCCAGACGATCGTGGCCACGGAGTCGACGACGATGAAGTCGAGCCACTCACGACCGGAGGCCGAGCCGGGAACCGGTAGGCGCTGCGTGCGCACCCACGCGGGCGTGCCGGCGGGCTTGTTCTTCTCGAAGAAGCTCGCGCTGTCCACGCCGTTGGGGTAGCGGATGCGGGTCAGCGGTCGGCCCGCGAGGTGGGGCAGCAGGGTCGGCGCCACCCGCACATAGTAGTCGATCACTTCGCCCTTGGTGAACCCGGTCTGCGGGTAGAGCACCTTGTCCAGGTTGGACAGTTCCAGCGAGTGCCCGTCAATCGACACGCGGACGCGATCAGGCATCGCCCGCCTCGTGGGGTTGCTTGTCCGGCCGCAGCCGGACGAACCGCGGGAAGCGCAACCGTCCATCCGGCGTGAGTTGGCCATACCTGACCTCGACCACCAGCTCCGGTCGCACCCAGCTCACGGCGACCCGCTCCTCGCGGGGCACCTGGTCGGCGGCGAACGGCGACGTCGGGTTGCGCAGGGGTTCGAGCCGGGTGAGCAGGTCTCGTTCCGTGGCGGCCGAGATGCCACCGCCGACGCGGCCACGATAGATCAGCCCGTCCGGTCGGGGCAGACCGACCAGCAGGCCCGAGATGGCGCGACGCTGGCTGTGCCAGCCGCCCACGACATAGTCTCCGGTCTGTTCGTTCTTGACCTTGATCCAGTCCGTGGTCCTAATGCCCGGCCGGTACAGGGAGGTGAGCCGCTTGGCGACCACACCCTCCATCCCGAGCTCCTGGGAGGCCGCCATCGTGTCCTGCCCGTCCGTGAACCGGGGCGGGACCATCCATCGGGTGGCGGCTCCTGCCGGCGGGAGGATGGACTCCAGCAACTCACGTCGCTCCTCATAGGACACCCGGGTGAGGTCCGACCCGTTGGCCGAGAGGATGTCGAAGATCATGTAGTGCACCGGGATGCTGGCGGCGAGCTTGCGCGCCCGTACGGTGTCACGTACGTGAATGCGCTCCGCGAGCGCGATGAAGTCCGGGCGACCTTCGCGATCGAGCAGGACCACCTCGCCGTCGAGCACCGCCTCGGTGATGCCCTCGTCGGCCAGCGCCGTGCCGAGTCCAGCGAGCTCGGGATATGCCTTCGTGATCTCGGCTCCCGTGCGGGCATAGAGGCGTACGCTGCTCACCGGTCCGGCCGGGCTCGGGGTCGCCTGCACGACGGCGAGCGCCCGGACTCCGTCCCACTTCAGCTCGTACGCCCATCCCGGCTCGGCCGGCAGCTCGCCCGTGCTCGCGAGCATGGGCGCGACCGCGCGCGGGCGGGGCGTGGCCGGGCTGGGGTTGCGGGACGGCACCCGGCCAACTCTACGGCGGTGCCGGCCGTCCGCCCGGACGATCGATCGGGCGCCGCCGGGTTGATCGACGCGGGCCGCGCGGAGGTGGGATGCTGGATAGTCACGGCCGAACGGGCGGTCCAGCCGCGGTGAGAGTACGAGGAGCAGGCGATGCGGGCGATCTGGAAGGGCGCGGTCTCGTTTGGCCTCGTGTCGATCGGGGTCAAGCTCTACTCGGCGACGGAGGAGAAGGACATCCGGTTCCATCAGGTGCATCGCAGCGATGGCGGCCGCATCCGGTACAAACGCACCTGCTCGGTCTGCGGCGAGGAGGTCAGCTACGACGACATCGCGAAGGGCTATGACCTCGGCGGCGGCGAGATGGTGATCCTCACCGACGAGGACTTCGAGGACCTTCCGCTGTCGAGCACCCGAGCCATAGATGTGCACCAGTTTGTTCCGGCCGACCAGGTCGACCCCATCCTCTACAACAAGGCGTACTTCCTGGAGCCGGAGTCGGTCGCGGCCAAGCCGTACGTCCTGTTGCGCGACGCCCTCGTGGAGTCCGACCGGGTCGCGATCGTGAAGGTCGCGCTGCGCCAGCGCGAACAGTTGGCGACGCTGCGGGTCCGTGACGGTGTGCTGGTGCTCAACACCATGCTCTGGCCGGACGAGGTGCGGGCCGCGGAGTTCGGCTTCCTGGATGAGAAGATCACGCCGCGCCGGCAGGAGTTGGAGATGGCCGCCTCGCTCATCGAGTCGATGGCCGGCGACTTCAATCCCGACGAGTTCACCGACGACTACCGCGTGGCGCTGCAGAAGGTGATCGACGCCAAGGTCAGCGGTCAGGAGGTCGTGGCGCCGCCGGAGGTCGAGGAGGCGCCATCCGGCGCGATCGATCTCATGGCCGCACTGCGCGCGTCGGTCGACCGGGCTCGTGCCGCGCGCGCCGCCGGGGCACCGCCGCCGCCGGAGCACGAACCGGTCACGCCGACTCCGATCACGGCCGCGAAGTCCGCGAAGGGTGCCGCGAGCGAGGAACCGGCGGGCAAGGCGCCCGCACGGCCGGCGAAGAAGGCAGCGCCTCGTAAGGCGGTTGCCGCGGCGGAGGAGAAACCCACCCGCGCGGCGAAGACCACCCGCGCCGGCGCCAAGACGACCCGGTCGACGAAGTCGACCGGTGCGGCGTCGAAGTCGACCGAAGGCACCGCGCCGAGCAAGAAGGCAGCACCGCGCGCCCGCCGCACCGCATAGCGCGGCTGCCCCGCGTCCGCCTCAGTCGCGGGGGATCCAGTTGCGGCGCACGATCTGCAGCTCCGCTTCGGCTCGAGCCAGGTCCGGTGCGGTGGGCCGGGCGGCGTCACGGGCACGCAGCGCGGCAGCCGGTCTGACCTGGGACGAGCCACCGCCGACCAGACCTCGCAGGCCTCGCTCCGCGGACGCCGGATCGAGCTCGACGCCCGACCAGGGCTCGTCCGCCGCGGCCGGCGGTTCGCCGCGTCGGCCAGGGGCGGCCGGCGCGCTGGCCGTACGGCCACGGGGTGCCCGCTCCGCCCGCTCGGCGACGTCGGAGCGGGCCGGCTCACGGTCTCCCACGACCCGTCGCCTGCGACGTTCCGGCACGCCCGCCACGGTACCGGTGTCCCTAGAAGACCTCCAGAGGGGCCGGTGGGACGTGCCAGCGCAGCGCCGCATCGGCCCGGGCGATGGCTCCGGCCGTGTGCTCGACGACCTGCCCCGTGGCGGCGAGCGCCGACAGCGGCGTGCCACCGAGGTAGGCGGCCCCGAGCGCGCGTACATCCATGGTCAGGTCGGGCGCGTCCACTGTGGATACGCAGGCCGCCGCGGCCGGTGAGCCGGTCAGCCGCCAGCGGCCGGCGTTGCTGGGCAGCATCGAATCCGTTACCTCGATGACGATGTCGAGGTCCGCGGCGTACCGGCGGGCCGCGAGCGCGGCCGGAACGTCGAGCACCCGCAGCCACACGGCGTCGCCGAACCGCCCCTCGAGGCGGCGCGGGTCACTGACCGCGTATATCAATGGCTCCTGCGAGGACGCGAGCCAGACATTGACCGAGCGGGTGAGGTCCACCGCCATGAGGAACGCCCAGATGGCGTTGTACGCGTCGGGATTGGCCGCCACCTGCTCCACGACCCGTACCTCGCCGTACGGTCCGGAGTCTGGCCACTGGGTGCGCCACAGCGCATACCCGTCCACCTCGCCCCCGTCGTTCTCGTGCACCACCGCGCGCAGGGCGTTTGCCCCACGCCGCCATTCCTTCGGGTCGGCCAGGCGGTAGTCCCAGTGCCTCGATGCCCGCTCGGACCAGCCGGGCCGAGCGGCGAAGACCTCGTCGAAGAGCTTGGCCATCTCGTCGCGCAGGGCCTGCGGGCTCGCCTCGCGGATGCGCCCCGCTCCGGCGGGCACCGTGAGCTTCGCCTCGGTGGTGTCGATGGTCAGCCCGAGGCGTGTCGCGGCGAGCCCATAGCCGAAGCGCTGGTAGATGCGCCCCTCGCTGGCGAACAGCACGGCGACCGGCTCGCCGGCCGCCCGGGCGTCGTCGAACTGGCGGCGCATGAAGCCGGTGAGGATGCCCCGACGACGCGCGGTGGTCGCGACCGATACGAGGGTCACATGCGCGGCGGGAACGACGGCGCCGGGCACGGCGAGATGACGGGTCTGGATGGACGCCGATCCGACGATCTCGCCGTCGCGCCGCGCGACGAGGGTCCGGTCGATCTCGATCGCGATCCGTTCGGTTGCGCTGACGGCGTCGCTGTGCTCTTCATGAAAGGCGTTTTCCACGACCTGGATGAGGGCGTCCCAGTCATCGTCGGAGGCGGTTTCGATTACGTATTCGCTCACGGCATCAGTTCCTACCCCGTGATGCACGCTGGCGGTAGCGCGTTTTCCCGAGCCGCGGTGACGCAGCGCCGTCCGGGGCGGGCCAAAGTCATCCGTGTCGCTGCTGCTCAGTCCCGCCGTTGATCAGGCAGACTGACATCCCGCACCGCTCGGCGGCTGGTGCGAAACGCGCGCGCCCGAGGGCCCGTGGCGCGAGAAGAAGGCGGCTGGCATGACGGACAGGACAACGGCGGGCGTCGAGGCCGAGCAGGATGAGGTCGAGGCGCTGCTGCACAACCTCTGCGGGTTCCATCTGGCCGAGCGCGACCCCGTCCAGCGATACACCGTGCTGACCCGTGAGCAGGTGCTCTACGAGGCGCTGGCCGCGGCGATCCGGCGCGAGCGGGGTCGGGCGCTGGCGGAGCTCGTGCAGGGCGGCCACAAGCTCACCGAGGTCGCGGAGCTCACCGGTCTGGGCACGCGACAGCGGGTGCAGCGGCTGATCCACCTCAGCGCCGCGGTTGAGCAGGCGCCCGGCGCGCAGGCGGTGACGGAGGCGCAAGAAGCCTCGCGCCAGTTCGAGGAGCGCCTGGCCGCGGTCGAAGCGACCCTGGACGAGGTGGTCAGCGGCGTGCCGGTTCTCACCGAGCCGGTCCTGCCCATCACTGAGCTCCCGGACGAGGACGCCGAGATTCTCCGGGAGCCGTTCGCCCACGCGACCTATTCCAGTGGCGGGTACGCGTCGGTCCGGCCCGCCGACGACCCGTTCGACCCGCTGACCGCGGACCTCAGCGAGCTCACTGGTGTGTTGGAGCCCACCCGGGTCATGCCCGCGCTGTCCGCCGCGTTGCAGGTGACCAAGGAATTCGCCGCGGACGACGCGTGGCAGCGCCGTGCCGAGGAGCCGGAGACGGCCTGATCGTGGCGAATTGAGGGGCCGACGGGAATCGAACCCGCACCGTCAGTTTGGAAGACTGAAGCTCTGCCATTGAGCTACGGCCCCGCGGCTCGCGCTGCCCCGGGACCACGCGCGGTGCACCGGGGGCCAGGCGCTGCCGGCTACAGCGTAGCGGTCGGCGTCCGGACCCGTCGCGCGCCTTCCGCGGCGGGCGGAGCGTCGGGCACCTTACCGACGTGCGGCGACCCTCCGCCACGTACACTTGCTGCCGCCACGGGGTGTGGCGCAGCTTGGTAGCGCACTCGCTTTGGGAGCGAGGGGCCGTGGGTTCAAATCCCGCCACCCCGACGACGAGGAGGCGAGAGCGAACGCCTTTCCTCGCTCTCGTTCCGAGGAGGAAGGGGTAACAGGCGCGCTAGCGCCGAATACCCCGACCGAGCCCCGTCCGCGCACCGATCGACTGCCGTACCGATGCCGGGCGCGGCAAGCCGCCCAAGCCGCCAGAGGAGTACGCAGTGGAGAGCACCGTCGAGACCCTGGGCCCGACGCGGGTGCGGCTCGCGATAGAGGTGCCGTTCTCAGAGTTGGAGCCGAGCCTGAAGAAGGCGTACCGCGAGATCGGCGCCCAGGTGACCATCCCGGGCTTTCGCAAGGGCAAGGTGCCCAACGCCGTCATCGACCAGCGCGTCGGGCGTGGCACGATCCTGTCCGAAGCCGTCCAGGGCGCCATCCCGGAGCAGCTGCTCGCGGCGGTTCGCGAACACGAGGTGCGCACGATCGGGCGGCCGTCGGTGGAGATAACAGAGTTCGCCGACGGGCAGCCGCTCAAGTTCACGGCCGAGATGGACGTCCGGCCGGAGATCGCGCTGCCGGAGCTGGGTGGGTTCGAGGTGACGGTCGACGCGGTGCCGGTCACCGACGAGGCGATCGACGCTCAGGTCGACGCACTGCGCGCCCGCTTCGGCACGCTCACCGCGGTCGACCGGCCCGCGCGTCGAGGTGATTTCATCCAGGTGGATCTGTCGGCGACCGTCGACGGCGAACAGGTACCCGGCGGCAGCGCCACGAACCTGTCGCACGAGGTCGGCAGCAATGAGCTCCTGCCGGGTCTGGACGAGACGGTCGAGGGCATGAGTGCCGGCGAGTCGACGACATTCACCAGCACCCTGGTCGCCGGCGACCACGCGGGCCGCGAAGCCCAGGTCTCGGTGACCGTCCGGAGTGTGAAGGAGCGAGAGCTGCCCGCCCGCGACGACGACTTCGCCCAACTCGCCAGCGAGTTCGACACGCTCGAGGAGTTGCGGGCCGACTTCGCTGCCCGCTTGCGTCGGGCGGGTCGGCGGCAGGAACTCGTCCAGGCCCGGGACCGGGCGCTGGAGGCGCTCGGCGATCTGGCTCACATCCCGGTCCCCGAGGGCGTGCTCGCCGACGAGGTCGAGGGCCGCCGCCAGGCGATCACCGAGCAGCTCGAGCGCGCGGGTCTGACGCTCACCGACTACCTCGGTGCCGACGGCAAGACTGAGGAGGACCTGACGGCCGAGCTGACCGACGTGGCGAGTCGGGCGATCAAGTCGCAGCTGCTCCTCGACGCGTACGCCGACGCCGAGGAGGTCACGGTCAGCGACGACGAGTTCGGCTACGAGGTGGTACACCGCGCGCAGCACGCCGGCATGCCGCCGCAGCAGTACTACGATCAGTTGATCAAGGCCGGCCTCGCCTCCTCGGTGGCGGTCGACGTCCGCCGCAACAAGGCGCTCACCGCGGTCCTCGATCGGATCACGATCAAGGACGCCGAGGGCGCGGTCCTGACGGTGGACGAGTTGCGTGGCGGCGTCGCCCCGGACGAGGACCACTTCGGCCACAACCACGACTGATCGACGTACCGTCGCCACGACCGCGGCCCCGTGCGCCGACAGCGAAAATGGGCAGCGATCGGGGCAGCCCGCCGTACCGAGCGGCTAGGGTCGCTCATAGACGTGACCGAACGACCGAAAGGGCCGCCATGATGCTTCCACCGCCCACGACGCACCTGCCGTCACCGCTGGCACGAAGCAGTGACGCGCTCTCCGGGATGCTCGACGAGTCGGTCTACAACCGGCTGCTCAAGGAGCGGATCATCGTGCTCGGCAGCGAGGTGACCGACCAGGTCGCCAACCGCATCTGCGCCCAGTTGCTGTTGCTCGCCGCGGAGGATGCCAACCGCGACATCAACCTGTGGATCAACTCACCCGGTGGCTCGGTCTACTCGGGCATGGCGATCTATGACACGATGCAGTTCATCGCCAACGACGTGGTGACCGTGGCCATGGGCATGGCCGCCTCGATGGGCCAGTTGCTGCTCTGCGCCGGGACCAAGGGCAAGCGGTACGCCCTCCCGCACGCACGGATCATGATGCACCAGCCCTCAGGGGGCATCGGGGGAACCGCGGCCGACATCGCGATCCAAGCCGAGCAGATGCTCTACACCAAGCGGATGTTCCAGGAGCGGGTGGCGTTCCACACTGGACAGTCTCCGGACCAGATCGAGTCGGACTCCGACCGCGACCGGTGGTTCACCGCCCAGGAGGCTCTGGACTACGGCTTCATCGACAAGGTGATCACGGGCGCGGCGCAGGTTCAGGCCGGCGCGGGCACCCGGGCCTGACCGGCGACAAGCGAGAGGAACAGTGACAGACATGAACTTCCCAGCGTCACCGCCTGGCCTGCACCTGCCGCCGGGGCTCCGCGAGGTGCACAACCGGTACATCCTTCCGTCCTTCATCGAGCGGACCTCGTACGGCATCAAGGAGTCCAACCCGTACAGCAAGATGTTCGAGGAGCGGATCATCTTCCTCGGCGTACAGGTGGATGACACCTCCGCCAACGACGTGATGGCCCAGTTGCTGGCGCTCGAGTCGACCGACCCGGACCGCGACATCACGATCTACATCAACTCGCCCGGCGGCTCGTTCACGGCGCTGACCGCGATCTACGACACGATGCTCTACGTCCGCCCCGACATCGTCACGGTCTGCATGGGCCAGGCGGCGAGCGCGGCCGCCGTGCTGCTCTCCGCGGGCACGCCGGGCAAGCGGATGGCGCTGCCGAACTCGCGGATCATCATCCACCAGCCGGCGACCGAGGGCGGGTACGGCCAGGGCTCGGACATCGAGATCCAGGCGCGCGAGATCCTGCGCATGCGGACCATGCTGGAGGAGATGATCGCCCGGCACACCGGCCAGGCCATCGAAAAGGTGCGCAAGGACATCGACCGAGACAAGATTCTTACGCCCGAGGAGGCGAAGGACTACGGCTTGATCGACCAGGTGCTCACCTCGCGCAAGAAGTCCGCGCTCGCCGTCGCCCAGGCCGGCTGAGCCGGCCGCCACTGTCGCGCACGAGATACCAAAACAGCCCGGTGTCGGGGTCGGTAGTTGCGACCCCGACCAGGTACCGTCAAGGGCGAACGGGCCGCCCGACCCAACCGCCGCGGGCACGCGCCACGCGCGCCTCGCGGTCAACCGGTCGAGCGGCTTCCTCACCCCCCGGGCCATGCTCAGGCTGCGGCACGGGCGGTACTGACCCCGGGCTACCCGGACCGGCTTGCGGCAGAGCAGGAGTTGTTCCAGTGGCACGCATCGGCGATGGCGGCGACCTGCTCAAGTGTTCGTTCTGTGGCAAGTCGCAGAAGCAGGTGCGCAAGCTGATCGCGGGTCCGGGCGTCTACATCTGCGACGAGTGCATCGACCTCTGCAACGAGATCATCGAAGAGGAACTGGTCGCGGAGGATCCGGTTCGCTGGGACGAACTGCCCAAGCCGAGGGAGATCTGCGACTTCCTCGACGACTACGTGGTCGGCCAGGACGCGGCGAAGAAGGCGCTCGCGGTGGCTGTGTACAACCACTACAAGCGGGTTCAGGCCGAGTCCTCGGGCGGGCGTGGCGACGGCGAGCCGGTGGAGCTCGCCAAGTCGAACATCCTCATGATCGGCCCCACCGGATGCGGCAAGACCCACCTCGCACAGACGCTCGCCCGGATGCTCAACGTGCCCTTCGCCATCGCCGACGCGACGGCCCTGACCGAGGCCGGCTACGTCGGCGAGGACGTCGAGAACATCCTGCTCAAGCTCATCCAGGCCGCGGATTACGACGTCAAGCGGGCCGAGACGGGCATCATCTACATCGACGAGATCGACAAGATCGCGCGGAAGTCCGAGAACCCCTCGATCACCCGTGACGTCTCCGGCGAGGGAGTCCAGCAAGCCCTCCTGAAGATTCTCGAGGGCACGGTCGCGAACGTGCCGCCCCAGGGTGGGCGCAAGCACCCTCACCAGGAGTTCCTCCAGATCGACACCACCAACGTGCTGTTCATCTGCGGGGGTGCGTTCGCCGGGCTGGAGCGGATCATCGAGCAGCGCGTAGGGAAGAAGGGCCTCGGCTTCGGCGCGCATCTGCGTTCGGTCTCGGACCGTTCGACCGACGACGTCTTCACCCAGGTCATGCCCGAGGACATGATCAAGTACGGCCTGATCCCCGAGTTCATCGGCCGGCTGCCCGTCTTCACGACCGTGCGGGGACTCGATCGGGACGCATTGGTGAAGATCCTCACCGAGCCGCGCAACGCGCTCGTGCGCCAGTACCAGCGCCTGCTCGACCTGGACAACGTCGAGCTCGAGTTCGAGCCCGCCGCCCTCGATGCCATCGCCGATCAGGCGATCCTTCGCGGTACGGGCGCCCGAGGACTGCGGGCGATCATGGAAGAGGTCCTGCTCTCCGTGATGTACGAGGTGCCGAGCAACCCCGACGCGGCGCGGGTGCTGATCACGCGGGCAGCGGTGCTGGAGCACGTGAACCCGACGATCGTGCCCCGGACCACCGCCTCGGCCCGGCGTTCGGCCCGTTCGGCGAGCCAGCGCGAGGAGAAGTCCGCGTAAGTGGGCGCGGCCGTCCCGCTGGCCGCCGCATCCGCCCTGGTGTGGGGCTCGGCCGACTACTGCGGCGGCCGGGCGTCGCGATGGACGAGCCCGGTCACATCCGCCCTCGCCGCCGAGGTCGCCGGTCTTCCGGTGCTCGCGGTCGCCCTGATGCTCGCGCCCGCGCCCGTGCACCCGGCCGACCTTGGCTGGGCCGCGGCGGCCGGAGTCTGCGGCCTCGCCGGGCTCACACTGCTCTACCGCGGGCTGGCCATGGGCGTGATGGCGGTGGTCGCTCCGGTCACGGGCGTCACCGGTGCGACCGTGCCGGTGGTCTTCGGGCTCGCCACCGACGCGGCGCCATCCCCGGTGAGCCTGGCCGGCGTGGCCTGCGCGGTTGGCGCGATCGCCCTGGTGAGCCTGGGTGCGGGTGATCACCCCGAGGCGGAGGGGTTGCGGCCCGGAACCGCCCGTACGGATGAGCGCGGCCGACGTCGGTCCGCTGGCGGGCGTCCGGTGATCTTTGGCGGGCGGCGGCCGATCTCCACCGGGCGGCAGCGGCGAGCCCAAGGGCGAGCTGAGCAGCGCGCTCGCTGGCGCACAGCCCTCCAGGCGCGACCATGGCCGCGGGGCGGCGGCCATGGCAACGGGCCCGCGGGGCGTGGTCTGCGGGTTCGCCTGGCGGTGGTCGGCACCGCGCTGATCGCGGGTGCGCTCTTCGGGCTCTTCTTCGTGCTTCTCGACCAGACCTCGGCTGGCTCGGGGCTCTGGCCGCTCGCGGCGATCCGGCTGGGCTCAATCCCGTTCGGCGTGCTGCTCGTCCTCGTGCGGCGTGACCCCCTCCGACCGCCCCGACAAGCGACCGGGTGGCTGCTGGGCGCGGGCGTGGGGGACATCCTCGCGAACGGCCTTTTCCTGGTGGCGCTTCGCGAAGGCCTGCTCAGCGTCGTCGCGCCCATCGCGGCGCTCTACCCGGTGAGCACGGTGATGCTCGCCCTGTGGCTGGACCGGGAGCGGATGCGCCCAGTCCAGGTGGCGGGGCTCGGCCTCGCCGCGACCGCCGTCGTCCTCACGGCGCTGTAGCCAGCGGAGGCGACCGCGCACCGCGCTGCCGCGGGCGATCGCTGACGGGAACGCATATGGTGGGCACCATGGTCACTCGCGTCGGATGCACCGCGCGGCCATGAGGGTCGCTGCCTGCCAGGTCAACTCGCGCGGCGACCGAGCGGCGAACCTGGCCGCCGCACTCGATCTGCTGGACCGGGCCGCCGCTGCCGGTGCCGACGTCGCCGTGCTGCCGGAGTATGTGGACTACCTGGGACCCGCCGACGGCGAGCCGAAGCCCGAGCCGATCGATGGACAGTTCGCGACCGTTTTCGCCGAAGCCGCCCGGCTGCGGTCGATGTGGGTGGTGGCCGGGTCGTTCCACGAAGCCGGCCCGGATCCTGAGCACACCTTCAATACGACCCTCGTCTTCGACCGGGCCGGCGCCCTCGCGGCCACCTACCGCAAGATCCACCTGTTCGACATCGAGATCGCGGGGCGCCCTGAAGTCTCCTTTCGGGAGTCACGGCGGGTCAGCCCCGGTACCGAGATCACCAGTGTCGACGTGGATGGTGTCCGGTTCGGCCTGACGATCTGCTACGACCTGCGTTTTCCCGAGCTCTACCGCCGGCTGGCGGTCGACGGTGCGGCGGTGCTCGTGGTCCCGGCCGCGTTCACCACCCACACCGGTCGTGACCACTGGGAGGTGCTGCTGCGGGCCCGCGCGATTGAGAACCAATGCTATGTAGTGGCGGCGGGGCAGAGCGGGGACCACGATCCGGGGCGCAGTTCGTTCGGCCACAGCATGGTCGTCGACCCCTGGGGAACCGTGGTATCGCAGGCGGTGGACGGGGTGGGAATCGTGGTCGCGGACTTGGCGTTGGACCGGGTCGAGCGCATCCGGTGCGAGCTGCCGAGCCTGGCGAACCGACGCCTCGTGTAACGCACGGCATGCATGCCGTCACACTGACCACTCTCATCCGAGTAGCTAAGCGGGGGTGTCCGAAAAGGGGACTCCCGTAGCCTTGCGTGGCGGTTTCCGGTCGGCTAACGTAGACAAGCCGGCAACGTCCCGGGCAGATCACCGCGAACACCCTCGATGGAAACACTCGATGGTTGGAACGGGTGGATCGGCCGGGTTGGCGGCACTCCCCCCACCGGAAGCGCTCCTCGCTGGAGCGTGGACACGAGTTGGGGACCAGCTGAGGCTCCCGAGCGGTACCGGTTCAGGACGGCGGACGCCGATTTGACCAGGTGAGGCCGGTCGGGTAACTTAGTGAAGTTGCCCCGGACACGAAGCCCTCTCGGCGAGGGTGGAGCGACGGCGGGTGCTTGTTTCTTGAGAACTCAACAGGGTGCTTGATAAGCCAGTGCCAAAGAAGTAGTTATTCTCTGGCAATTTCTTTGATTGTCAGGGTCTACATCCAAAGTTTTCATTGGAGAGTTTGATCCTGGCTCAGGACGAACGCTAGCGGCGCGCTTAACACATGCAAGTCGAGCGGAAAGGCCCTTCGGGGTACTCGAGCGGCGAACGGGTGAGTAACACGTGAGCAATCTGCCCTTAGCTTCGGGATAGCTCCGGGAAACCGGAATTAATACCGGATATGACTTCGGCCGACATCGGCCATGGTGGAAAGATTTATCGGCTAAGGATGAGCTCGCGGCCTATCAGCTTGTTGGTGGGGTAACGGCCTACCAAGGCGACGACGGGTAGCCGGCCTGAGAGGGCGACCGGCCACACTGGGACTGAGACACGGCCCAGACTCCTACGGGAGGCAGCAGTGGGGAATATTGCGCAATGGGCGAAAGCCTGACGCAGCGACGCCGCGTGGGGGATGAAGGCCTTCGGGTTGTAAACCCCTTTCAGCAGGGACGAAGCGAAAGTGACGGTACCTGCAGAAGAAGCGCCGGCTAACTACGTGCCAGCAGCCGCGGTAACACGTAGGGCGCAAGCGTTGTCCGGAATTATTGGGCGTAAAGAGCTCGTAGGCGGTC
>DATBGZ010000013.1:0-2391 GCA_036557785.1 Micromonosporaceae bacterium
CGGGCCCGGCAGCTGCTGGCCGACGTCGATCAGGGCGTAAGGCTGTTCGGCTACGGGACCGCGATGGAGGTCTACAAGGACGTCGGCCCCGCCGCGGAGGTGTGTGCCCGCTACGGCGTGGCCGGCATGTCCGGCTACCAGGCCACCGGCCACACCAGGATGGCGACCGAGTCGGCGGTGACGACCGAGCACTCGCACCCGTTTGCCTCCGCCGCGGACCTGGCCCTGGTGCACAACGGCTCGTTTTCGAACTACGCCAGCATCCGCAGGGAACTGACCTCGGCCGGGGTGCGCTTCGACACCGACAACGACTCCGAGGTGGCCGCCCGCTTCATCGCCCGCGAGATGGACTCGGGCGCTGACCTGGCCGAGGCCCTGCGCCGCGTGGGCAAGGTGTTCGACGGGTTCTTCACGCTGCTGGTCACGTCCCAGACGTCGTTCGCCGTGGTTCGCGACTCGTTCGCGTGCAAGCCGATGGTGGTCGCCGAGACCGCCGACTACGTGGCCGTCGCCTCGGAGTACGTGGCGCTGGCCGACCTCCCCGGGGTGGAGAAGGCGGAGGTCTTCGAGCCCATGCCCGAGGAGATCTACACGTGGCACGAGTAACCGCCGTTGAGCTCAGCTGCGCCGGGATGTCGGTGCGGGACCTGAACGAGGCGCTGCGGCAGCTCCCCGACGGCACGGCGGTCCGCATCACGGAGCCGAGAGGCCGGCACAACCTGGCCGTGGGCCTGACCGCCCGGCTGGACATCACGATCGCGGGCAACGCCGGGTACTTCATCGGCGGGCTCTGCGACGGCCCCGACATCACCGTGGACGGATTCATCGGCTGGTCCACGGGCGACAACCTGATGTCGGGGACGATCCGGGTGCGGGGCAACGCGTCGGAGAGCACAGGCGCGTCCGCGCACGGCGGCCTGATCGTGATCGAGGGCGATGCGTCGTCCCGGACCGGGATCTCGCTCAAGGGCGGCACGATCGCTGTCGCCGGGGACGTCGGGCACATGAGCGGGTTCATGGCGCAGGCGGGCACGATCCTGGTCGGCGGCGACGCAGCCGACTCGCTCGGCGACTCTCTGTACGAGGCCGTGATCTACGTCGGCGGCACGATCAAGTCGCTCGGCTCCGACGCCAGGGTCGAGGACCTGACCGACGACGACGTGCGGCGGGTGCGGGAGCTCGCCGCGCAGGCGGGCTTCTCGCACATCCGGGCCGAGGACGTGACTAGAGTCGCCTCCGCGAAGAACCTGTACCGCTTCGACGCACTGAAAGACCAGAGGTACTGATGACCCAGCCCGCCTCCCCATTCCCCCTTCATGGGCGGACCCCGGCCGCCGGGCTGCCGTGGACGGGCACCGAGCGGAGCTACGGCTACCCACCCGAGGTGATCGGTCAGATCCACGAGATGGCCGAGGTGGGGCGGTACGAGATCCGCGGCTGGGGCGCCAAGCGCCGGATGCCCTCGTTCGATGACCTCGTGTTCCTCACCGCCTCGCTCACCCGCTACCCGCTGGAGGGCTACCGGGAGCGCTGCGACACCACGACCGTGCTGGGCAGCAGGTTCGCCAGCCGCCCGCTCGAGCTGGCCATCCCGATCACGATCGCCGGGATGAGCTTCGGGGCGCTGTCCGCCCACGCCAAGGAGGCGCTGGGCCGGGCCGCGACCGCGGTGGGCACATCGACCACCACGGGCGACGGCGGCATGACACCCGAGGAGCGGAAGGCGTCACGGCTGCTGGTGTACCAATGCCTCCCGTCGCGGTACGGGTTCAACCCCGACGACCTCCGCGCGGCCGACGCGATCGAGGTGGTGATCGGCCAGGGCGCCAAGCCCGGGGGCGGCGGCATGCTGCTGGGCCAGAAGGTCAGCGAGCGGGTGGCCGCGATGCGGACGCTGCCGCCCGGCATCGACCAGCGGTCCGCCTCCCGGCACCCGGACTGGACCGGACCCGACGACCTGCGGATCAAGATCGAGGAACTCCGCGAGGCCACCGGCTGGGAGAAGCCCATCTACGTCAAGTTCGGGGCCACCCGGGTCGAGCACGACGTCAAGCTGGCCGTGGCCGCGGGTGCCGACGTGGTGGTGATCGACGGGATGGCGGGCGGCACCGGGGCCACCCAGACCGTGTTCATCGAGCACACCGGGATCCCGACGCTGCCCGCGGTGCGGATCGCCGCGGAGGCGCTGCGGGACATCGGCAAGCAGAACGAGGTCCAGCTCGTGGTGTCCGGCGGGATCCGGTCCGGGGCCGACGTGGCCAAGGCGCTCGCGCTGGGGGCCGACGCCGTGTCGATCGGCGTGGGCGCCCTGATCGCGCTGGGCTGCAACCGGCCCAGCTACCGCGTTGACGGCGCCGATCACGACGCCACGGCCGACTACGCCGCGATCGG
>DATBGZ010000014.1:0-149911 GCA_036557785.1 Micromonosporaceae bacterium
ACCTACATCGGCATCCACCAGGACCACAACACCTGCAAGGACATCACCCCACCACCACGCCAACCCCAACCCAAGCCCGATCCCCCACCCCCAGCCACCAACCCCATCGACGAGATCCCACCCTTCTAAAGGCGAGGCACCGGGCGGCGCCGGGAGACGTACGGACAGAATCCAGTTGCGTGACCTTGCGGGCGCAGCCCATCATCGTGCAATGATCTTTGACTGGAAGGGCGGCAACGCCCCCATGCGGTGACCTCCCCCGCGCGCCGCGCCCATGGGGCGGCGCCCCCGAGAACCAAGTCCAGGACGAGCGAGCCGACCACCCCCGAAAGTCCGCAGGAACTGTGGCGTCAGGCGGTAATGATCCGTCGAGATTGGCTCGAGCACGGCCTGTCGACAGCGCCGGCCGATCGACACGCCGCCGAGCGTGGCCTGACTGGGATTTACGAGGCAATCTCTCGCTCCCGGCCCCGATTCATCTGGGTCGACTCGCCGTAGCAGGCTCTGCCGCTCGTCGCCGGCCTCCCCACGCTCAACGACGTCTATCTCTGGGTCAGAGATCCACTCCAGACTCGCCTCCGGGCTTCCCGAGGGACGCCCCGCCTTGCCAGTGACATCGCCACCTTGGCCTCGCGCATCCGTGCACGTCTCGGTGAGAGCGTGGTGTACCCAGACCCGGAAGCAACGCCGGCACGACAGGGGCGGAACAAGCAGCCCTGGCCAGAGCTACCGCCGCTGGCGGCACTCACGGCGGGCGTACCCCTGGGTGTCGTCCTGCACCAGGGCGTACGGAATGCCCTGCAGCGCAGCCTCGCCCACGGCTTCACTGCGCGAGTGCGGGCGGCGCTGCAGACCGAGGGCCTGCTCCCGGTGTGCTGGTACGGGCAGCAGGGCGCATCGTGGGTCGCGTACTACGACGTGCTTCGACGTCTGGGCCTCGCGCGGTACGCAAGCCAGGACCTGCGCGGCTTCGATGATTGGGCTGCCGTCGTGCGCGCGTGCGGCTGGTGGTGGCCCGATGAAGAGACGTGTGTCGTTGTCGAACGCCCCGAGCGGGTCCGGACTGAGCCGGTCCCGAACTCATGGCACGGCGAGGTCCAGGTCGGTCGCGACGGCGTGCGTTACCGCGACGGTTGGCAACCGCACCTCAGTTGATGGGCCGCTAGGTCTGGCCGGAGCGGACCATCTCGCGGGTCGCGAAGGGCGAGTAGCGCGGCGCCCAGCGCGCCACCCCTGCACCCGCGAGCAGGCCAACGATGCCGGCAGCGACGATGCCGGCGCCGAGGGCCAGCCCGGTCGCGACGGCGGCGACCAACAGAGGTCCGGCGGCGCTGCCGCTGTCGCCCATGAGCCGCCACTGGGCGAGGAACCTCACGGGTACGTCCCTGGGCGCGACATCGGCGCCGAGCGTGAGGACGATGCCCGAGCCAAGACCGTTGCCGATGCTCATGAGCAGCGTGACCAGCGCCAGGCCGACGACCCCGTCGGTCAACGGCACCAGGATCATCGCCCCACCGAGCAGCACCATCGAGGGCAGCGCCACCCAGAGCCGGCCGAAGCGGTCCATGACCCGGCCCGCCGGATAGAACAGCGCCATGTCGACGGCGGCACCGATGCCGAACAGGATGCTCGTGGTCTGGGCGTCGAGTCCAATGTGGTCAGCCCACAGCGGTACCACCGTCGGCCGGGCCGCGCGGACCGCGCCGATGGCGAAGATGGCCAGGCCGAGCGTGAGCAGCAGTCGCCAGTGCTCGCGCCACACGGAAGCCATCGATGCCGTCTCTCGCGGGCGCTGCGCGAAGGCCTGTGCGTGTGGCGGCTCCGGCACCACCAGCAGTACGAACACGACCGCGACGGCGGCCCCGACCGCGACCAGGTAGGCCGCGCGCTGGTCGCTCGCCTGGATGGCGGCCGCGCCCAGGAACGGGCCGATGAACAGCCCGATCCGGTGCGAGCCGCCGACCGTCGACATGACGGCGGCCCTGATCGAGCCGGGCACCACGAGCGTGACGAAGGACTGCCGGGCAAGGCCGAAGGTCGCGTTGCACGCACCGACGACCAACGTCGCTGCGGCAAGAACCAGTACGTCTGCGGCCAGGAAGCAGGCCACCATCGCGGCGCCGGAAAGCGCGGCGGAAGCGATCATGGCCCGGCGATCGCCGACTCGATTGACCAGCGCCGCGGCCGGCACGTTTCCCGCGAGCTGGCCCACACCGAGCAGCGCCACGACCGCTCCCGCCAGTCCCGGGGTGGCGCCGAGATCGAGCGCCGTCAGAGCCAGGATCGGCGCGACGGCCCCGGTGCCGATATCGAAGACGGCGGTCGGCAGAAAGACCGACGCAGTCAACGACCGGAGGGTGATCTCATCCCGTCCGCCGCTGCCCACGCTAGACATCTAATCCCAGATCGCGGCCGCCGCTCCACGATCGAAACGAACGTCACATCGCCTCAGCCGCGCTCGTGCCCGGTGCGCCCCAGCCCGCTGCGGCTGGACTGATGCAATGCAAGGCCGCACGCGGCGAGGACCAGGATGACCGGCCCCCAGGAGCGCACGTACGGAACCGCCACGTAGCCGATCCAACCGAGGCTGACCGCGAGCACGGCCACCGCGCGGCGCGACACCGCCGCCCGCCGCGTACCCGGCCGTAGCGCCACGGCCGCCGCAGCCGCGCACGCCGACAGCGGTGGCAGGGCCAGTGCCATGACGAGGTTGAGGCTCGGCCCGGGAACCGACCAGCCGGCGAGACTCCAGTTCATGTCGTACATCGAGACGACGAAGCTCGCCGCGAACGCGCCGGCGGCCCAGCCGAACAATCCACTGTGGACGCCTTCGGCGAGGACGCCGGTCAGGGCGAGAGCCGCGATGCCACACCAGACGTACGTCGGGACGGCTCCGGGGGCGAAGCCGAGGTGACCGGCCCGAGCGAGCAGCGCGAAGCTGGCCAGGCCGACCGCCGTTCCCAGGGCGAAGGTGCCTGCCGCACGCAACCGCGCAGCGGTGCGCCGGGACAGCCAGGCGAGCGCGACCACCGCCACGCAGGTGGCGAGCACTACCTGGGCGAGCCGGCCGAACCGGGGCGCTGTCTGCAGCAGGGCCGTCGTGTCGAAGGGTCCGATCCAGCCCGCGGGCAGGCCGAGCAGTGCGGTGGCCCAGAGCCACTGCCGCCGATCGCGTTCCCGGATTCCGACGATCGCGACCGCGGCGACGGTTGCCGTGACCACGACGCTCACCCGCGCCAGCGTTGGCTGGTAGTAGTAGCGGACCGTGCCCGGATCGGGCGGCCAGGCGACCGTGACGGCCCACCCGCCGACCGCGACCGCGACCGCGCCCGTGACCACCGCGAGCCGCTCGTCCAGCCCGGGCCGGGTCGCGCCGACGGCCGGGGCGGTGCCGAGCAGCGCCAGCGCCCCGAACGCCGACAGCGCCATCACCACCCACAGCGGCGGTCGATCCACAGTGGTCAGTTGTGCGACCACGGGGAGAGCCAGGGTGGCGGCGATGGCGAACCCGATCAGGGCTCGGGCCGCGGCAGGGCGCAGCACGGCCCACCCGAGGGCGGCCATCAGCCAGCACGCGTAGGCGATCGGGCCGAGGGTACGGAACACCCCGAAGAGCGCGGCGCCGCCCATGTAGGAGCCGAACGACACCGGTTCGACGCGCCACCACGCGAACGCGGAGATCCCTGCCGCGAGCGTCAACGCGACCGGCGCGGCCTGCCGCAGCCCCCCATCGAGCCCGTCGATTCGTGCTGTGCCAAGCCGGCGCCGCAGCCCGGCCGCGACGACGTCGAGCTCGTCCGCGAGCGTGGGCCTGCCGCCAGCCGGGATCGCGTCGAGCATCGTCGCCACGATCTCGTCGCCGCGCACGGCCCGGTACTGCGCCGGGTAGGCGAACAGGAGCAGACGGCACCGCCGCTCCGCCGACGACCGTGCGGGCGCCTCAGGCATGGGACAGCCCCGGCCGGGCCTGCCCCGCCCGAGCGCCGGCCCGGCGGCGTAGGCGGGACACGGCGACGTCGGCGTTGCTCACCAGGCGCCGTGCCTCGGTCTCCAGCACGCCGGCGCCCTCGTCGCTGAGCCGGTAGTAGCGACGCAGCCGCCCGTCGACGACCTCCTCCCGGTCGGCCGTGACCAGGCCCTGCTCCACGAGACGGTCCAGGGCGCCGTACAGCGTCCCCGGCCGCAGGGTCACGCGCCCACCCGAGAGCGCCGCGACCTCCTGGATCACGCCGTATCCGTGCAGCGGCCTGTCCGCGAGTGCCGCGAGGATCAGGAACGTGGGTTCCTGCATTGGTGTGGCGCTGGCGTGCACGGCTCTGACGATACGGCTGCCGGTATATGCCGGCAAGCATATCGTCGCCGGATCACCCGTTCGTCAACGAAGCCACGTCCTCGGGCATGAGCGCCAGGTCGACCGCCGCCACGTTCTCCTCCAGGTGGGCCGGGGTGCTGGTGCCCGGGATCGGTAGCACCGCCGGTGAGCGGGCGAGCAGCCACGCCAGCACCACCTGGTACGGCGTGGCGCCGTAGCGCTGGGCAAGCTCGTCCACCGCACGGTTGCCCCGGGCCTCCCGGATCGGTGCCCAGGGCAGGAACGCCAGGCCGTCCGCCTCACAAAGGTCCACAATGGACTCCGAGTCGCGGTCGTTGACGTTGTACCGGTTCTGGACCGAGACGATCGTCGCCACCTGCTGGGCCTCACGGATCTCGGCCTCGCTGACGTTGGACAGACCGATGTGGCGGATCTTGCCCTGCTCCTTCAGTTGGACCAGGGCGCCGACCGAATCGGTGAGCGGCACCTTGGGATCGGGTCGATGGAGCTGGAACAGCGGGATCTGCTCCAGCCCGAGCCGCCGCAGGCTGCCCTCACACTCGGCCACGAGGTACTCGGGTCGCCCGTTGGGCGTCCACCGGTTGGGCCCGGGCCGCTCAAGGCCGGCCTTGGTGGCGATCACAAGGTCGTCGGGGTACGGGAGCAGAGCCTCGGCGATGAGGTTCTCGCTCACCTGCGGCCCGTACGAGTTCGCGGTGTCGATGAAGTTCACGCCCATCTCGACGGCCCGTCGCAGCACCGTGAGCGCGGCCCCGTGGTCGCGCGGAGGACCCCAGATCCCGTCGCCGGTGATGCGCATCGCGCCGAACCCCAACCGGTTGACCAACAGGTCACCGCCGATGTCGACCGTACCCGCGGTCGCAGCATTCGCCATGGCCCTGAGCCTACTGGTCGGCTGCGGCGCGGCCGCTGGGATAGAGCGTCTTAAACACCAGGGCGTGCGCCGGTGACCGCGACGTGAACTTTGACGCGCACGTTCGTGACAGGCCTGTCGGTCCGGCATGCCCCTCGCTTAGTGTTCCGGGCGGTCCGGGAGCGAGGTGATGAATCGTGCGCCGCGTCGCGTTTGCGGGAGCCTGCGTGCTCGTGCTCGCCACCGCAACCGCCTGTCGGGCGCCACATCCGCCGTCCGAACTCAGCGTGTCGCGCGGAGCGTGCGCGCCCGAGTGGACCACCGCGGGCCCCGGGCCGGCGAGCCTCACGCTGCATAACATCGACATCGCTACCGCCGAGGTGGATCTCATCGACCCGACGACCGGGGGCGTGTATGCCGAGGTCGAGTCCCTTGCGCCGGGAACCTCGCGCATGATGCGAGTCACTCTCGGCAAGGGCGCGTACGCGTTGCGGTGCATGCTCGAGGGCGCCGACGCGGTGACCGGGGCGACGCTGCGTCTGGACAGCGGCCCGCCCGACGCAGACCCGGCGGTCGCTCCCGTGACGTTCCAGGACCTGCAGCCCGTGGTGGCGAACTACCAGGCGTACGTGGAGCGGGGACTGCGCACACTCGGCACCGATACCGCCGCCCTGCGCGATGCTCTGCACGTCGGCGACCGAGCCAGGTCCCGCGCTGCCTGGCTCACGGCGCATCTGGACTACGAACGCCTCGGCGCGGCGTACGACGCGTTCGGCGATGTCGGTGACGCCATCGATGGCCTTCCCGACGGGCTACCCGGTGGCGTCTCCGACCACCAGTTCACGGGCTTCCATCGCATCGAGCTTGGCCTATGGCGCGAGGAGTCGATGTCGAGCCTCGCGGCGCTCGGCGACACGCTGGTCGAGGACGTCCGTCGCCTGCGCACGGACTTCCCGCACACGCAGATCGAGCCGAACGACCTGCCGCTGCGCGCGCACGAGATTCTCGAGGACTCGCTGCAGTTCCAGCTGACCGGTGCCGCCGACCTGGGCAGCGGCACCAGCGTGGCGACGCTGGAGGCAAACCTTGACGGCACCCGGGCGGTCCTCGACGCGCTGGAACCGGTGCTGCGCCAGCGATATGCCGGCTGGGACTCGATCGGCCCCGCCATGAGCCGGGTCGTCGAGGCCGTGAACGCGGTGCGTCGCCCCGACGGCAGCCTTCCTGCGCTGACATCGCTGACGCAGACGCAGCGGGAACGTCTGGCCGGGTCCCTGGGCAACCTGATCGAGACGCTCGCCCCGATCGCCGCGATCGGTGAAGTGCGGAGGACATCATGACGGGGCCCGACCGGCGGACGTTCCTGCGTGGCGCACTCATCGGCGCGGCCGGCCTCGCGGCGGGTGCGGCCGGGGGAGTCGTGGCCGGGGCCGCGGCGGCGGACGCCACTATGCCGGTCCCGCCCGCACCCGCCGACCCCCGGATCGCCTTCCACGGCGAGCATCAGGCCGGCGTGACCACGCCTGCGCAACCAGTGTCCATTGTGGCCTCATGGGATGTGTTCGCCTCCGGTAGGGCCGAGCTCGCCGACCTCATGCGCACCCTCACCGAGCGGGCTCGCCTGCTGACCGCTGGTGGCGATCCGCCCAACGTCGGCATCTCCGCCCCGCCACCCGACTCCGGCATCCTCGGTCCGAGCCTGCCCCCGGACCGGCTCACGGTGACCCTCGGCGTTGGCGCATCCCTCTTCGACGAGCGGTACGGGCTCTCGGCCCTCCGGCCCGCCGAGCTCACGCCGATGCCGACCTTTCCGAACGACCACCTCGAGCCGGCACGGTCGCACGGCGACCTCAGCCTGCAACTGTGTGCGGACAACCGGGATACGGTGCTCCACGCGCTGCGCGACCTCGCCCGCCACACCCGCGGTGGCATGCAGATCCGATGGCAGATCGAGGGTTTCGTCTCGCCGCCGCGACCCTCGGGCACGCCGCGCAACCTCATGGGCTTCAAGGACGGAACGTCCAATCTGGACGCTACCGACTCCGCGCTGATGAACCGCTTCGTCTGGCTGCAGCCCTCCGGCGAGCAGCCCTGGGCGGTGGGCGGCACGTACCAGGTCGTACGCGTCATCCGCATGCTCGTCGAGTTCTGGGATCGGGTCAGCATCCACGAGCAGGAGAACATGTTCGGCCGTCGGCGCGACACCGGCGCGCCGCTGGACGGCAACGACGAGTTCGACCCGCCCAACTTCGCCAACGACCCCGTCGGGGTGGCCATCCCGCTGACCAGCCACATCCGCCGCGCCAATCCGCGCACCCCGGAGGCTGAGAACAGCCGCCTGCTGCGCCGGCCGTACAACTACCAGGCCGGCGTGGACGCGGTGGGCAACCAGGACCAGGGTCTGGTCTTCATCAGCTACCAGAGCAGCATCAGCCGACAGTTCGCCGCCGTCCAGACCCGCCTGATCGACGAGCCACTCGTCGACTACATCCAGCCCGTGGGTGGCGGTTACTTTCTCGTCCTACCAGGCGTGCGTGGCGAGTCTGACTACTTTGGACGGTCGTTGCTCGAGGCCTCGTGACCCCCGGAAACCCGTTGTCGCGCGAAGGGAGAACGGCAAGACACCAGCGAGGCGAGCTGGTGAATTGACCATCTCGGCTCCTCAGGAGGAATAGGAACCGTGGGCATCAATCCCCGCACGTGGAGCAGGAAGAAGACCATCACCGTGATGGCGTCCGCCGCGACGGTCGTGGCGGCCGTCGCCGTGACCTCACCCGCCTTCGCCGGAACCAGCAGTTGGTGGCCCGGTCACGGGCACGGTGCACCGAAGCCACCCGTGGTCACGACCACGCCGATCCGGCACCTCGTGGTCATCTTCGACGAGAACATCTCGTTCGATCACTACTTCGGCACCTACCCCAAGGCGGCCAACACCGACGGCACCACGTTCGTCGCGGACAAGAAGACAGCGAAGGTCAACGGGCTCACTCCGGGCCTGCTCACCAACAACCCCAACACCTTCAACCCGACCCGGCTCACCCACGAGCAGGCCTTGACCTGCGACCAGGACCATGGGTACCTCCACGAGCAGGAGGCCTACGACAACGGCAAGGCCGACAAGTTCGTGCAGTTCACGAACAAGGAGACCTGCACCGGCATGCCGATCATCTTCGGTCAGCCGGGGCTCGTCATGGACTACTACGACGGCAACACCGTCACGGCGTTGTGGAACTACGCGCAGAACTACGCGTTGTCGGACAACTCCTTCGACACCGTGTTCGGCCCCTCGACCCCCGGGGCGATCAACCTGATCTCGGGCCAGACGCACGGCATCTTCGCGGTCAATCCGGTGACCCACGAGAAGGTCAGCGACCCGTTCACGGTGAGCTCGCCGGACGCCAACGGCATCGGTACGGTCATCAACGACCCGGACCCGGCGTTTGACGACTGCTCCGACAACAACCACACCGGCAGCTTCGCGCTGGGCGCCATGACCGGACGCAACATCGGTGACCTTCTCAACGACAAGGGCATCACCTGGGGCTGGTTCCAGGGCGGTTTCAAGCCCACGGGCACGGCCAACGGGTACGCGGTCTGCGGCGCGACGCACCAGAACATCGGTGGCAACACCGTCGTGGACTACAGCCCGCACCACAACCCGTTCTCCTACTTCCCGTCGACGGCCAACGAGCACCACCTGCCGCCGTCGTCGGTCGCGGCGATCGGGCACACCGACCAGGCCAACCACAACTACGACCTGAGCGACTTCGACGCCGCGTTGGCGGCGGGCAACCTGCCTTCCGTCAGCTTCCTGAAGGCCGGCGAGTACCAGGATGGGCACGCGGGCTACAGCGATCCATTGGACGAGCAGCAGTTCCTGGTGAAGACCATCAATGAGCTGCAGGCGTCCCCGTTCTGGAGCTCCACGGCGGTCGTCATCGCCTACGACGACTCCGACGGCTGGTACGACCACGTGGCACCGCCGGTCGTCAACGGCTCGACCGACCCGGCCAATGACATCGCGGCCTGCCTGGCCAAGCCGGCCTCGGGCGGCTACGCCGACCGCTGCGGGTTCGGCCCGCGCCTGCCGCTGCTGGTGATCTCGCCGTACGCGAAGTCCAACTTCGTCGACCACAGCCGCACCGACCAGACCTCCGTCCTGAGGTTCATTGAGGACAACTGGAAGACCGGCCGCATCGGCGACTCCTCGTTCGACCGTACTGCTGGGTCGTTGAACAGCATGCTCGCGTTCGGCAGGCCGCACACCGAGCCGCTGATCCTCGACCCGACCACGGGTGCCGTCGTTCACGGCGGCCATTCCGCACAGCACTGACCCACGTCACGCGCGAGGGGTCCGGCGGGTCAGCCCGCCGGACCCCTCCCGTCGTGCTCCACAGTGGAGCGTCCGTGGCTACGAGCACCGCCAGACGACAGGAATGTTGTCGTCGTCACCGAAGCTGGCGGTCAGCCGGGCGAACGAGCCGCCGATGGTTCGGCCATCATCGCTCAGGCTCGTGACCTGGGCGCTGGTCAGCGGGGCATCCGCGACGCCGGGCAGCGTGGAGAGCGTGACCCGCCCGCGCTCGGAGTCGAGGACGAGCCACGCGTCGAGCGCATGCGCGACCACCCAGCCCTGCGCGTTGACGAGCTCGGGCGCGACATCCAGCTCACGCGTCTGTCCCGTGTGGATATTCCAGGTGTACCAGTCGTCCTGGGCGTGGTCCCTGCCGTCGATCAGGAAGTCCCGTAGTTCGACGGCCACCCACCCGTCGTGCACTCCCCCGATGAACCCGATGCTCCCCGGCGAGCTGCCATCCGGGTGAGCGGCCCTGGGCCACGCCAACGTGAGCACCGTCCCATCCGGACGCCACAGGACGGGCACGTCCTGTCCGCGCCCGCCGCGGGCCGAACCGATGATCGTTCCATCAGTGTCGATCGCGACGGCCGACGCGTTGGACAGGCCGGTTGGTTGCGGCAGCGGCTCGGGCTGTGCCGAGGGTGATCGCCAGACGACAGTGGTCCAGGCGTTGCCACCGGTCCCGATGGAGCCGACGATCGCGCCGTTCTCGCCGATCTGGGTGGCCATCGCGTTCACACCAGCCAGGCGGGTCATCGTGCCGTCGACATAGGCGAAGGCAGCGGTCTGCTCGGGGGTGACATAGCTGTACCCGACCGCATCTCCGGAGCTGTTGACGTCATAGAGGTCCGCGTCCTCACCGGCCATATCGACGGTCCTCACCGAGCCGTTGTCCCAGATCAGCATCGTGTGACCGCCGCCCCGTAGGTAGGCGCGGCCGACCAGGAAACGCCCGGTGGGATCGCCGCCGCTGACCACGGCCTTGTGCGGGTACCCGTCCGGGATCGGCAGGCGCTGGGCGGTGCAGCGGGCCGGGAAGGGCGGGCCGACCTGCCCGGGGGTCGTGGCATCCGGCGCCGACGAGGCGCCGACCCGCGGCCGCGGATCCGAGGCCGGACCGCCCACGATCACACCGACCGCCGTCGCCAGAGCGAGGACCGCTGCCACGGCCGAGCCCGCGGCCATGAGTTGCCGCCTCCGCCGGCGCCGCCGGCCCCGCAGCGCCGCCCGCTCCACGACGTCGTACGTGCGCGCCCGATCGGCCACCTCGTCGAGCAGGCTCTTCAGTTCCGTAGTCATGTCACCACCTCGGAGTCGTGGTGCACCAGGTCGGCGAGTTCCGGGGCGAGCGCCCGCAGCCGCGACAGTGCATGGTGGGTCTGGCTCTTGACCGTCCCGACGGAGCAGCCGAGCGCCTCGGCGGTATCGACCTCGGAGAGATCCTCATAGAAGCGCAGCACGATGACCGCGCGCTGCCGGGACGTCAACTTGCCGAGCGCCTGCTCGAGAACAACACGCCTGACGGTGTCACTCGCCTCGTCCCGGTCGCCGCCATTGTCCGGCAGTTGGTCTGTGCTGTACTCGGCCCGCAGATACCGGTTGCGCCGCCAGGTCGAAACGAGTTCGTGGTAGAGCATCCGGCGGACGTAGGCCATGGGCTCGGTGGCTGCCGCTACCCGATGCCACTGCGACGCCACGACGACCAGCGCGTTCTGGAGCAGGTCCTCAGCCGCGTCGTGATCGCCAGTGAGCAGGTACGCGACCCGCGACAGGGCCCCGAGCCGCCCGGTCACGAACTCCCGAACCCGTCGTCGGTCAACCCCCACCCCCCACTCACCTGAGTCACCAGACTTTGACGCATGCGGGAGTGGCCCAGGTTGGAACCCCGCTACCCTCGGCCGCCCACACTGCCGAGATCATGTCGTGCGGGGTAGCCTGCCCGCACCATGGCTGTAGAGACCACGGCCGCCGCCGCACGGGCCGCGCTGCGATCGGCCCGCTCCCTGGCGGGCGCCGGCGCGGTGGTCGCGGTCGCGTCGATGGCCGTCAACGGGCTCGCCGCCGTGGTGCCGGTGCTCGCCGCCGGATTGCTGCCCCCGGCGCAGGTCGGTGCGCTCGTCGCCCTGCTCGGCGTGGGTGCCGTGGCGTCGGTGGTCGGCACGGGTCTGCAGACGGCGCTGGCCGTACGGTGGGCGCGGCAGGCCACGGTCGCCGGGGCGGGCCGGGTCTCGTTACTCACCGCGGGGCTCACCACCGGTGCCCTGCTCTTCGGCGTACCGATGATCGCCTGGGCGCTGCACGTGCCGGCCCTGCAGGCGGTCCTGCTCGCCCTGCTCACGGGCCCGGTGATCCTGGCCGGGCGATGGCTGGGCGAACTGCAGGGCCGCCAGTCCTACGGCCGTCTCGCCGCGGGCATGCTGCTGCTGGGTTTCGGCCGGTACGGCGGTGTGCTGGCCGCGCTCGCGGTGGGACTGGGCGTGACGGCGTCGCTGGCCGTCGGCGCCGGCGCCTCCGTGGCGTCGGTCGTCGTCATCGCGGCGCTGCCCGGTACGAACGCGGGTGCTCCGACCGCGTCGGGCCAGGACCGCGAGCGGCGCGTGCGGGCGCGCGAGGTGCTGCGCGCCGGCGGCGCGAGCATCGCCATGCTCGCCATCTCGTACGCCGACCTGCTGCTGGCGCAGGCGTTGTTGCCCGGGGCGGACGCGGGCGCGTACGCCGTCGGGTCGGTGCTGAGCAAGGGTGCGCTCTGGGCTCCGGGCGCGCTGACCGTGCTGGCACTGCCGATGTTCGCGCGGGCGCGCCGCCACGCGGTGCGGATCACGTTGGCCTGCACCGCGGCGTGCGGTGTCGTGCTGATCGGCGCCTCGGCCCTCTTCGCGGACCTCGCGGTGGGCATCGTCGGCCGCGGCCAGTACCCGCATCTGGCCGGCTACGCTCCGGCCTTCGCGACCGTGGGTGCGCTCTACGCGCTGGTATTCGTGCTCGTCAACGCGGAGATCGCGGCCCACGTGGCGCGACCGGCGCTGTGGCTGTGGATCGCGCTGGGCGCCATGGTGGCGGCCGCCGTGGTGGTCCGTCCCACCACGGTCGGCGGTGTGCTGACTCTTTCGATCATCACCGCCACGCTCACTCTCGCCGCCACGACGGCGGCGCGCGCCGTGCGTGGCGCTCGTGCGGCCACGCGCGGGCCTAGGTAGGCTGCCGAGCATGGCCAAACGGAGCGCCCCGCTTGTGCTGCTATCGGTAGAAAAGGACGTAAAACGGCAAGTCGCCCCCGTGACGCCCTCGCGGCTCGGGACGCGGGCACTGCTCAGGCTCACCGGCATCGCGGCCGCGGCGCTGCTCACGGTGGTGGGCCTCGCCCCGACACCAGCCGCCGCGACGGTTGCGGCGCCGACACCGGGACCGCCGCCGGTCGCGGATTCGTCCACGGACCCCGACCCGATCGACTTCGAGGGCGGCACCGACGAGATGCGCCAGCAGCTCGACGAGACCCAGAGTGCGTGGCTGGACGCGAAGGCTGCGTTGGACGCGTCGGTGACCCATCAGCAGCAACTGACCAAGACACTCGCCGATGTCGAAGTGAAGATGGGCGTACAGGTCGCGGAACTGGGCAAGGTGGCGAACCTCGCCTTCATCTCCGCGGGCTACGTATCGGTCGCCGGAATCGTGAGCAACGCGACCACCGACGAGCTCCTCGACGGGATGGGCCTGGTCGACGCGGTCGCCAGCCACCGGACCAACCTCATCAATGATCTGGTCGCCACCGAGACGCAGGCGAGGCAGACTCAGGCCGGCATCGACCAGGAGGCGGCCAACCAGCAGTCGCTGCTCGCCGAGATGGACACCCGCAAGCAGGAGGCCCAACTGGCGTTGTGCCGGGCAGCGGTCGGCACCTGTGACACGAGCGATGATGGTGTGTTCAGCGCCAGGTCGTCGGTGGTGGCCGCCGCCGCGCCGCGGAACAAGGACGGGAGCTGGCCGGTCGAGTCGCGATCGGTGCTCGAGTCCAGCGTGGCGCACAACGGCCGCGACTTCCTGATCACTCCGCGCACGGCGCACGCGGTCACGGAAGCCAAGAAGGCCGGCTTCAAGATCTATGTCGCCTGTTACGGGCAGCGCGCGAACGTGAGCGAACACCCGAAGGGACGCGCCTGCGACTTCGCGGTCGACTCGTCCTGCATCTATTGCGGCGCGGCCACCGGGGCGGCGCGGACGTACGGCGATGACCTGGCCAACTTCTTCGTCTTCAACGCCGACCGGCTCGGCGTGCTCTACGTGATCTGGTACAAGCGGATCTGGTTGGCCAGCACCGGGCGGTGGAAGGCCTACTCGGGCGCGAACGGCGACCCGTCGAGCAACCACACCAACCACGTGCACCTGTCGATCAAGTAGACCACCACGCGGCCGCACCGACGACCATGCCCAGCGCCAGGGTATAGGCGAGCAGCATCGCCGCCCGCCGCGCCGTCGTCGGGTGGCCGGCGGGCACCGCCGCGGGGTTGCGGTAGAGCGTGAGCTCCGGTCCACTGTAGACACGATCGAGCCCGGCGAGCGCGGAGGGCGGCACGCCGGGGCCCTCCACCACGACCCAGGCAACGCCCAGGTCGGCGGCGGCTCCCCCCGCGGCCAGGTGCTCACGTACCCGTGCCGCCCGCCGGTCCTCGCCGGCGACGGTCACCGCGCCGACGACGAGCGTGTCGTCGGCGACGACCGGCGCGGCCAGGTAGCGCGGCAGCGGGTCGATCACCACCCGGCCACCGGTCCAGCCGTAGCGTCGGTACTCGCCGAACGGCAGGGCGAGCACGTCCCCCGGGGCGGCATCGACGATCCGCTCCACCGTCGCCCAGTCCGCGGGGTACCGGACCGGGTGCAACGCCCCGGCACCGCCCCACGCGAGGTCCGGCATCGCGAACAGCGGCAGCAGCACCGCGCCCACGCCGACCACGCCAGCGACCTCGGCACCGAACCGATCGGCGAGGCGCGCGACGCCCGACGCGACACACAGCACGAGCAGCAGGACGTACCCGGCGAGGAACTTCTGCCCGTCCCGCAGCAGCCCCGCACCCGGCACCTGCACCACGAGAAAGCGCAACGCCGCCGCACCGGGCGGGACCGCGCCGGCGATCGCGAGAACGAACCCGCCGGCGGCGAGCCCGGCGAGCCGGTAGGCGACCCCGGGCGCCAGGGCCGAGCGCAACCGTGGCCAGCCGATGACGGCCAGCACCAGCAGCACCACGGTGACGACCGGGGTACTCGTCCACATGCGACTGTCCGGTGTGGTCAGTCTGTTCCATACCCCGCCCGTGCCGAGCAACGCGCCGAGCGTGCCCGTGGAGTTCTCCGCTCGGGCGGCGAACGCCGCCACGCCGGCCGGGTCCGACGCCGCGCCGGCGCTGGCGACCAGCGAGGCGACGACCCACGGAGCGTTGAGCGCCGCGACCGCGGCCAGACCGGCCAGAGCCGTACGGCCGGGACGGCGCCCGAGCAGCAGGACCGCCGCGGCTGTGGTCGCGATGAGACCACCGGTGGGCGTCAGCGAGGCCGCCGCCGCCGCGACGACCAGACGCGGCACTGCCGCTCGCGCTCCTCGACGGATGTCGATGGCGGCCGCGACGATCCAGGGCAGTGCCGCATAGCAGCACAGCAGGGACCATTGTCCCAGCAGCAGTCGCTCGGCCAGGTAGGCGGTCCACACGTAGCCCACGGCCGCGACGACCCGTGGCAGCACGCGCCCGCTCGGCACCAAGGAGGCGGCCCCGACCGCCGCCGCGTAGACCAGTCCGGCCAGGGCGACGCGCTGCAGCAGCCAACCGGGGATCGCCAGGTTCGCCAAGGCCACGACCGCGTCGAGTGGCACGGCTCGCGGCAGCGCGTCTGCCGGTGCGACCAGTGTCCACGTCAGGTGCTGGCGCGGCACGAAGACCATGTCGTAGCTCAGGGCGTATCCCGGCCACGCCAGCGGCCCGAGGATGGCGACCACCAGCAGCCCCGCGGCCACGTGCACGGGCCACGCGCGGCGCGGTGCGGCGTCCGCCTCGGTACGCAGCTCCGCCATGGCCGCCAACCCTAGCCACGGTGGTCGCTCGGGCTCACCCCGCTTCGGTGGCGCGGCCAGGCGGGCGCTGTCTAGGGTCGGTTGATGACCCGGCCGCGCTCGACGTTGCGCCGGGCCGCCCCTGCCGTCGCGGCCGCGGCCGTGCTCGGCTTCGGCGCCTGGTCCGGCATGGCTCTGCTCGTCGATGCAGCCCCGACGGGCTCTGCAGCGCCGCATGCCGCTGCGACCACGGTGGACCCGTCGACAGCCACGGCCAGCACCGGCGAGACCACCCGAACGCCCGCGACCCGCGCCAGCACCGCGCCGGCGGTCACCGGGACCGCGGCATTCGAGGCGCAGGTAGTGACGCTGGTGAACACGCAGCGGGCCACCGCCGGGTGTTCCGCCCTGCGCGTGGACCGCCGGCTGACCAGCGCGGCCCGGACCCACTCCGCGGACATGGCCACCCGTGGCTACTTCGACCACACCACGCCGGACGGAGTCGACTTCGCCAGCCGGATCACCCACGCCGGCTACCGGTGGTCCGCCGCGGCAGAGAACATCGCCGCGGGACAGCGCACCCCGGCAGCGGTCATGGCCGCGTGGATGGGCAGCGCCGGCCACCGGCACAACATCCTGGACTGCGGACTGCGCGACATCGGTGTCGGGCTCGCCTACAGCGAGGACGGCCGTCCCTACTGGACGCAGGACTTCGCCGCACCCGCATGAACGGCCCCACGGGCGGCACCAGCCACAGCCGTCCCGATGGGCCCCGGCGTTAACCAGCCCAGCGCACGCCGTATGGGAGACTGTGACGCCCGGCGGGGAGTGGAGTGATGGGGCGAATCAGATGTCAGTGATCGACTTCTACGGTCCCGAAGGCTGGGAGACCGAGGGCAAGGCCGAGGAGCTCGACCGGCAACGGGTCGCGCGGGAGCAGATCGCCCGCCTGGTCGCGCGCCGCTGGGGCGACGCGCTGACGATCGTCGACGCTGGCTGCGGTGACGGTACGTTCCTCGATCGACTCGCCAAGAGCCTCGACCGGCCGGGGACCAGCTACCTCGGCCTCGACTACTCGGCTCACCAGATCGCCAAGGCGAAGCTGCTGCCCTACGAGTTCCACCAGTGCGACCTCGGCGTCGGCATGCCCTTGCCCGCCGAGAGCGTGGATATCGTGCATGCAGCCGAGGTGATCGAGCACCTGGTCAACCCGGACCTGCTGCTCACGGAAGCGACTCGAGTGCTGCGGCCTGGCGGGCAGATCGTCATCACGACGCCGAACCTGCACGCCTGGTACAACCGCCTGATCTTCCTCGCCGGCGTGCAGCCGGTCTTCCATGAGACATCGACCCGGTCCACCCGGGTCGGTGCTGGACCTCTGGCCCGCCTGAAGGCCGACACGCGCCCGGTCGGGCACCTGCGCCTGTTCAACCGGACCGCGTTGGTCGACCTGCTCCGCCTGTCGGGCCTGGAACCGGTCCGGATCCTCGGCGCACGCTTTCACGGCGTCCCCCGGGGTGCCCGCTGGATCGACGGCCTGGCCCGCGCCCGACCGACCCTGGCGTCATGTCTCGTCGCGGTGGCGCGAAAGCCGGAGTCGCATTGACCGGCCCCAGGCACGCGTCCGGGGGCATGGGGTGGCGACGCCTCCGTAGCCCGCGGGTCCGGGACGGGCTGGTCTGCGCGGCACTGACCCTGCTGGCGTTCCTGCAGGCGCCCGGATTGATTGTCGACGATACGAAGATCGACCTCGCCATCAACCCATCTGGCCTGCTCAGCCGGGTCGTGCACCTCTGGGACCCGTCCGGGGCGTTCGGACAGTTGCAGAACCAGGCGTACGGTTACCTCTGGCCCGTCGGGCCGTTCTTCGCCCTCGGCCACGGGATCGGCCTGCCCGCCTGGGTGGTGCAGCGGCTGTGGTGGGCGCTGCTCCTCTGCGTGGCCTACACCGGCGCGACCCGGCTCGCCGAGCGGCTGGGCATCGGCACCCCGGCGTCGCGGCTCGTCGCCGGGGTCGTCTTCGCGCTCTCGCCGCGGATCCTCACGGAACTCGGTGCGCTCTCCGTCGAGGCGTGGCCCACGGCCGTCGCGCCGTGGGTGATCATCCCGTTGGTCGGCCTCTCGACCGGTGCCAGCATCCGGCGTGCGGTGACGCTCTCCGCGTTGGCGGTGGCGTGTGCCGGGGGCGTCAACGCGACCGCGGTCCTCGCCACCCTGCCGCTGGCGTTCCTCTGGCTCTGCACGCTCACGCCCCCGCGTCGTCGGGTGTACGCGCTCGTCACCTGGTGCGCGGCGGTCCTCGCGGCGACCGCGTGGTGGATCCTGCCGTTGCTGGTCCTCGGTCGGTACAGCCCGCCGTTCCTGCAGTACATCGAGACAGCGACAACGACCACGAGCGTCACGGATCCGGTGTCGGCGCTGCGGGGCGTGAACGACTGGCTCGGCTGGCTCCAGGAGACCTACCAACCGACGCTGCCCGCGGGCTACTTCATCGCGTACAAGCCGCTGCCCGCCGCCGCGAGCGTCGTGCTCGCGGCGATCGGGCTGGCCGGCCTCGCCCGGCGCGGCATGCCGCACCGGCGCTTCCTCGCGGCCGGGCTCGTGGTCGGCTTCGCACTGCTGAGCCTGGGACATGTGGGCCAACTGCCGCTGACCCCCGCGCCGCAGCTACGGGCCTTCCTGGACGGCGTCGGAGCGCCGCTGCGCAACGTCCACAAGTTCGACGTGGTGCTGCGGCTGCCACTGGTGCTCGGCATCGCGCACCTGGTCGGCGTCCTGCAGCGGGCGAGGTTCACGAACCGGCGGGACGCGACGGGCCGGTGGCACGCGACGTTGCTGGGCCGGGGGCCGGGCCTGGGCCGCGGGCCGGGCTTCGCGGCCATGGGCGGCACGCTCGCCGCGGTCGGGATGATGGCGTTCCCCGCGCTGACCGGAGGGCTGGCACCCTCGCATGGATTCACCGCCGTCCCTGGATACTGGCGCGACGCCGCGAGCTGGCTCAACGAGCGGGTCGACGAGGGCCGGGTGCTGGTGATCCCGGGCGCCCGGTTCCCCAACTACACGTGGGGCGACACCCTCGACGAGGTCACCCAACCGCTGCTGACCGTCCCCGTCGCCGTGCGCAGCGTGATCCCGCTGACCCCGCCCACGACGATCCGCATGATGGACGCGATCGAGTCCGTGCTCTCCACCGGCTACGGCGCTCCTGGCCTCGCCGACTACCTGGCCCGCGCCGGCGTGTCGTATCTGATGGTTCGCAATGACATCAACTACGGCCGATCCCAATCGACGGAGCCCCTGCTCGTCCAGCAGGCGCTGGGCCGCTCACCGGGGCTGACCTCCGTCGCCACGTTCGGCCCGCAGATAGCTCCGTCCACTCTGGACGGTGCCGGCGACGAGATCGGCGTCGACGTGCCCGCGCTGCAGGTCCTGAAGGTCGAGCGGCCGGTCACCACCGTCATGGCGTACCCGGCCGATCAGGTCACGACCGTCGTGGGTGGGCCGGAGTCGTTGCTGTGGCTCGCCGACTCGGGACTGCTGCCGGCCGGCCCGACCGTGCTCGCCGGCGACGAGGCGGGGGCCGGTCCGCGGCCATCAGGTCCGGTCATCGTCACGGACGGGCTGCGCCTGCGCAACGTCTCCTTCGGTACCGGCCGCGACCCGGTTTCGGCAACCCTCACCGCTGAGCAGGCAGCGGGCGCCCACGACTACCTGCCGGACTGGGGCGATCAGTGGTCGACCACGGCCGCGTATCTCGGCGTGACGGACGTGCGCGCGTCGAGTTCGGCCTCGGACTCGAGGGCTGGCGGCCCGTCGCTGCCCGAGCACCAGCCGTACGCGGCCGTCGATGGCGATCCGTTGACGTCGTGGCGTCCCGACCCCTTCCAGTCGGAGCTGGGTCAGTGGCTCGAGGTCACGCTGGCGCGGCCGCGGCCACTTCCCGGCGTGACCATCCACTTTGAGCAGTCGATCGGCCTGCTTCCGAGGCGCATCTCGATCGACACGGGCGACCAGCACGTCAGCCTCGACGTGACCGGGCCAACGATGCAGGTTCCCCTCGACGGCAGCACTCCGGTGCAGCGGGTCCGGGTCACCGTGGACGACTACAAGGATCCCGTCCTCGATGACGCGATCGGCATCACCGAGCTGGAGATCCCCGGCATGGCCGTGGAACGGACCCTGCTGGTGCCCGCGCCTCCGGCCGGGAGCCCACCCGCCACGGTGCTGTTGAGCGCTGCGGCGTCGACGCCAGCGTGCTTCTTCGGCCCGATCCTCGGCTCCGCCGCTGATGACGCCGTGCGCTGTTCGGGGCTGGTGGGCCGCCTCTCTGAGGACGGTCCGACGATCGATCGCGAGCTGACCCTCACCGCGCCCTCCGCCTACCAGACGACCGTCTGGGCCCGGCCCCGCGGCGGCACTGCCCTGGACGCGCTGCTCGACGGCTTGGTCGATGCAGGCCCATCCGTCACGGCATCGTCGACGGCGTTCGACGATCCAGCGGCGCGTCCGGGCGCGGTCGTCGACGGGGAGCCCGGTACGACCTGGCGCGCCGGGCCGCAGGACTCCGCACCCGAGCTCCGCTTCACCTGGTCGTCGCCACAGACCATCACCGGCCTGCGTCTGTCGCGCAGCGACGGCGCTGCCGGCACACCGGTTGCCGCGGTGACGGTGGTCGCCGGCGACCGGGAGTTCACCGAGCCGCTGCGTGATGGAGAAGTCCATTTCGATACCACGCTGCATACGTCGCGGATCACGCTACGACTCACCGCGGGCACCCCGGCCCGCTCGTTCGACCCGTACCGCAGGAAGGTCGTCGACGGCCTCCCGGTGGCGGTCTCGGAGGTCTCGTTCCTCGGCCCGGCCGCGGTGACGTCGCCGCGCGCCCTCAGTCCGGACGCGGCCGTCGAGCTACCCTGCGGGAGCGGCCCCACGGTCAGGATCGGCGACACCACCGTGACCACGCGGCTGAGCGCGACTCAGCGCGACCTGCTCGAGCAGCGCGAGGTTCCGGCCGTACCGTGCGCGTCCACATCGGACGTTGGGCCTTCCGGCGACGTCCCGACACTCGGTGCCGGCACGCACCATGTCCTCGCCTCGGCGAGCGAGCTCGCGGTCCCCACGCGGGTGGCCCTGGTCCCGCCGTCGCTGACGCCCGGGGCGCCCACGCCCGGACCGGTCGCCGTCCACATTGACCAGTGGTCGGCCACGAGGCGGCTCGTCACCGTGGCACCCCACGGCGGCGACCTCATCCTCAACGTGAGGGAGAACACGAACGCTGGCTGGGTGGCGAGCATCGACGGGGTCGCGCTCACCCCGGTCATTGTCGATGGCTGGCAGCAGGGCTGGGCCGTTCCGGCCGGGCTCTCCGGCCAGGTAGAGCTGCGCTTCCCGCCGGATCGTACGTTCCGGGCCGGACTGCTCGTGGGCGCCGCCGCGCTCCTGATCGTCGCCCTCGTCGCGCTCATCCCGTCCCGCCGCCGGCTGGTGCGAGACGCCGGCACGACCGCCCCGCCAGCCCGGGCCGGCGTCATCCTGCCGCTCACCGTCGGCGGGGCGGGTCTGCTCGTGACGGCCGGCGTGCTGGGCGGTCTCATCGTCAGTGGCGCGGTCGCGGTGCTCGCCTACCAGGTGCGCGCGCCCCGACGCGCCGCCGGCGAGACAGGCGCCCTGGCCGGATGGCGGGCCGTGGCCTGGGCATTCGTACGCCGCGTGCTCCGGCTGGTGTGGTGGCTGGCCCCACCAGCGGCGCTGCTGCTCGGCGGCATCGCATGGCTGGTGGTCTACGAACCGGCCAAGGACTATGCCCCGCAGGTCCTCGGCATACTCGCCGTTGCCGCCGTCTGGTTGGCCACCGTCCTCACCAGTCGGCCCCGCCGAGCCGAGGTGCCTGCGCGCTTGCGCAGGATGAGGAGCAGGTTCCAGGTCATGACCTCGCGCAGCCCCGGCACCGCGACCACCCACGATGCCCAGCGGGGGTGATAGCGCGGGGTGGCGGTAAGGATCTCGGCGTCGGAGCGAGAGCGGGCCCAGCGCAGGACCTGCGCGACCGACACCGCGAAGAGGGTGTCGCCGTATCGGTTCTTCGGCCGACGGCCCAGCCGGCGCTCATAGCGACGGGCCGCGTAGTGGCCGCCCAGGTAGTGCCACCACGGCCCGGTCTCGTGACCGCCATGAGGAGACAGCCAGTTGGTGAAGGAGAGGTAGACCAGGCCACCGGGGCGAGTGACCCGCACCATCTCGTCGGCCATCTGCTCGGGCTCGCTGACGTGCTCGAGCACGTTCGACGAGAAGCAGATGTCGACGCAGCCGGTGGCGAACGGCAGGGCCAACGCGCTGCCGAGCACCGCGCCGGGAGGCATGTCGCCGCGGCCGGCCATCTCCCCCGCGTCGACGTCCACGCAGACGGCCCGGGCCCCGGACGCGCGCAGGGCATCGCTGAAGTAGCCCATCCCGCCGCCGACGTCGAGCACCGTGGCGCCGGCCAGCCCTAGACCGACCCGCTCGGCGTAGCCGCGCAACTGCGCGACCGTGTCGTCGGCGAGCGTGCCGTAGAAGAGATCCGGATCGGTCTGCTCCTTGCCGAACGCCCGGAACAGCCGGATCGACCGGGCGAGGTCGGCACGGAACGCGGGCGGCGACCGGTCGAGGCGCGGTGTCGAGGTCGTCACGTCCGAGGTCCCGTCGTTGTGCCGGCGAAGCGAGCGAGCCGACCCTGCCGGCGCTTCCCCGCGACCCTACCGTTTGGTAGCGTCCCCTCGCACATCTCCTGCTCGGCCGCGCGTGCGGCGCGGGCAACGACCGTTCCGAGGGGAGTCACGGCATGAAGAATGCGGTGGTCATCATCCTGGCTGTGGTGCTCGCGGCAGGCGTCGGCGTCCTGGGCGCCGTCCTGACCGCGAACCTCGCCGTGGCCAGCGTCGGCAAGGCCGCCAGCAACGCGAACCAGGCCGACCTCGGCACCCCGGCGGGCTACGGCACCCGCTAGTCCTCGGCATCTCCGTATTGTTGGGAATCTGGCGAATGCCCAGCAGGCGCGGAGGCGGCATTGCATCGGACGGCCCTGGTCACCGGCTTCACGGGACAGGATGGAACCTTCCTGACCCGGCTTCTGCTGGACAAGGGGTACCGGGTCGTCGGGCTCGCGCGCGGGGTCAGCAGCAAGCCGCCGGTGGGTGTGCGGGGCAAGTTCGACTTCACCGGAGAGCTGGCGTCCGGCCGGCTCGTGCCGATCGAGGGGGACCTGCTGAGCCGGGCGAGCCTGGACCATGCGTTGAGCAGGCACCAGCCCGACGAGATCTACAACCTCGCTGCGCCGAGTCACGTCGCCATCTCGTTCAATCAGCCTGAGCTGACCGTCGAGGCGACCTTCCTGGGCGTGGTCAACCTCATCGAGTCGTTGTGCGCCGGCCGCGGCGGCTGGCGCATGTACCAGGCGAGCACGAGCGAGATGTTCGGCAACCCACCGGTGCCGGGCGACATGGATGAGCAGACGCCGATGCAACCCACGTCGCCGTATGCCATCGCGAAGGCGGCCGCGCACTTCTACTGCCGCATGAAGCGCGAGCAGGGATTCTTCATCTCCAACGGGATCCTGTTCAACCACGAGTCGGAGATCAGGGGTCGCGAGTTCGTCAGCCAGAAGATCGTCCGCGCCACGGTCGCCCTCCTCGCGGGACCGCACCCCAGCGGAGAGCCGCTGGAATTGGGCAACCTCAACGCTCGCCGGGACTGGGGGTACGCGGGCGACTATGTCGAGGCGATGTGGCTGATGTTGCAGCAGCCGCAGCCGGGCGAGTTCTGTGTCGGCACCGGTGTGGCGCGAACCGTCCGGCAGTTTGTCGAGGCCGCCGTGGCCCACTTCGACAAGAAGATCGAGTGGCGCGGCAGCGGCATCGAGGAGACGGGCCTGGTGGACGGGCGGGTATTCGTCCGGGTCAACCCGGAGTACTTCCGACCCAACGACGTCAACTACACGTCGGCGAATGCCACGAAGGCCCACGAGCAACTCGGTTGGGCGCCGCAGACCTCGTTCGACCTGATGGTCGGCACGATGATCCAGGCCGAGATCGAGCGACAGCGGCAACGGATCGCCTAGCCGGCCCGCTCAGAGCGACTCGACGAGTTCGGCGAAACGGGCGCCGGAGTGCTCCCAGGTGAACGACAGCGCGTGCTTGGCCGCCAGCACGCCCATCGCCTCCCGCCGCTCGGGGTCGCGCAAGAGCTCGGCGACCAGCGCCACGTAGTGCTCCTCGTCGGTGGCGAGCAGTCCGGTCTCGCCATCGATCACGGCTTCGGCGACCCCGCCGGCACTCGCCATCCCCACGGTGGGCGTGCCCCGGGCGCCGGCCTCCACGATCACCAGACCCCAGCCCTCCTTCAGCGAAGGCATGAGCGAGACCCAGGCCCGGCTCAGCAGCTCGTGCTTGGCCTCGTCGGAGACGTGCCCCGCGAAGTGCACGCGGTCGCCGATGTCGAGCGCGTGCACCAGCTCGCGCAGCTTCGGCTCCCACCAGCCCTGGCCGGCAACCGTCAACCTCAGCGTGGGCATCTCGGCGCGCAGCGCCGCGACCGCGTGCAGGGCCAGTTCCATCCGCTTGTGTGGCACCAGCCGGGACAGCGCCACGAGGCTGGGGTACGGGTCGCGGGGGATCGGCTCGCCGGTCACGGGCGGCGTCCCGCAATAGATGACCGTAATCCTCTCCTGACCGACACCGAGCGTGACCAGTTCGGTACGGGTCGCTTCGGAGATGGTCACGTAGCGATTGCGGCGGTACACGTACGGCGCGAGCCTCGACTCGACCCACCAGCCGATGCGGGCCAGCCGAGGGCCCATGACCACCGGCCACTGCTCCCGGTGCACATGGTAGACGAGGGCGACGACGGGGATCCGCGCGTAGAGCCGGGACAGGAACGGCAGGCCGTTACAGACATCGATGATGGCGCCGGGCCGGCCGCGGCGGCGCGACAGCGGTCCCACCCCGAGCGCACCGGCGAGGTAGAGCGCCGCCGCCCACGGGTAGACGGTCAGGCGGCCGCCGCGGCGCACGAACCTGACGGCGCCGCGCCTCTCTTCCCGGTGTGCGCCCGGGTAGCGGGAGCAGAAGATCGTCACCCGGTGCCCCCGGGCGCACAGTTGCTCGGCGATGTTCTCTATGTACGTCTCGGAGCCTCCGCCGAGGGGGTGGCCCGTGTCACGCCAGATGAGCACGAGCACGTGCCGGCCGCTCTGTGCGGTCTCCACCGAGCCTCCTGGTGCCGACTACTGACGAGTAGATCCGATGTCGGGACACCGTACCGGCGACGAACCGCCTACGCTACCCGGGCCGAACGGACATTCCCCCGCCACGGACACCTGGCCCCCGACCCGCCCTAGCGCGGACGTTAACTAGGTAGTAACGTGCGCCAAGCCTCATTCGTCGTGTGTGTGCCGGCCGACCGCTGGCCACGGCGGACGGGGCACGCTGCGTAGTCGGAGCGATATATCCGTCCCCCCGGAGGAGTTAGCAGTGAAGCGAGTCCTCGGCATAGTGCTGCTCGGCATCGGCGTCGCCCTCGCCGTCTTCGCGGCTGGCCTGCGGTTCTACGTCACCCCGATCGCCACCAACATTCCGTACGACCTCAAGCCATCGACCACCATCGCCGAGGCGAGCAACGGCCAGTACATCAACACCACCAACGGGCAGATCGAGACCGGAACCCTGCAGTCATTTACGTACGTCGTGCCCCAGCCGGTGCTGACCCGCGACAAGCTGACCGGCGACCTGAAGGGCAAGGCGGTCGTCTGGGACGTGTACTCGCAGCTCCTCGACACCTCCAATGGCACGGTCATCCTGCCGGCCTCGCAGGAGATCGCACTCGACCGCAAGACCGGCGAGGTCGTCAAGTGGGACGGGGCGTGGTCCAACAGCACCGGCACCCAGGAGCCGAACACCGTCACCGGCTACTCCTACAAGCTGCCCTTCAACGCCGAGAAGAAGACGTACCCGTACTGGGATGATCAGTTGGGTCGCACGCTCGATATCGACTACAAGGGCACCGACACGGTCAGCGGGTTGCAGGCCTACCGCTACGAGCAGAAGCCGGTCGACAGCGAGACGATCCCGTGGAACACGGACCAGCTCAACCTGCTCCGCGCGGTCTTCGGCGGCGGCAGCGGTGACGTGCACTACAGCGTGAGCCGCACGATCTGGGTCGAGCCCGTGACCGGCCAGTACCTCAACGTGAAGCAGTCGGTGAAGCTGGAGTTCATCGGCGGCAATGGCAGCAAGACGACCCTGCTCGCCGGCGACTTCGAGTACACGGACGCGAGCAAGGCCAACTCGGCCTCGGACGTCAAGAGCAACCGCAGCCAGATCCTGCTGGTGAGCCAGTACCTGCCGCTTGCTGGCGGCGCGGGCGGGCTCATCCTCCTCGCCGTCGGCATCGTGCTCATCGTCATGGCCGGAACCAGGCGTGCCGGCGAGCCGGCCGCCGCGACCGCGAGCGCCTCGAGCGGTACCGCATCCAGCGCCTGAGATTCGTCGGCCCTGCCAGTACGGTGTGGGGTGTGCCCAGCGCAAGCCGGGCACACCCCACCGTCGTTTGTGGACACTGACGACGAGACTCGGGAGGGGGAGCGACATGGCCGACCAGCAGAGCGTGCCCCGGCTGCGTCAGGTGGTGCTCGACTGCATCGATGCCCGGGAGTTGGCCGAGTTCTACCGTCAACTGCTCGGCCTGGTCTACCGCCCCGGCGATGAGCTGACCGACCCCGCGGGCGACGACTGGCTGGTCCTGGTGGCAGCCGACGGCGGCGTGCCGCGGATCGCCTTCCAGAAGGTCGACCAGCTCAGCACCTCCACCTGGCCCGACCCGGCCGTTCCCCAGCAACTGCACCTGGACCTGACCGTGCCGTCGGTCGAGGAACTGCAGGTGCAGCACGAGCGGGTCCTGCGTCTGGGAGGGAGGCTGCGCTACGACCGCAGCGATGACCCACAGGAACCGTTGCGCGTCTACGCCGACCCGGCGGGCCACCCGTTCTGCATCTTCGTCGTCTACGGCTGATCTGCCCAGGGGCGCTAGGGATGTACGGCTGCGGGCTCGTTCGCGACCGGTTGGGCGACCACGGTAGCCAGCGCGGGCTGCGGCGCGGGCACGAGGCGGAACCAGAACGTGCCGTACCGGGGCAGCGTGAGTAGGTATGGCTGGCCATCGATGGCCGGGAAGACCGTGCCACTGGTCAGCTCGACGGCGACCTGGCCAGCGAACCGGTCATGCAGCGGCAGCTGTACCGGTTGCGGATGCGAGGACAGGTTGTGCACGCAGAGCACGGTCTCGATGCTCCCGTCATCATCAACGTGGCGACGAAGGAACGAGAACACGGCGGTGTTGGCTCCCCCGAGGTCCTCGAAGGCCCCCTGGGAGAGCGCCCGGCACGCGCGGCGCGCCGCCAGCATCTGTCGCGTCCAGTGCAGCAGTGAGTCGCCCATCTGAATGGCCCGCTCCACGTTCACGGCCTGGTAGCCGTAGACGGGCCCCGTGTTCGCGGGTAAGTACAGCCGGTCGGGCTCACACCGGGAAAAGCCACCGTTGCGCTCGCCCGACCACTGCATCGGGGTGCGTACGCCGTCGCGGTCCGTGAGATCGATCTCGTCACCCATGCCGATCTCGTCGCCGTAGTAGAGCACCGGCGAGCCGGGCAGGCCGAGCAGCAGGGCGAACAGGAGCTGGATCTGCGCGCGGTCTCCGTTGCACAACGGCGCCAGCCGCCGGCGGATGCCGAGGTTGAGAATGCCGCGCGGATCCGGGGAGTACTGCTGGTGCAGGTAGGCGCGCTCATCGTCGCTGACCATCTCGAGCGTCAGCTCGTCGTGGTTGCGCAGGAACGTGCCCCACTGTGCGGTCGCGGGCAGCTCCGGCGTCTTGGCGAGGGTCTCCGAGATCGACGTGCGGTCCTGTTGCCGCACGGCCATGAACAGCCGAGGCATCAGCGGGAAGTGAAAGGCCATGTTGCACTCGTCACCGCCGGTGGCCGGGTCGCCAAAGTAGTCGACCAGGTCGGCGGGCCACAGGTTCGCCTCGGCGAGCAGGACCCGCCCTGGGTACTGCGTGTCCAGCAGGTGCCGGATCCGCTTGAGGTAGGCGTGCGTCTCCGGCAGGTTCGCGCAGTCCGTGCCCTCGCGTTCGAACAGGTACGTGATCGCGTCGAGCCGGAAGCCGTCGACGCCCAGGTCGAGCCAGAACCGGATGACGTCCAGCATCGCGTCCTGCACCGCGGGGTTGTCGTAGTTGAGGTCCGGCTGGTGGGAGTAGAAGCGGTGCCAGAAGTACTGCTGCCGCAGGGGGTCGAACGTCCAGTTCGACGTCTCCACATCAGTGAATATAATCCGAACGCCGTGGTACTCCGTGTCGGTGTCGCGCCACACGTAATAGTCGCCGTAGGGCCCGGTGGGGTCGCGTCGCGACTCCTCGAACCAGTGATGCGTGTCCGAGGTGTGGTTCAGGACCATGTCGATGATCACGCGGATGCCTCGGTCGTGGGCCGCGTCGATGAAGTCGACCAGGTCGTCGATGGTCCCGACTTCGGGGTCGACCCGGTAGTAGTCGCGCACGTCGTACCCGCCGTCGCGACGCGGCGAGTCGAACACCGGCGGCAGCCACACGCAGTCCACGCCGAGCCACTGCAGGTAGTCCAGCTTCGCGGTCATGCCAGGCAGGTCGCCGAAGCCATCATCGTTGGCGTCGAAGAACGCGGGCACGAGGGCCTCGTAGAAGACCGCCCGCTGGTACCAACCGGGCGTGACTGGCATCGGTCGAGCCCGTCGGACCGGTGCCAGCCGTTGCGCCGGGATCAGCGCAGGCTCGTCAGGTTGGGGCAGGACGTCGGTCACCGGGATCTCCCCCCAGCGGGTGCCTATGGGCGTGTGGCAGCGTGCCGCCGCGAGGGGGGCGGTCACTGCCATAGGTATCCCGACATCGCCCCGTCTGGATAGCGTCCGATCGGATGGTCTGCCCTGGCGAGACGGATGACTATGGCTCGGGCGTCCGTGCGGTGCCGTTGTTCGTGCCCCCTGCGTCGCGCCGATCCCGACGCAGCGCAGCTCAGCCCCGCAGGGTGTCCAGGATGCGGTCCAGGAGGCCCGGGACGTCTGACGGGGCCGGGAGCAGGACGTCGGCCAGCGACGCGAGCTCGGTCCCACTCTCCGGGTTGTGGACCGCCACCAGTACCGCGCTCAAGCCGGGCACGGCCTGCCGCAGCCGCGCAAGGGATTCGAACGCGGCGATGTCTCCGACGTCGTCACCGAAGCACCAGACGAACCGCAGACCCGACGCGATCCGCTCGACCACGGTGCCCTTGGTCGGCGTGCCCGGCGGCTTGAGCTCGAAGACCATCCGTCCTGCCTGGACATTGAGGCCGTGCTCGGTCGCCGCCCGCTCGGCCCAGGCCTCGGCCTCGCCCTCCAGGTGCGGGTTCGCGCGGAAGTGCAGCGCCACGGTCACCCGCTTGCGCTCGACGTTGATGCCCGGCGGAAGCTCGTGCTCGGCCCGGTCGGCGACGCGCGCGATCAGGTCCGAGTACGCCTCCGCCACGGGATGGCTGTGGATGTCCGACGAGCCGCTCGCGGTCTCCACCCCGTACAGGCCAAAGTAGTGGATGTTGTCGATGCTCTCGAAGCGGGATGTGAGGAAGCTCGCGGGGCGTGCCGAGACCAGCGCCACCAGACCGGCGAGCCCGGCCAGCTCCTTGAGCCGGGTCGCGATGCCGGGCACGGGCTGAACCGTCTCGGGGTCCGTCTGGATCGGCGCGAGAGTGCCATCGAAGTCGAAGAAGAAGCCGCACTCGCCCGGCTTCGTGCCGGAGCGCAGCGACTGCGCGAACATGGCGATCGCCCCATCCGTGCCCCGCCCCTCAGACATACCTCACATTCTGCCGCAACGGGACATCGATTGCATGATCGCGTGGAGTTTGGGTACACCACGGTACGCAAACTCCACGAGATCACAGAAGGGCGCTCATCCGTCGATCAAACGGTGGGCGCGGGTCAGCGGACGTCGACCCGGGCGGCGTGGAGATGGGCGTAGACGCTGCCCTGCTCGGCGACGAGGTCGGCGTGCGAGCCGCGCTGCACCACCTTTCCGCGATCGAAGACGATCACCTCGTCGGCGGCCTGGGCGGTGGAGAGCCGGTGCGCGATCGCCACGGTGGTACGGCCGTGCGTGACCGCGTCCAGCGCGCGGCGCAGCCGGACCTCGGTGGCCGGGTCGACGGCCGAGGTCGCTTCGTCGAGCACCAGCAGGTCGGGGTCGGCCACGTATGCGCGCGCCAACGCCACGAGCTGGCGCTCTCCCACCGACAGGGCTTCGCCGCGTTCCCCGACCGCCGTGGCCAACCCGAGCGGCAGCGTGTCGACCCAGTCGGCGAGGCCGAGGTCGGCGAAGGCGGCGAGGATCGCCTCGTCGGAGAGCGATTCGTTGGCGAACCGTACGTTCTCGGCGATGGTGGTGTCGAAGAGGAAACCGTCCTGTGGCACCAGCACCACACGCCGGCGCAGCGACGCGAAGCGCACCTGACCCAGCGGCACGCCGGCCAGCTTCACCTCTCCTGCGCTGGGGTCCATCAGCCGGGTGAGCAGCTTGGCGAAGGTCGTCTTGCCCGACCCCGTCTCGCCGACCACCGCGACCCGGCTACGCGGCGCGATGTGGATGTCCACATCGGAGAGTACGGTCGGCCCGTCGGGGTAGGCGAAGCTCACGTGGGCGAAGTCGATCGCGACCGGGCCCGGCGGCAGCGCACGGCCCCGGTCGGTGGGGTCCCGTACGTCGGGCTCGACGTCGAGCACGTCGAGCACGCGGCGCCAGCCGGCGACCGCGTTCTGCGCGTCGTTGAGGACGTCGGTGGCGACCTGCACCGGCGCCACGAAGAGCTGGACGAGCAGCAGGAACGCGGTCAGCTCACCGACCTGCAGACCACCGTCGACGCCGACCAGCGTGCCGACCACGACGACGCCGGCCATCGCCAGTCCGGCAGCGACCTCGCCGAAGGAGTACGCGCTCACGCTGATCCGCATGCCGCGCGCCTGGGCGGAGCGACTGCGTTCGATCGCGCGGTCGAGCCGGTGCGTGCTGCGCGCCGCGACGCCGTACGCGCGGATCACCTCGGCCCCGGCGACGGTTTCGGCGATGGCGCCCAGCATCGAGCCGACCCGCTCGCGGGCCTGCAGGTACGCGCTGGCCAGTCGGCGCTGGAACAGCCGCACGACCACGATCAGCGGCGCGAACGAGGCATAGACGACCAACGCGAGCTGCCACGAGTAGGCGAACATCACGACGCTGGTGACCACGACCTGGCCCGAGCTCACGATCAGCGTCACCCCGCCCGACTGCAGGAACTGGGTGATCTGGTCGACGTCGGTGGTCACCCGCGCGGTGAGCGCGCCGCGACGCTCCCCCTGCTGGTGCAGCATGGACAGGTCGTGGACGTGGCGGAACGTCCTGGTCCGTACGGCCGACAGGGCCGTCTCGCTGACCGTGAACAGGCGCCGCATCATCAGGCTCGTACAGACGGTGGTGACCGCGACCACGCCGAGCGTGACGCCCACAGTGGAGAGTACGACCGAGACGTCCGGCCCCCCGGGCGCACGAAGACCACGGTCGATGACCTGCTGGACCGCGACGGGCACGGCGACGCGCCCCACCATCGCGACCAGGGCCAGCGCGAGCGTGCCGGCCAGCCCGGTGCGCAGCTCGGGCGAGAGCGCGAGCCCGCGCCGGATGGTCCACAACGCACCAGGCTGGGACCTGTCCGGCGCGCTCACGAGACCGCTCCGGCCCGACCGGCGTCCTCGACCAGTTCCTCAACCAGCTCCTCGGCGCGGCCATCGACATCAGCGAGCTCGGATGCTTCACCGCGCGGGACGGGCGGGCGTACGTCCTGCTCGGCCAGCTCCTGCTCCCGCTCGGCGTCGGCCCGCTCGTACGCCGTAACCAGCTCCGCGTAGGCCGGCACGGTCGCGAGCAGCTCGGGGTGGCCGCCGCGGGCCACCACCCGGCCGCGCTCCAGGTACACAACCTGGTCGGCGAGGGCGATCGTGGCGCGGCGATACGCGACCACGAGGATGGTCCCGCCGGCCCGGCGCAGGCCGCCCAGGATCGCCGCCTCCACCCTCGGATCGACCGCGCTCGTCGCGTCGTCGAGCACGAGCAGCCGGGGCGAGCCGGCGAGCGCGCGAGCGAGCGTGAGCCGCTGGCGCTGCCCGCCGGACAAGCTGGAACCCCGCTCCCCCAACGGCGTGTCCAGCCCCTCGGGCAGCCGGTCGATGAACCCCTGCGCCTGGGCGAGCGCCAACGCCCGGCGCACCCGATCGTCGTCGACCTCGTCCCGGTCCAGCGCCACGTTGCCGCGCACGGTGTCGTCGAAGACGAATGGGAGCTGCGGCACGATCGCCACGGTCCGGGCGAGCTGGTCGGAGGAGAGGGTCCGCGCGTCGACGCCACCGAGCTCCACGGTGCCGGCGCCCGGATCGACCAACCGCACCGCGAGCGAGGCGATCGTCGACTTGCCGGAACCGGTCGGGCCGACCAGCGCCACCGTGGCACCGGCGGGCACCTCGAAGCTCACGCCGGCGACCGCCTCGCCGTCGGCCGCGTCCTCGTAGGCGAAGTGCACGTCGCGCAAGACCACGCCCACGGGCTGCCCGGCCGCGTCCGGTAGCAGCCCGTCTCCGTACGGCATGTCTCCGGTGGCGGCGAGCACGTGGCTGACCCGGTCCCATCCGGCGACGCTGCGGGGAATCTCGGTCAGTACGTACGCGATCGAGCGGACCGGTACCGCCAGCATCGCGAAGAGGAACGAGACACTGAAGATCTCTTCCACGGTGACCGCGCCCTGCCGCTGCCGGAGCACGCCGACCACGAGCACGGCCAGGCTCGCCAGGTTGGGCCCCGCGTCGGTGAGCGGATCGAAGACACCACGCAGGCGACCGACGCTGATCATGGCGTCGCGCAACTCGTGGGCGCGAGCCTCGAACCGCCGCGTCTCGGCCGACTCCCGGCCCATCGTCTTGACGACGAGCGCGCCGTCGAAGCTCTCGTGGGCGACCGCGCTCACCTGGGCGCGCAGCGCCTGGGCCCGGGCGATGCGCGGGGCCATGCGGCGTGAGTAGAGGAAGTTGAGCCCGAACAGCAGGACGAACAGGGCGAGCGCGACCAGCCCGAAGGCCCAGTCGACCGCGAAGATGCCGCCGACCGCGACGACCAGCATCACCAGGGTGCCGACCGCGAGCGGCAGCGACGACAGCACCGTCCAGAGCGCCTCGACGTCGGAGCTCGCGTTCGACAGCAGCGTGCCCGTGGCGTGGCGGCGATGCCAGGCCGGTGGCAGCGCCAGGTACCGCCGGATGACCCGGCGACGGTAGCTGGCGGTGAGCCGGAACTGGATGGTCGAGGCGCCGAGACGGCGTGCGAAGAGTGCCGCGACCTTCAGCACCGCGACCGCCATCAGCACGCCGAACCCGATGGCGAGCGCGGCCCGCGTGGTCTGGTGCTGGTCCAGTGCGGGCACGACGACCCGGCCCACCACCTGGCCCACGATGAAGGCCATGCCCACGCCGAGCCCGCCGTAGACGGCGGCGCCGACGACCGCGACGGTGAAGACGGCCGGCTGCTCGCGGATGGCCCGACCGATCAGGCCCAGCCCGCGCAGGATGACGCGGGTAGCTCTCGGTGGCGTCTGGGCGACGTCACTCACCCCAGCCACCTCCTGAACCGGCGCGACGGATCACGGACTCCGTCGGCCTCCTGGCGATGCTACGCCCGCCCCCGGCGACCGCTCCTTACCGGCCAGGGCCGTCGATGGGTGCGCGGCGAGCCGGCGGGAACGCGCCATAGCACGTCGGATCCTCCCCGGTCGGGTGAACAGGTCAAACCAGTCCAATACGTGCGACAAGTGTGTGAGGCTAGGGGCGCTGACTGGAGGCGGGAGGATGTCATGGCGCAGAGACCGCTCGTCGTCGTCGCGAACAGACTGCCGGTGGATGAGACCGTCGCGGAGGACGGCACCGTCAGCTGGAAGCGCAGCCCAGGCGGCCTTGTCAGCGCGCTGAGCCCGGTGCTGCGCGACCGCACGGGCAGTTGGATCGGCTGGTCCGGGAAGATCGACACGACACCGCCCGTGCCCGATGTCGACGGGGTGCGCATGCGCACCGTGCCGCTCTCCGGCGCCGACTACGAGCACTACTACGAGGGCTACACCAACTCCACGCTGTGGCCGCTCTACCACGACGCGGTCCAGCCGCCGGCCTTCCACCGGCGCTGGTGGGAGGCGTACCAGCGGGTCAACCGCCGCTTCGCCGAGGTCACCGCGAAGTACGCGGAGCCGGGCGCGATCGTCTGGGTGCAGGACTATCACCTGCAGCTGGTTCCCGGCCTGCTGCGCTCGATGCGCGATGACCTGAGCATCGGCTTCTTCATGCACATCCCGTTCCCGCCCGAGGAGCTGTTCATGCAGCTGCCGAAGCGGGCCGACCTGTTGCGCGGGATTCTCGGCGCGGACCTCGTCGGCTTCCAGACCGCGGTCGGCGCGGACAACTTCGTACGCCTCGCGGCCCGGCTGCTCGACGCGCCGACCACGGGCGAGGCGGAGGGCGGCGGCTGCATCGAGATCGACGGCCGTACCGTGTTGGCCCGCCCGTTCCCGATCTCGATCGACGTCGCTGAGATGGAGGAACTCGGCCGGCGACCGGATGTGATCGAGCGGGCCCGCCGGCTGCGCGCGGATCTCGGCGATCCCGGGCGGGTCGTCCTGGGCGTGGACCGGCTGGACTACACCAAGGGCATCGAGCACCGGATCAAGGCATACCGCGAGCTGCTCGTCGAGGGTCGGGTCAAGGTCCAGGACACCGTGATGGTCCAGGTCGCCGTGCCCAGCCGGGAACGGGTCGAGCATTACAAGATCCTTCGGGACAAGGTCGAGCGGGAGGTCGGCCGCATCAATGGCGAGTTCGGACGCGTCGGCGTACCCGCGGTGCACTACCTCAACCAGTCGTTCGACCGCGAGGAGATCGCGGCGCTCTACCTCGCCGCCGACGTGATGGTGGTGACCGCGCTGCGCGACGGGATGAACCTGGTCGCCAAGGAGTACATCGCGACCAGGACCGACAACGGTGGCGCGCTCGTGCTCAGCGAATTCACGGGCGCCGCAGCCGAACTCTCCGAGGCGTACCTGATCAACCCGCACGACCTCGACGGTCTCAAGGAAGCGATCATGCGGGCGCTGGAGGCGCCGCCGACCGAGACGCGGGCCCGCATGCGCGCGATGCGGCGTCACGTGCGCGCCCACGACGTGCAGGCCTGGGCCCGTTCCTACCTGCGCGCATTGGACCAGCGCGACCGCTGATCCACAGGCACTTTTCGCCAACCGGAGGCTGGTCCGGGCCGCGCGTTTTCCGTACTCTCGGGTAACCGTGAGCGAGACTCCACTCACCCGATCCCGAGCCCGGGAGGCGTCGCGTCCCATGAGCGAACAACTTCACCTGCCGTACCGGTCCGTGCCGGAGATGTTCCTCCACCGGGTCGCCTCGACTCCCGCGACCAACGCCTTCGCCCACCCCGGACCGCACGGGCCGGTGTGGCTGACCTGGAAGCAGGTCGGTGACCGGGCGACAGCGATCGCCGCCGGCCTGCACGCGTTGGGGGTCAAGCCGGAGGACGGTGTGGCGATCGCCGCGGCGACCCGGGTCGAGTGGATCCTGGCTGACCTCGGGATCATGTGCGCTGGCGCGGCCACCACCACCATCTATCCGACGACCGAGGCGAAGGACGCGCAGTTCATCCTCTCCGACTCCGGCGTGCGGGTGCTGATCGCTGAGGACGAGACCCAGGTCGCCAAGACGCTCGGAGCGACGCTGCCGAACCTGACCCACATCGTGGTGATCGACGGAACTGCGCAGCACGAGGAGCGAGCGCCAGCGAGCCCCGCAGTTGCCAGCGAAGGAATCACTGCGCAGCACGAGGAGCGAGCGCCAGCGAGCCCCGCAGTTGCCAGCGAAGGAACTACTGCGCAGTCGTCGCTGCCGGTGCTCACCCTCGCTGAGCTCGAGCAGAAGGGCAGCGCCCTGCTCGCGGTCGACCCCGATCTCATCACCCGCATCGCCGCGGGCGTGCAGCCCCAGCACCTCGCCACGCTCATGTACACCTCCGGCACGACCGGCACGCCGAAGGGCGTCGAGCTGCTGCACGCCGGCTGGGTGTGGGAAGGCGTCGCTCAAGCCACCATCGGCATCCTGCAGCCCGACGACCTGCAGTACCTGTGGCTGCCGCTATCCCACTCGTTCGGCAAAACTATCCTCTGTGGAGTGATCAACGTCGGGTTACCGACCTATGTGGACGGTCGCATCGACAAGATCGCGGCGAACCTGCCGCAGATCAAGCCGACGTTCATGTGCGGGGCACCACGGATCTTCGAGAAGATCTACAACGGCATCAACACGCTGATGAAGTCCGAGGGTGGCACCAAGCTCAAGATCTTCCGGTGGGCGGTGCGGACCGGAAAGAGCGCCTACGCGTGCCAGGTCGCCGGCAAGCGCGTCGGGGTGATGCTCGGCATCAAGCGTGGGCTCGCGGACCGGCTCGTCTTCAGCAAGATCCGGGCCCGCGTCGGTGGGCGCATGCGCGCCATGGTCTCGGGCTCCGCGCCACTGAACCGGGACATCGCCGAGTTCTTCCACATCGCAGGCATGACCATCTATGAGGGCTACGGCCTGACCGAGACCTCCGCGGGCAGCTACCTGAACCTGCCCGACCACGTGAAGTTCGGCACCGTGGGCCGCCCGATCGCCGACCTCGAGGTGCGCCTCGACGAGGACGGCGAGGTTCTGCTGCGCGGGGTTCCGGTGATGCGCGGCTACCACAACCTGCCCGAGGAGACGGCCAGGGCCTTCACCGCGGACGGCTTCTTCCGTACCGGCGACATCGGCGAGATCGATGCCGACGGCTTCCTGAAGATCACCGATCGGAAGAAGGACCTCATCAAGACCTCCGGCGGCAAGTACGTCGCGCCGAGCCTGCTCGAGGGCGGGCTCAAGGCGATCTGCCCGTACGTGTCGCAGGTGCTCGTGATCGGCCAGGCCCGCAACTTCGTCACGATGGTGGTGACGCTCGACCCCGATGTCGTGAAGAGCCTGTCTTCCGCCGAGGACCCGTTCCACGGCATGAGCTACGCGCAGGTCGCGGCCTCGCCACAGATGCACGCGCTCATCGATGAGTCCGTGCAGCAGCTCAACTCCACCCTCAACCGGTGGGAGACCGTGAAGAAGTTCACTATTCTCCCACGTGACCTCACCATCGACGCCGGGGAACTGACGCCGTCGCTGAAGGTCAAGCGCAAGGGCGTCGAGACCAACTTCGCCCACGAGATCGAGAGCATGTACGAGGGCGCCCTCGCCGAGGTCTGACCCCCGCCCCCGCCCCCGCCCCCGCCCCCGCCCCCGCCCTCCGCCGCCGCCGCCCTCCTCGTTGATCTAGGGCGTAGGACCGTGGTTTGATCTCCGACCACGGTCGTACGCCCTAGATCGCTGCGCGGGTGTGGGGCGGTCAGGCCACGAGCGAGGGCGGAGTCCACTGGGCGGGGCGGGCCCGGGCGAGGTCGGCGTGCGCGGCGGCCAGGCGGCGTACGGCCTCCACGAGGTCGGCCTCGGGGAGCGTGAAGGGCAGGCGGAAGAAGCGTTCGAGCGTTCCGGCGACCCCGAAGGACGGACCGGGCGCCAAGCGGACGCCATGCTCGAGGGCGGCCTGCGCGAGCGCCGTGGAGACGGGGGCGTCCAGCTCCACCCACAGGCTCAACCCACCCGCCGGCAGTCGGAACATCCACTGTGGAAGGTGCCTGCGCAGCGCGTCGACGAGGGTGTCGCGGCGCAGCTGCAGTTGGGCGCGACGCATGGGGATGATCTCGTTCGCGCGGTCCAGCAGATGCGCCGCGACGAGCTGGTCCAGCACCGGGCCCGCCATGTCGACCGTGACCCGCAGCGCCGAGAGTCGGGCGATGACGGGCACGGCCGCCCGGATCCACCCGACCCGCAGGCCACCCCAGTACGGCTTGCTCATCCCCCCGACGGTGAGCACCCGGGCGTGCGGGTCGAAGACGGCGACCGGCTCCGCGCCCGCATCCGCCGACCGTTCACTGAAGGACAGGTCCACAAAGGACTCGTCGACGATCAGGTCGGTCCCAGCCCGGTGCGCGACCGTCGGCAGGAGCGCGCGAAGCCGTTGCGGCATCACGTGTCCGGTCGGGTTCTGGAACTCGGGAATCAGGTAGGCGACGGCCGGACGGCTCGACCGCACCTCCGCGAGCAACAGATCCTCCTCCCACCCGGCTGCGGGGTCCAGGTTGGTGGTGACGAGGCGCGCCCGGTGGCCCGGCACCGCAGCGAGCACGTTGGGGTAGGTCGGCGACTCGACGAGCACGCTCTGACCCGGGCCGACCAGCAGACGCAGGATCAGGTCGACCGCGTGCTGCACCCCGCTTGTGACGAGGATCTGGTCGCTCGTCGTGGGCAGCCCCCGTTGCGTGAAGGCGGTCGCGATCCGCTCTCGCAGATCCGGCAGGCCCGACGGGTGGTAGCCGGCGCGGGTGGCGTAGCTCGGTAGCTCCTCGACGGCCGCGGCGACTGCCGCCCCGAGCTGTTCCGGGGCACTCAACGCCGCACAGCCCAGGTCGAGCATGTCGCCGGCCTCTTGGGGCATCAGCCCTGAGGTACCGACGCGCTGACCGGGTGGCAGCGCGGTGAAGCTGCCGGCGCCGCGCCGGCTGGTCAGGTGGCCCGACTCGCGCAGCTCGCGGTAGGCGGCGGTCACGGTCGTACGGCTGACCCGAAGCGCCTCGGCGAGTTCCCGCTCCGCGGGCAGCCGAACCCCGAGCGGCACCCGACCGTCGCGCAGCAGCCCGCGCACGCCCGCCGCGAGGGCCGCGTACTCGGGCAGCCGACCCCCGTGCCGGGTGGCGGGAGTGGTCCGCCACTGGTCGAGCAGGCGCACCAGGTGGCCTCCTCGAATGATGCTCACCATGGCCACTCACCCCAGATTGGCTATTGGCTTTGCCTGGCTGGTCCCCGATATTGGCATGCATGGCACTGCATGGCAAGGCCACGCGCACGAGTCGTGCCGAGGCTGGCACCTCGCTCCCGCTGCGCATCCGCCCGGTGTTCCGGCTCGGCCAGCTCGCGGTCGGACTCGTGGCGTACGGCGTGAGCATGGGTTTGATGGTGGAGTCGCGGCTCGGCAACATGCCGTGGGACGTCTTCCACCAGGGCCTGGCCCGCCGTACGGGCCTGTCGATCGGGACCATCTCGATCATCGTGGGTGCGGTAGTGTTGCTGCTCTGGATTCCCCTGCGTCAACGCCCGGGCATCGGCACCGTGTCCAATGTGGTCGTCATCGGGCTCGCCGTGGACGCCGCCATCTGGGCGCTGCCGACCCCCTCGCCGCTGTGGGCACGGGTCCTGTATCTGGTCGCGGGGGTACTGCTCTGCGCGGTGGCGACCGGGCTCTACGTCGGCCCCCGGCTCGGCCCCGGCCCCCGCGACGGCCTGATGACCGGGCTCGCCGCCCGCGGCCACTCGGTCCGGGTCGTCCGCACCGCCATCGAGATCGTCGTGGTCGTGGTCGGCTTCCTGCTCGGCGGCACGCTGGGCGTCGGCACGCTCGTCTATGCCCTGGCCATCGGCCCACTCGTGCACATCACATTGCCGTTGTTCGCGATCCGCGTGCCTCGCACTCTGCCCACGCGATCGGATCCGGAGCCGGAGCCAGCCGGCGCGTGATGCTCCTCAAGTCCTCAGTGGACGATCGGTCCACTCATCAAGGCTCCATAAAGCACCGAGTTGCGCGACCTCATCGCTGAACTTTCGCGCTTCTGACCAAGTCTTTGGCCCGACGAGCGGGGGCCCGGGCTCCCCCCCGGACCAGCAGCTCCATGCCGGCGTCCGGGTTGAGCCCGAACCACGCCGCGGCCGCGTTCGCATCGACGTGCCGAATGAGCACGAAGCCACGCCTGAGCGTCGGATGGTGCAGAGACAGCGATGCGTGGACGCCAACGCTCGCGGCCCACAAGGCGAGCAACGCCACGAGCTGTGCCAACAGCGGCACGGCGGCGGCGCGCCCCCAGCCGTGCAGGACGGCGACCACGCCCAGTGAACCGGCCAGGCATTCGGCCAGGAGCACCGCCGGCACGACGCGGCGACGCCACGCGGTGAGCCAGCGGCATGTGCGGTCGAGCGCTCGCGCGGTTTGCTCATCCACCGGCAGCATCACTGTCCACCGCCTCCATGATCGGAGGACGCAAACAGCCACCGTACGCTCGGCGGTCCGACCATCGACAATGGACAGAGCCGCCGGGAGCAGCGCGCTCGCCCGGTCGCGGGGCACCCGCACATCGACCCTTTGCGGCATCACGGCACCAAGGCTATTGCCCCTGGTCCCGCGGCGCCAAGAAGCGAACGCTCGTGAACGTCGCCGCCTCCGCCGGATACCAGGTACTCAAGACCCGGGTTCGCCGCCGGCTCGGGCCGTCATCGAGTACAGAGAAGACGCCGGCGTCAGGTAAGCACCGCCTACCTAGCAGAGCCTTCGCATGGACGTCCATCGCCTGACCTCATCTCATCCATGGACGACTGGGCGGCTGGGCCTCTTCTGATCTTGACCTGCCCGATCGCCCTGTCTGGGCGAGGGCGTGCGACCGTCACGGCGCTGAGCAACGCGACCTCGACCAGGGCACCCTGATTGCCGCCGTCGCACGGCCTCGCCACTGGCTGACTGGGCCCGGTTCGGGCTGGCCAAGACCCAGAGGGGAGAAGGTCAGCCTGCTTCGCGCGTAACCTGGCGGCCGCTTGCGCCTCGGCTCGGCGGCGGTTGCCCGCGGATCAGCAGCTCCATGCCGGCGTCCGGGTTGAGCGCCCGCCACGCGGCGGCGGCTCGCCCGTCGACATCGCGAATGAGCAGGTAGCGACGACTGAGCGTCGGGTGATGCCGAGACTGCGACTGCATAACCGAGATGCTCGTGACCAACCTTGCCACCGATTGCACGAGTCCCACGGCAGCGAGCAGGGCGACTCCCCGTCCCGAGTCGAAGAGCACCCCGACGACGACCGCGACCACCGCAGCCAGACACATGGCCGCCAGCCCGGCCGGCTCCACGCGGCGACGCAACATCTTCCACAGGCCGCAGGTACGCTCAATGTTCTGCGCGGTCGATTCGTCGACCGGCAGCAGCACCGTCCGAGGCCTCCGCGATCCGATACAGCAGGCAGCCACCGTCCGGTCTGTCGGCCGACCATCGACAATGGACAGAGCCGCTGGGAGCAGCGCGCTCGCCCGGTCGCGGGGCACCCGCACATCGACCCTTTGCGGCATCACGGCACCAAGGCTATTGCCCCTGATCCCGCGGCGCCAAGAAGCGAACGCTCGTGAACGTCGCCGCCTCCGCCGGATACCAGGTACTCAAAACCCGGGTTCGCCGCCGGCTCGGGCCGTCATCGAGTACAGAGAAAGTGTCGGCATCAGGATAAATGCAGCCGAGCTACCGCTCACCGTCGCGCCGCTCACGGTCACGCCGCCCGAGCGTCGCCGCCAGGTAGGGCAAGAGGAGCATCGAGCTTGCGAGAAACGTCGCGAGCGACCAGTTGATCAGACCAAGGACGGCCGCGAGTCCGGACAAGCCCCAGCCACCAACCCCGGTAATGAACAGAACCTTCTTCATACGTCAGATCACAATCTGCCCGTTGGCGTTGTATCAATAGCACAATCCGGGCGAGAACCTCGTCTCATCGATGGATCAAGGGGACCGCCGAGGTCCGTCTGACTTTGCCCTACCCGGTGGCCTCGTCGTAGGCGAGAGCCAGGCACGCGAGCAGGGCATCGTCCACATCGTCCGGCCCGTGCAGACGGATCACGCTCCAGACCCGGTCCGACGAGATCCGCTGGCTGCGCACGACCGTGGGGTGGTCGGCGGCGTGTGTCGCGAGGACGTTGATGGACAGCGCCCGCGCCATGGGCCGGATCTCGGCGAACTTCCGGTCGCTCTTGAGGAACACGCCCACGCCGACGGCGTCCACGTGCACAGGGCCGAGGGTCGCGAGGTGGGCCATGATCGCTTCGTAGGCCGCGCGCTGCGCCGGTGGTCGACCGGCGAATGTCTGGTCGACCGTACCGGCGGGAGCGCACACGTGCGACTGGTTCGCACGCTCGAACTCCCGATCGCAGGCGGGGCACACCCATCGAGCCATGTCAGCGGATGGGGTGGCCGGCGGCGCGCAGGGAGTCCTTCACCTCGGCGATCGTGACCTCACCGAAGTGGAACACGCTCGCGGCGAGCACGGCGTCGGCTCCGGCGGTAACGGCGGGGGCGAAGTCCGCGACCACGCCGGCGCCGCCGGAGGCGATGACCGGCACCGTCACCTCGCGCCGGACGGCCGCGATGAGCGGCAGGTCGAAGCCGTCCTTGGTGCCGTCGCGGTCCATCGAGTTGAGCAGGATCTCGCCGGCGCCGAGCTCGCAGGCCTGCGCAGCCCACGCGACGGCGTCCAGCCCGGTCCCGCGGCGGCCGCCGTGCGTGGTCACCTCGAAGCCGCTGGCGACTCCGGTGACCCGCCTTACGTCCAGCGAGAGGGTGAGCACCTGCCGACCGAAGCGCTCGGCGATCTCCGCCACCAGGTCCGGCCGAGCGATCGCGGCCGTGTTGAGGCCGACCTTGTCCGCGCCTGCGCGCAGCAGAATGTCCACATCGGACACCGTACGGACGCCGCCGCCGACCGTCAGCGGGATGAAGACGGTCTCGGCGGTCCGGCGGACGACGTCCAGCATGACGGCCCGTTCGTCGGAGGAGGCCGTGACGTCCAGGAAGACCAGCTCGTCCGCCCCGGCCGCGTCGTACGCGGCGGCGAGCTCGACCGGGTCCCCGGCGTCGCGCAGGTTGCGGAAGTTGACGCCCTTCACCACGCGCCCGGCGTCCACGTCCAGGCAGGGGATGACGCGAACGGCCACCGTCATGCCGGCCCCACCCAGCTTCGCCCGCCCGTCACGGCTGACCGCGCAGGACGGCCAGGGCCGAGGCGACGGTGAACGCTCCCGCATACAGTGCCTTGCCCGCGATCACGCCCTCCACACCGAGCGGCTCCAGGCCAGCGAGCACGCGCAGGTCGTCCAGTGTGGAGACCCCACCCGAGGCGATCACGGCGGCCGGGGTGCGGGCACAGACGTCGCGCAGCAGGTCGACGTTGGGCCCCCGCAATGTGCCGTCCTTGAGGATGTCGGTCACCACGTAACGCGCGCAGCCGGCCTTGTCCAACCGCGACAGCACCTCATAGAGGTCGCCGCCGTCCCGGGTCCAGCCGCGCGCCGAGAGCGTACGGCCGCGCACATCGAGCCCGATCGCCACCCGGTCGCCGTACTCCCCGATGACCCGGTCGCACCACGGGGGATCCTCCAGGGCGGCGGTGCCGATGTTGACCCGAGCCGCGCCCGTGGCCAGGGCCGCGGAGAGCGAGACATCGTCGCGGATCCCTCCGGAGAGCTCCACCTTCACGTCCAGGCGCGCGATGACCGAGGCGAGCAGCGGGGCATTGGAGCCCCGACCGAAGGCGGCGTCGAGGTCGACCAGGTGGATCCACTCGGCACCGTCGGCCTGCCAGGCCAGCGCCGCCTCCAACGGGTCGCCGTACGAGGTCTGCGAGCCGGCCTCGCCCTGCACCAGGCGCACGGCCCGGCCACCGGCGACGTCGACGGCCGGCAGCAGCACCAGCGTCATGACCGCGCCCCGGCGAGCGTGGAGAGCCAGGCGCGCAGCAGTGTGGCGCCCGCGTCGCCCGACTTCTCCGGGTGGAACTGGGTCGCGGCAAGCGGTCCCGCCTCGACCGCGGCCACGAATGGTGCACTGTGGACGGACGTAGTGACGAGCCGGCCGTCGGCGAGCGCCTCAGCCGGGTGGGCCGCGTAGGAGTGCACGAAGTAGAACCGGGTGCTCGCGTCCAGACCAGCGAAGAGCACCGATCCGGTCGGAGCCGAGACCGTGTTCCAACCCATGTGCGGCACCACCGGCGCGTCGAGCCGGGTGACCCCGCCGGGGAGCAGGCCCAGCCCCTTCGTGACCACGCCGTGCTCGTCGCCGAACTCGAAGAGGATCTGCATGCCCACGCAGATGCCGAGCACCGGGCGAGCCGCCGCGACCCGGGCGGCGATCAGCGGGCCGGCCCCGAGCGCGTCGATGCCGGCCATGCACGCGGCGAAGGCACCGACGCCGGGCACAACCAGGCCGTCCGCCGACTCGGCGTCCACAAGGGAGGGTGTCACCGTGACGTCGGCACCGGCGCGGGCCAGGGCACGCTCCGCTGAGCGCAGGTTGCCCGAGCCGTAGTCGAGCACCACAACCCGGGCCGCCATCAGAGCACGCCCTTGGTCGAGGGCACACCGCCGGCCGGGTCCTCCACGCGCACCGCGTCGCGCAGCGCGCGGGCGACCGCCTTGAACTGGCCCTCCAGCACGTGGTGCGCATCGGGTTGGGACCCCGGCCGGGCGGCCCGTACGACCACGACGTGCAGCGTGAGCCGGGCTGCGTAGCCGAAGGACTCCCAGAAGTGCCGGGCGAGGCTGGTCGGGAACAGCGGCCCGGTACCCCCGACGTAAGGGGCGAGTCCGGGTGGTTCCTCGTAGACGACGTACCCCCGCCCCGACAGGTCCACGGCGGCCTGGACCAGGACCTCGTCGAGTGGCACGTGCACGCTGCCGAACCGCCGGATCCCCGTCTTGTCGCCCAGCGCCTGGCCCAGCGCCGCGCCCAGGGCCAACGCGGTGTCCTCCACGGTGTGGTGCGCGTCAACGTCCAGATCCCCGGAACTCCGTACGGTCAGGTCAAACCCGCCGTGCCGGCCGAGCTGGGACAGCATGTGGTCATAGAAGCCGATTCCCGTGGCGACGTCGGTCCGGCCGCTGCCGTCGACGGTCAGCTCCACTCGCACCTTCGACTCGGCGGTGTCGCGCTCGACCACCGCACGGCGTTCACCGTCGGCGGAGCGGCTACGAGCCATCCGGGAGCTGCCCCATCGCCCGCAGGAACGCGTCGGTCTCCTCGGCAGTGCCGGCGCAGACCCGCAGGTGCCCGGAGATGCCGACATCGCGGACCAGCACCCCGTGGTCGAGCAGCGCCTGCCAGACGGCCTTCTCGTCGCGGAACTCTCCAAAGAGGACGAAGTTGGCGTCGCTGTCGACCGGGTGCAGGCCCAGCTCGCGCAGGCCGGTGATGATCCGGTCGCGCTGAGCCTTGATCGCCTCGACCTGGCTGAGGAAGGCCGCGGAGTGGGCCAGCGCTGCCCGGGCCGCCGCCTGGGCCAGGGACGACAGGTGGTACGGCATCCGGACCAGCTGCAGGTACTCGATCGCGTGCGGCCGGCCGATGAGGTAGCCGATCCGGGCGCCGGCCAGGCCGAAGGCCTTGCTGAGGGTGCGCGTGACGAGCAGCCGCGGGAAGCGTGGGATGAGCTCGACCGCGCTGCGCGTGCCCTCCCGCGCGAACTCGACGTAGGCCTCATCGACGATGACCACACCCGGGGTCTCCGAAGCGATGGCCGCCACGGTCTCCAGCGTGATCGCGGAACCGGTCGGGTTGTTGGGCGAGCAGACGAAGACCACGTCGGGCTGGAAGACCCGGACCTGGGCCTTGGCCTGCTCGGTGCCGAGCTGGAAGTCGCGGGTGCGGTGCCCGTCCAGCCAACTCGTCGCGGTCGCCTTGGCGAGCATGGGGTGCATCGAGTACGACGGCGAGAAGCCCATGGCGGTGCGGCCCTGGCCGCCGAAGGCGAGCAGCGCCTGCAGTTGGACCTCGTTGGACCCGTTACCGACCCAGATGTTCGCGGCGGTCGTGCCGTGCCCGACGTAGTTCGCCAGGTCCTCGCGCAGCGCGAGCGCGTCCCGGTCCGGGTAGCGGTTGAGATCGCGGACCAGCCCCCGCAGCGCCTTCTCGATGGACTCGGCGACCGCCTCGGGGACGGGGTACGGGTTCTCGTTCGTGTTCAGCCGTACGGGCACATCGATCTGGGGTGCGCCGTAGGGCGTCAGCCCGCGCAGCTCGTCCCGCAACGGAAGGTCTTCGAACGGGTCCACCAGCGCCGCCATCGCGCCTCTCCTCGCTCTTCGTCCCTACGGCGTACTCGCGACAAACCGTACCGTGACCGCTTCCGCGTGTGCCGGGAGGTCCTCGACCTCGGCCAGTCGCACCACGTGCCCGGCCACTTCCCGCAGCGCCGCCTCGTCGTAGGCGATCACCTGCATCGGTCGCAGGAAGGTGTGTACGGACAGGCCACCGCTGTGTCGCGCGCACCCGCCCGTGGGCAGCACGTGGTTCGAGCCCGCGCAGTAGTCGCCGAGCGATACCGGCGAGTAGGGGCCGACGAAGACCGCGCCCGCGTTGCGCACCCGCGCCGCCCAGGCCGCCGCGTCCCGGGTGTGGATCTCCAGGTGCTCAGCCCCGTACGCATCGACAACTGCGAGTCCGTCGGAGAGGCTCGCGACGAGGACCACACCCGACTGCGGACCGCGCAGCGCCGTCGCGATGCGATCGCAGTGCTTGGCCCGCGGCACCTGCCGGGCCAGCTCCTGCTCGACCGCCTCAGCAAGCTCCACCGCCGTCGTCACCAGGACGCTCGCCGCCGACGGGTCGTGCTCGGCCTGGCTGATCAGGTCGGCCGCGACGTGCACGGGATCGGCCTGATCGTCGGCGAGGATCGCGATCTCGGTCGGCCCGGCCTCCGCGTCGATGCCCACGTGCCCGCGCACCAGGCGCTTGGCCGCGGTGACATAGATGTTGCCGGGCCCGGTGACGACATCGACCGGTTCGCACTCCCCGGCTCCGTAGGCGAACATGGCGATCGCCTGGGCGCCGCCGACGGCATAGACCTCGGTCACTCCCAGCAGGGCGCAGGTGGCGAGCACCCGGGCATCGGGGCGGCCGGTGTCACGCTGCGGCGGGCTCGCCACGGCGATCGCGTCGACCCCGGCGATCTGGGCCGGCACCACGTTCATGACCACGCTGGACGGGTACATGGCCAGGCCGCCGGGGACGTAGAGGCCGACCCGGCGCACCGGCACGTACCGCTGGGTCACCGTGCCGCCTGGTGCCACCGGGGTCGTCACGTCGGCGGGGCGCGCCGCCGCGTGCACCAGCCGTACCCGCGCGATCGCCACCTCGAGCGCCGCCCGCACCTCGGGGTCCAGGTCGGCCAGCGCCGCCGCCAGGTCGGCCGCATCGACCCTCAGTGACCCGAGGCTCACCCCGTCGAGGCGGACCGTCGCGTCGCGGACCGCGTCGGCACCGCGCGCTCGGACATCGGCCACGATCGGTTCGACCACGGCCGCCACGGACGCCAGGTCCAGGGCCGCCCGGGGCAACAGAGCCTGCAGTGCGCCGCGGCCCGGCAGGCCGGTGCGCAGGTCCAGGCAGGTCAGCACGGCCAGAGTCTAGTCGCACCAGACGGCTCTCTCCTGGCCCCGGGAGCCACGAGCACCTCGCACGTACGCTGGCTAGCGTGACCGACCATGAGCGGACCGTACTGCCGCTCTTCCCCCTCGGCACGGTCCTGTTCCCCGGGCTGGTGCTTCCGCTGCGCGTCTTCGAGCAGCGCTACCGCGCCCTCGTACGGACACTGCTGAATCTGCCCGAGCCGGGGCAACGGATCTTCGGGGTGGTCGCGATCCGGCGCGGCTGGGAGGTCGCGACCGTGCCCGCCGACCGGCAGACGAGCGGCGGGGAGACGGACGGGGACGGTGCGGAGGAGCCGCTCCTCTACGACATCGGGTGCACCGCGGAGATCCGGGACGTGACCGAGCACCCGGACGGGACGTACGACATCGTCACCGTGGGGCGCCAGCGGTACGCCATCGGTGAGCGGGTCGCCTCGCCGGAGCCGTACGCCCAGGCCGAGGTGGCCTTCCTGCCCGAGCAGCCGGGCCCGGATGGCGACGCGGATGAGCTCGGGCCGCGCGTGCTCGCCGCGTTCCGCGTCTACCTGCGCGCGTTCCGCGGGGCGGCCGAGAATGGGCCCTCGGCACCGAATGGACGCGAGGCCGCCGGCGAGGAGCAGTTGCCGGGCGACCCGGTCGTGCTCTCCCATCTCGTCGCCGCCACCGCGTCCCTGCGCCTGGCTGACCGGCAGGCGCTGCTCGCCGCACCCGATACCGCGACCCGCCTGCGCGACGAACTACGGCTGCTGCGCCACGAGACCTGGCTGCTCACTCGGACGCGGGCGGTGCCGGCGAATCTGCCGGACCTGCCGATCCGCCCGGGTCCGAACTAGCGCCGGGGTGCAGCTGACCTTCGTACGGAGGCCCCAGCGTCTGGGGCGCGCCGGGCTCCTCACCCACCCGCGCTGACATCGGGCGCAGACCTGAGTCACTGGAGAACCCGGCGAGCGTGGTGTAGGCGATCGCGGCGCTCAGCGGCTGCGCGAGAACGACGCCGGTCAGCTTCGGCGGCCACAGGTGCGTCCGGTCCAGGCCGGTGATCCGCAGCGAGAGGGGGGCGTCCAGGTGCGACCCGACCGGAACCGTCCGGGCCAGCGCCTCGAAGTGCGTCTGATCGATGCGTACGCCCAGCCACCAGGCCAGCCACGCGCCGATCAACGACCCGAGCACGAGGCCGACCAGCATGGCCACGCCGCGGTACCGGCGTAGCACGATCCAGGCCAGCACCCCGAGCAGCAGCCCCGCGCCCAAGCCCAGAAACAGGAACCAGCCGTCGGCCGCGATCGCCTGCTCGGGCTCGGCGTCGGCATAGACGAAGCCCTGGTCGACCCTGATGATCTGAATCCGCGGCGTCACGACCCGCCAGAACTCGCCCAGCCCAAGCCCGAGCACGCTGATGACGACGAGCACGATCCCCGCGACACCGATAGCGGCACGGTGGTGCGGGCCCGAGCGCGGTGCCGGGACATCGGCAGGAAGGCTCACCCGGCTATCCTGCCGCATCCTTGCTGGGCATGTGCTGTCAGCGGCTGCCCTGCGCAGCCCCGTTACACTGCCCGGCGTGCGTCGCCTGCTCAACACCGTGGTCGGCCTGCGGCATCGCGCCGGCTTCACGCCCGCGGTGGCCGCCATCGCAGCGGCGATGCTCGTGGCCCTGGTGGTCGTCAACGTGACCCGCTCAGAGCCCGGGAGCCTTCGGCCCGTGGCGCTGCCAACCACATCCGCGACGCCCGAGCCGACGGAGACGGTCGCGCCCGAGCCGACCGACGAGGCGACGCAGGCGCCGCGCGACGAGGGTAAAGACGATGGCGGCGCGAACCTCCCGCCGCTGCAGCTCACCACCCCACCAGGGGGCTCCGGGACCTGGGGCTACGCGAACGGCACCGGCCCCCTGCTCGGGACCAAGGGGTCGGTGCTCACGTACCGGGTCGCGGTCGAGGACGGACTGCCGATCTCGGTCGCCGCGTTCACTGCGATGGTCGACGATGATCTCGGCGACCCGCGCGGCTGGACCGGGAACGGCGAGCGGCGGTTCCGGCGGGTCTCCGGCTCGTCCACCTCGAGCTTCACGGTGTATCTGGCCAGCCCGTGGACCGCCTACCGCCTGTGCATGCCGCTGGTGAACATCCTGATCGGCGGCGTGCCGTACACCAGTTGCCAGAACGGCCCGCGAGTGGTCATCAACGCCGACCGCTACTTCGGCGGGTCCAAGGGTCGGTTCACGGGCTCGCTCGACGTCTACCGGCACTACGTGATCAACCACGAGGTCGGGCACCGGCTGGGCAAGTCGCACGAGCACTGCCCGGGCACCGGAAAGCTCGCCCCAGTCATGCAGCAGCAGACGCTGCGGATGGAAGGCTGCAAGCCCAACCCCTGGCCCTACCCCAACAACCCGGCTCCGACCACGCCGCCGCCGACCACGCCATCGCCGACCACGCCGCCACCGACCTCGCCACCGCCGACCACGACGATGCCCCCAACGACCGAGCCCTAGCCCGCACCGTCGGGCCGGGGTACCGGGCGAGTCGTCCGGCTCGGCAGAACCGGGATGACACGCCCGACCGATCGCCTGCCGGGCATACTGGCTACCGATCGATACGGTACTGACGTGGTTCGCGTTGTCGCTCCGATCAGCCGGAGAGTCTGGCGCGCCGGAGCCGCAGCGCTCACCAGCGCGGCATTCGTGGCGCTCACCGTCTACTTCGTCATCGTCGTGACCGGCGGCACAACTGTCCAGGCGGCGACCGCACCGCCCTTGCCGGCGCCTGACGCGGTGCCGGCGACGGCGGTGACCGCCTGGCCCTCGAAGCCGTCCCCGATCCGGCTGCCCACCACCTTCACGCTGACGCCGACGTCTCCACGGACCGTGCCGCCAACCACCCCGTCGAGCACGGGCAAGTGGCGCTACGCCAACACCTCGGCCTCGTACGGCTCGAAGGGACCGTTGCGCACGTTCCGGATCGCGGTGGAGAACAACCTGAGCGTGAGCGTCACCGACTTCACGGCGAAGGTCCGAACCGCCCTGTTCGATCCGCGCAGCTGGGCCGGCAACGGCGATGTCCACTGGCACCTGGTACCGGGTAGCTCATCGTCGAATTTCACTATCTACCTGGCCAGCCCCAGCACGGCCTACACCATGTGCCGCAGCGGTGGCCTCGACATCCGCCGCAACGGGGTTCCCTACACGTCGTGCCGGGTCGGCGCGATGGTCGTGATCAACTACAACCGCTATCTGCACAACGCCAGCGCGTTCGCCAACGCTGGTGGCAGCCTGACCGCGTACCGCGAGATGGTGATCAACCACGAGGTGGGTCATTACCTGGGGCATGGCCACCTGCACTGTCCAGGCTCGGGCAAGCTCGCCCCGGTCATGCAGCAGCAGACCCTGGACATGCAGGGCTGCAAACCCAACCCCTGGCCCTACCCCAAGAACGCGTAGGGGCAACGGCAGCGCCTACGCGAAGGCGCCGGGACCGAGCAGGGCCTTGAGGTCGGCCATCAACGCAGGCGAGTGGGCCACGCGATCGGGCCCCAGCTTGAGCAGCGTGGGTCGGCCATTGCTGAGCAGGCGCAGGTGCACCTCGGCTGAGCCAGGATGGCTCGCGAGCACCTGCTTGAGGCTGTGCATCAGCGGTGGGGTGCAGCGCGAGGACGGCAACTGGAGCACGACCGGCTTCGCCACAGTGGGCGCGGACGCGGTGAGGTCGGGCAGCTTGAGGTCCATCGCCATGATGCGCGCCTGCTCGTCGCGGCGGTCCACGCGACCCCGCACGACCACGATCGCATCCTCGGCGACGTACTGACCCACCAGCTCGTACGTGTTCGGGAAGAACAGAACCTCCACCGCGCCGTCGAGGTCCTCCAGCGTCGCCGAGGCCCATGCCTTGCCCTGCTTGGTGATCCGCCGTTGCACGCCGGTGAGGATGCCGGCGAGATTGATCACCTTGCCGTCCTCGACCGTACCCTCCTCGGCCAACAGCGCGATCGAGATGTCTGCCTCCTTGAGCAGGATGTGCTCCACCCCGAACAGCGGATGGTCCGAGACGTACAGGCCCAGCATCTCCCGCTCGAACGTCAGCCGGTCCTGCTTGCTCCACTCGCCGGCCGGGATCGGTTGCGTGACAGCGATGCCGACCTCGGCCTGCGGGTCGTCGCCGAACATGCCGGAGAAGAGGTCGAACTGCCCGACCGCCTCGTTGCGCTTGACCTCGAGGAACGAGTCGATCGCGTCGGCGTGCACCGCGAGCAGGCCCCGGCGCGGATGGCCGAGCGAGTCGAAGGCACCCGCCTTGATCAGCGACTCCACGGTCTTCTTGTTGCACACCACCGCGTCGACCTTGCGCAGGAAGTCGTAGAAGTCGACGAAGGGCCCCTTCTCCTTGCGGACCCGGATGATCGACTCAACCACGTTCGAGCCGACGTTACGGATCGCGTTGAGCCCGAACCGGATGTCGTCGCCGACGGAGGCGAACCGGGCCGCGCTCGCGTTGACGTCGGGCGGCAGCACCTTGATGCCCATGCGGCGGCACTCGGCGAGGTAGACCGCCGACTTATCCTTGTCGTCGCCGACGCTGGTGAGCAGGGCCGCCATGTACTCGGCCGGATAGTTCGCCTTGAGGTAGGCGGTCCAGTAGGAGACGAGGCCGTACGCCGCGCTGTGGGCCTTGTTGAAGGCGTAGTCGGAGAACGGGACGAGGATGTCCCACAACGTCTTGATCGCATGGTTGGAGTAGCCGTTGGCCCGCATGCCGGCGGCGAACGGCTCGAACTCCTTGTCGAGGATCTCCTTCTTCTTCTTGCCCATGGCGCGGCGCAGCAGATCGGCTTTGCCGAGCGAGTAGCCGGCGAGCTTCTGCGCGATCGCCATGACCTGCTCCTGGTAGACGATCAGTCCATACGTCTCGTCCAGGATGTCGGCGAGTGGCTCGGCGAGCTCGGGGTGGATCGGCGTCACCGGCTTGCGCCGGTTCTTGCGGTCGGCGTACTCGTTGTGGGCGTTGGCTCCCATCGGGCCGGGTCGATAGAGCGCGCCGACCGCGGAGATGTCGTCGAAGCTGTCCGGAACCATCGAGCGCAGAAGCGCCCGCATCGGCCCGCCGTCGAACTGGAAGACCCCGAGCGTGTCACCACGGCCGAGCAGCTCGAAGGCTCGCTTGTCGTCCAGCGGCAGCGTCTCCAGGACCAGGTCGACCCCGCGGTTGGCCCGGATGTTCTCCAGGCAGTCATCCATCACGGTAAGGTTGCGCAGGCCGAGGAAGTCCATCTTCAGCAGCCCGATAGACTCACATGCGCCCATGTCCCACTGGGTGATGATCGCCCCGTCCTGCTCCCGCTTCTGGATCGGCAGCACCTCGGCGAGCGGCTCGCGGGACAGGATCACCCCTGCCGCGTGTACGCCCCACTGGCGCTTGAGCCCTTCCAGGCCCTTGGCCGTGTCGACCACCTTCTGGACATCGGGCTCAGCCTCGTACAGGGCCCGGAACTCGGCCGCCTCGGCGTAGCGCTGGTGGGCCGGGTCGAAGATGCCGTCGAGGGGGATGTCCTTGCCGAGGACCGCGGGCGGCATCGCCTTGGTGATCCGGTCGCCGAGCGCGAACGGATAGCCGAGCACCCGGCCCGCGTCTTTGATCGCCGCCTTGGCCTTGATCGTGCTGTAGGTGATGATCTGGGCGACCCGCTCCACGCCGTACTTCTCCGTGGCGTAGCGGATCATGTCGCCCCGCCGGCGCTCGTCGAAGTCCATATCGATGTCGGGCATCGAGATGCGATCGGGGTTGAGGAACCGCTCGAACAACAGCTTGTGGGTGATCGGGTCGAGCTCGGTGATGCCGAGCGCGTACGCGATCAACGCACCGGCCGCCGAGCCGCGTCCCGGGCCGACCCGGATCCCCTGCGAGCGCGCGTAGTCGCACAGGTCGGCCACCACGAGGAAGTAGCCCGGAAAACCCATCTGGCAGACGACGTCGAGCTCGTAGTCGACCTGCCGCTGGTGCCCCTCGGGCACGCCGTCAGGGTAGCGACGCGCCAGCCCCCCGGCCACCTCCTTGCGCAGCCAGGACTCCTCGGTCTCCCCCGGCGGAACCGGGAACTGGGGCATGAGGTTGCGGGTGGCGAACAGCTCGGCGTAGTCGCCGATGCGCTCCGCGATCTCCAGCGTGGTGTCGCAGGCACCGGGCAGCTCGTCGTCCCACAGGTCCCGCATGGCGGCCGGCGACTTGAGGTAGTAGGAGCCGCCCTCGAGCTTGAACCGCTTCGGATCGGCGAGCGTCGAACCGGATTGCACGCAGAGCAGCACTTCGTGGGCGGCGGCGTCGTCGGCGAAGGCGTAGTGCAGGTCGTTGGTGGCGACCGGGCGCAGTCCGAGCCGCTTGCCCAGGCGCAGTTGGTCCTGGATGATCCGCCGCTCGACCTCGATCCCGTGGTCCATCACCTCGAGATAGAAGTTCTCCGGGCCGAAGATGTCGCGGAACTCCCCGGCCGCGGCGCAGGCGCGCTCGAAGTCGCCGATCCGCAGCAGGGTGTTCACTTCACCGCCGAGGCAGCCCGTGGTGGCGATGATCCCCCGCCCGTACCGGTGCAGCAGCTCACGGTCGATGCGCGGCTTGTAGAAGAAGCCCTCCAGGCTGGCCAGCGACGCGAGCCGGAACAGGTTGCGCAGTCCGTCGGCGTCCCGGGCGAGCATCGTCATATGGGTGTACGCGCCACCTCCGGAGACGTCGGCCTCACCGCCGTCGGCCCACCGCACGCGGGTCCGCTCAAACCGCGATGTGCCGGGCGTCAGGTACGCCTCCATGCCGATGATCGGCTTGACCCCCGCGGCGCTCGCCTGCTTGTAGAAGTCGTAAGCCCCGAAGAGGTTTCCGTGATCGGTGATCGCCAGAGCGGGCATGCCCAGCCGCGCCGTCTCACCGACCAGGCTCTTGAGCCGGGCCGCGCCATCGAGCATCGAGTAGTCGGTGTGCACGTGCAGGTGGACGAAGGAGTCACTCATCTGTCCACCTCCCGGGCCTGGCGGCGGTCTCGATCACAACCGCGAAGGGGAGCGTAGTCCGGGGCTCCGACGACCTCGGGCAACGACACGGCCTGCGCGGGCATGGGCACCGACCGCGGCAAAGGCGCGCGATGAGCGCGGACTCGACGGTCGAGAAGCCGACACCAGAACGGACCGCTCAGGGCTGACCGAAGGGCTCCATGATCACCGCGGCGGCCTCCAGCCAGGCCTCGCGGGTGGGCTGAGCCAGGACGGTGTGGTCGATCCATCCACCCTGTTCGAGGACCGGGTCGTAAGGAACGATGCAGACCGCGCGGTTGCGCCCCCGGAAGTGCCGGATCAGGTCATCCTGCATCGGGCCTGGCCGGGGCGTGGTCATCGAGATGACCGTGACCGCGTTCGCGACCAGCTCCTCCCGGCCCGCCTCGACCAGGACATCCATCATCCAGTCGGCGCTGAACGCGGAGTCCTCGCGCGGCACGGTGGTGATGACGAGCTGGTCGGCGGTCTCCAGGATGGTCCGCCAGTTGCCGCTCTCCACATTGTTACCTGTGTCGACGCAGATAACTTCATGGGTGCGGGTGAGCAGGTCGAGCACGCGGCGGACCGTGGGCGGGTCCAGGCGCCACGAGAACCGAGGGTCCTCCTCGCCAGCGAGCACGTCGTAGGTGCCGTCGGACGCGTGCCGTAGGAAGTCGTCGATCCGGCTCGCCAGGGACTGACCGGTGTTGAGCTCCACCTCGGCCAGCTCCGCGACGAGGTGCCGGATCGTGCGCGCGTGACGAGCGCTGCCGGCGCGCAGGCCAAGGGTTCCGCGCAGCTCGTTGTCGTCCCAGGCGACCACCCCGCGGCCCCGGGCACCGCCGATCGCGGCGGCCGCGAGGACCGTGGCGGTCGTCTTGTGCACGCCGCCCTTGGGGTTGGCGAACGCGACGACCCGCGGCACGCCGAGGTTGCGGCGCAGGATCCGCACCGCCCGCTCGGCCGGGCTGCCGGGCGTCACGGCCACCCCGAGCGGTGCGCTGGACGGTGGCGGCAGCGGCCCGGCCGCGGCGCCGGATCTGGTCGCTGCGCCGTCGGGCGGCGCGGGAGCAGGCGGGTACGCCGGGGGCGGGGTGTACGCCGGAGGTGGAGCGTATGCGGGAGGTGGGGCGTACGCGGGCGGCGGTGTGTATGCCGGGGCCGGTCGCCCGCCCGCGGGCGGGTAGGGGGCAGGTTGGTAGCCGGCGGGCGGCAACGCCGCGGGGAAGACCGCGGTGGCGTCATCGGCCCGTTGCGCGGGAAGGTTCGGCGGCTCCTGCTCTTCTGGCTCAGCGGATCGGCCGCGCCCCGTCGCCCGCTCGAGAATCGTGCGCCACCGGCCAGACGACTCGCCGGCGGCCCGGCTCCATCCGGTGTCGGTCCCCACGCTGACCCTCTCCAGCCGTTTGTCTTGTGCGCGCGCCGCGTCCCGCGACGGCAGGACCAGACTACCGGCTGTTGGGGAATGCACTCGACGAAGCCGACGGCGCGCGCGGCTGACCCCGCCCGGCATCACCCGCGGCGCAGGAGTTCCAGCGCCCGGCCGAGGTCGGCCGGGTAAGGGCTGGTGAACCGGATGTCCTCGCGGGTAGTGGGGTGGACGAACCCGAGTGCCCGCGCGTGCAGCCACTGGCGGGTCAGCTCCAGCCGATCCGCGAGCGTGGGGTCAGCGCCGTAGGTCAGGTCGCCGACACACGGGTGGCGCAGCGCGGCCATGTGTACCCGGATCTGATGGGTACGGCCGGTCTCCAGCCGGATCTCGAGCAGGCTGGCGCCGGGGAATGCCTCGAGGGTGTCGTAGTGCGTGATCGCGTCACGACCGCCGGAGACCACCGCCCACTTGTACTCCGAGCCCGGGTGGCGGTCGATCGGCGCGTCGATGGTGCCCCGCAACGGGTCGGGATGGCCCTGCACCACCGCGTGGTAGATCTTGTCGACCTCGCGTGCCTTGAACGCCCGCTTGAGCCAGCTGTAGGCCATCTCGCTCTTCGCCACCACCATCAGACCGGTGGTGCCGACGTCGAGGCGGTGCACGATCCCCTGCCGTTCCGCGGCGCCGCTGGTGGCGACCGTCTGCCCCAGGGCGGCGAGGCCGGAGAGCACGGTCGGTCCGCTCCACCCTGGGCTGGGGTGCGCGGCGACCCCGACCGGCTTGTCGACCACCACGATGTCGGCGTCGCTGTAGACGATGGTCAACCCGGGTACGGCGTGTGCCGCCACCGCCTGCGCGGGCACCGCCGCCGGTCGGGGCAGGGTGACCTCCAGCCAGGCGCCCGCACCCAGCTTCTCCGCCTTGGCCCGGGCCACGCCGTCGACCAGCACGTCGCCGCTGTCGACCAGGGTCGCGGCGACCGTACGGGAGAGTCCGAACAGGCGGGCGACGGCCTGATCCAGCCGCATCCCGGCCAGCCCCTCGGGGACGGGCAGCGCGCGCCGGTCCCGCTCGGTCATTTACGCGCCCGGCTGGTCGTCCGCGGGCCGCTGCGCGAGCAGGCGCATGCCGTCGCGCCGGAAGCCGAAGAGCTCCAGGGCGATCGCGAGAATCACGCCGATCGTCAGCGCCGAATCCGCCACGTTGAAGATCGGGAAGTACTTGGCATCGGGGGCGAAGACACTGAGGAAGTCCACGACGTTGCCGCGGAACGGTCCGGGTGCACGGAAGAGCCGGTCGATGAGGTTGCCGACCGCGCCGCCGAGGACGAGGCCCATCGCGGCGGCCCAGGGCCAGGACCGCAGGCCGCAGGCGAGCCACAGGATCACGCCACTGATCACGATGGCGATCACCGGGAAGACGAACGTGTAGTTGCGCCCGAAGCTGAACGCGGCACCCGAGTTGAAGGTGAGGTCGAGGTAGAGCAGCCCACCCAGCGCTCGCACCGGCGATTCCGGATCCAGATCCGCGACGACGAGGTGTTTGGTCCACTGGTCGATCGCGATCAGGACGGCGGCGACCCCGAGCAGGACGCCGACCGCCACGCCCACGCTCGCCGTCCGTCCGGCTGGACGCTTCGCTGCGGGCTCCTCGCTGGCGGTCGTACCGTCGGGCCGGATCGTCGTCACCGCCGCTCCTCGAGCTGCTTGCAGGTCACGCAGAGGGTAGCGGACGGGAACGCGGCGAGCCGCTCCACGGGGATGGCGTTGCCGCAGCGCTCGCACCAGCCGTACTGGCCGTCGTCGAGGCGGTCCAGCGCCCGTTCCACCTGGCCCATGCGCTCCCGAACGTTGTTCGCCAGCGTGATCTCCTGCTCACGCTCGAACGTCTTCGTGCCGGTGTCGGCCTGGTCGTCGCCGGCCGAGTCGGTGAGCCGGTCCCGCTGCGCCTCGGCGATCTCGGCCATCGTCTGGTCGTACTCGGCCCGCAGCTCGGCCAGGCGCTCGGAGAGTGCGACCCGGATCTTCTCCGTCTCGGCGGCTGAGCGCGTCGGACGCTCGTCGGGCTTCTTCGCGCCCTTGGCCACGGCCGGCGTCCGGGCCTTCGTGCCGGCCTCACTCGACGTGGGAGCCGCACCCTGCGCCGGCGCCGTGTCCGCGGCGGGGGCGGCCGCGGGGGCCGCAACAGTGGCGGTCATCGGGTTCGCCTGCGCGACCGTCGCCTGCGAGCCAGCCGCCGGGGCCGCCATGACCGTCCCGGAAGCCCGGGGCGTCGCCGGCTTCGGCTTGACCACGCTCGCCGCTACGGGTGCCTCAGCGGAACCCGTGCTGGCCTTCGTCGCGGTGCGGGCCGGCTTCAGGACGGTCGTACCGGTCGCCGCCGATGCCGAACGGGACCTGCCCTTCGCCTCGGCGGAGGCCGCCTTCGCCGAGGCACCCTGCTGCGGCGATGCACCCTGCGTGATCGCGCTTGACGCGGTCGACCTGGTAGCGGTGGAGCCGGTGGCCGCAGCCCGTGAGGTGGCCCGTGTGCTGGCCGGCTTGGCACCCGCGTTCGCGCTCTGCGGTCCCGTCTTCGGCGCGGCCTTCGCGGCCGGCGTCTTCGGGGCGGCGACCTTCGTTGTCGGCGTCCTGGTCGCGGCGGGCCTTGTGGCCGGCGTCCTCGGCGCGGCCTTGGTCGCGGCGACCTTCGTGGCCGGCGTCCTGGTCGCGGCGGGCCTCGTCGCGGGCGTCTTCGTGTCGGCCGACTTCGCCGCGGTGAGCGTCGCGGCCGCCTTCGTCGGGGTGGAGCGCAGCGCCGCCGACTTCGGTGCCGTGGACTTTGGCGCGGCCGTCCGCGTGGCCTTCGTCGTCGCGGGTGCCGGACTGGGTAGCGCCGGCGTGGCCGCGACGGCCGGCGACACCGGGGCGGCGCGACTGCCCGCCCGGGTCGTCTTCGTCGCGGCGGCCTTCGCGGCCGGGCCCGCGCTCGCCACCTTGGCCGGGGCCCTGGTCGCCTTGGTGGGCCCGGACGTGGCGGCCTTGGCGCGCGGTGCACTCGTCGCTGGCGCCTTCTTGGCCGCCTTCTTCGCGACATCCTTCGCGGCCACGGCCTTCGCCGTGGCCTTCGCGACACCGGCCGTGGTCCCCTTCGAGGCGGCGACCGTGGCCGCGCGAGGACGAGGTGCGCTCTTCGCGGCCCTCCGGACGGCGTCTGCCGGCTCGGCCATGGCGTTCTCCCAGACATACAAAACGGGCGCGCGGCCGGACGCCGCGCACTCCGAAGACGGCAAGAATACGGAACCAGTCGTCCCGCGACAAACATCCCACACCCGCGAGTCACCGTTCGTGTACGCGTCGTCCACGATCACCCCATTGGTCACGCCGACCGGGGGAGGACGTATCACGGTCAAATCCCCAGAAAGTGGCATGGATCTCCCAGCAGGCGGGAGGTCAGCCGACGTCACCGAGCCAGCGGGCGAGGCGGCCGCGGCGGCCGACGGCACGAAGCCGACGCTCGGCGAGGTCGCGCACGTCGGCGGTGGCGACGATGAGCAGGTCGTCGCCGCCGCGCAGCCGGGTTCGCGGGTCCGGGACGAAGCCCGAGCCGTCGCGCAGCACGAGGGTGACGACCGCGCCCGGCGGTAGCCGCAACTCGTCGATGTAGACGCCCGCGAGGTGCGAGCCGGCCGGAATGGACAACTGCAGCAGGTCGGCCCGCATCCGGTCCAGCGGCGCCGTCTCGACGTTGAGCTCGGTGGGTTCGTCCGCTGAGGTCAACCGGAGCCAGTGGGCGACCGGTGCGATCGTCCCGCCCTGGAGCACGGTGTAGACGACCACGAGCACGAAGACCACGTTGAAGAGGCGATCGGCGCCGACGACGCCGACCGAGAGCGGAATCGTGGCGAAGACGATGGGCACCGCGCCGCGCATCCCCGCCCACGACAGGAACGCCTGGTCCCGAACACTGCGGCGCCAGTGCCGGCGGCGACGCCCGACGAGGTCGCCGGCGTCGCTGAGGCGGAAGTCGCCGGCGTCGCTGAGGCGGAACCAGGACACCGACAGCGCCACGGCGACCGGCCGGGCAAAGACGATCGCGATGACTCCGACGAGCAGCGCGGGCAGTACCGCCTCGGGCAGATGCGGTGGTGAGACCAACAGGCCGAGCAGGACGAAGAGCCCGATCTGGCCGAGCCAGGCGACGCCGTCGGCGAAGCCCAGCACCGCCTGGCGGTGGGGGATCCGGGCGTTACCGAGGACCAGGCCGGTGACGTAGACGGCGAGAAACCCGGAGGCGTGCAGCGACGAGCCGGCGGCATAGGCGAGGACCGTGAGCCCGATCGCCGCGAGCGGGTAGAGCCCGGCGGCCGGCAATGCCACGCGCCGCAGGCCGTACGCGCCGGCAGCACCGACGGCCAGGCCGAGCAACGCACCCGCGGCCAGCTCGTACGCGATCAGCAGGACGTGGTGCCACCACAGGCCCGCGCCCGCCGTGGAGAGGGTGGAGAGCGTGACGACCAGGATCACCGCGGGAGCATCGTTGACGCCCGACTCCGCCTCGAGGATCGCGCCCATCCGCGGCAGGACCCGCACCCGGCGCAGCGTCGAGAAGACCGCAGCCGCGTCGGTCGAGGAGAGCACAGCCCCGTAGAGGAACGCGAGCTGCCACGGCTGGTGCAACAGCACATGGACCAGCAGGCCGATGACCCCGGCGCTGACAAAGACCCCGACCGTGGCGAGCAGGGCCGCGGGCGCCACCACGGGTCGCACCACGGCCAGGCGGGTGGTCAGACCGCCCTCCGCGATGATGAGCACGAGGGCGTAGGAGCCCAGGATCCGGGCGAGTTCGGCGTTGCCGAACTGGATCCCCAGCCCGGACTCGCCAATCGCCATCCCGATCAGCAGGTAGAAGACGAGGCTCGGCAACCCGAGGCGGGCCGACAGGCGCACGGCGACGACCGCCACCAGCAGTACCGCTGCTCCCACCAGCAGAGCAGGGTCGATCGACGAGCTCACGCCGGGCCTCGGCGCAGCACCTGCAACCGCTCGGCGAGGTCGGGCGGCGGGTCGACGATCGTCAACAGCTTGTCCCGGCTGCGCTCACCCGACCGCAGCAGCACGCGTGACCGGGGCAGGCTCAGCGCCCGCGCGACCGCATCGAGGACGGCCTTGGTGGCCCGACCATCGACCGCGGGCTCCGCGACGGCGACCAGAAGCGAGGGCCCCTGCGCGCCGGAGTACGAGCCGCCAACCGCCGTGCGCGAGGCACGTGGCCGGACCCGGACCGCGACCGTGGCCTCGACCGGTGGCACCTGCCCGCGGCCCATGGCTATCTCGGCCGAACCTGCGCGCAGACCATCTCAGAATTCAAGCATCACCGGGCATGGGCACTGACCCGCCCGTCCCTACGGGTGGCCGGCCCACCTGACCGCAGTGCCCGGGGCGCGGCCCCAGCTCTCCGGCTAACTCTCGGCCTCGCCCCCGGCGCCGCGGGTGGTCGCACCCACGGCCGCCTTGCCGTCTCCACCGTTGGCGGACTGGCGAGCGAGCTCGGTCTCGATGCCCTGGCCCCGGTTGTCGAGGTCGCGTAGCTGGCTTTCGAGGTAGGCCTTGAGACGCGTGCGGTACTCCCGCTCGAACTGCTTGAGCTCTTCGATGTGCTTCTGCAGCGCGGTCCGCTTCGCGTCGAGGCTTCCCATGACCTCCTGGTGGCGCTGCCGGGCATCGCGCTCCAGAGCGTCGGCCTTGGCCCGGGCGTCGCGGGTCATCTCGTCGGACTTGGTGCGGGCATCGGTGAGCAGCTTGTCCGCCTCACGGCGCGCGTCCGAGACGTGCTCGTCGGCCGTGCGCTGCGCCATCATGAGCACGCGCAAAGCCTGCTGCTCGCCGTCGCCACTGCTCACGCTCGGCGTGGCACCGCCAGCGCGGAACTGGTCGATCTCCATCTGCAGTTGGCGGGCGGCCTGCTCGGCGGCCGCCTTCTCCCGGGCCAGCCGGTCGAGCTGGGTCTTGAGGTCGGCGAACTCACCGGAGTGCCGCATATCGCCAGCCGGACCCGCCGGGAAGTGGCCGGCCCGCATCTGGTTGTTCTCCTCGACCAACCGGGCGAGCTCCCGCTCCACCTCGTCGAGGAAGGCGTCGACCTCTTCCTCGTCGTACCCCCGCTTGCCGATCGGGGGCTTCTTGAACGCGACGTTGTGGACGTCAGCCGGGGTGAGCGGCATCGAGACTCCTTGAGTTCAGTTACGGCCGGCGGGTCACGCGCCCTCAGCAGCGCCGATCAGGATGGGCAGCACGAACTGCATCAGCACCCACACAATAACGAGTAGGACGATCGAAGCAAGATCGAAGCTCACCCCACCCATGCGTAGGGGCGGAATCGCCCGCCTCAACGCCTTCAGGGGAGGGTCGGTGACGCTCCAAACCACCTCCATGGCAGCAGCCGAGGCCCGCCCGGGACGCCAGCGCCGACCGATGCTCATCACCATGCCCAGAACGAACCTGGCGAGTAGGACGTAGAGGAAGACGAGCAGCAGCAGGTAGAGCACCTGCAACAGCGTGGATACCACGACCACCCTCCCCTCCGCCTGCTCGGGGCCAGAACTAACGGACCACGTTAGCGGGCCGAGCCGTCAAACGCCCGCCCACCCCACCGACCGAAGTCAGGATCGGTTGAAGAATCCGGGCTCGGCGATCCGCTTCTTCTCCTCGTCGCTGACCCGGATGTTGGGTGGGGTGAGGAGGAAGACACGGTTCGTGACCCGCTCCATGCCACCACGCAGCCCGAACGCCAGCCCGGCCGCGAAGTCGACCAGCCGCTTGGCGTCGGCCTCGGCGAGATCGGTGAGGTTCATGATCACCGGGTGGCCGTCGCGGAAGTGCTCGCCGATCGCCCGAGCCTCGCTGTAGCTGGTCGGATGCACCGTGGTGATCTCGTACCGTCGGGTCAGCCGCTCGTCACTGAGTGCCGCCCGCTCCCGAAGCTGCACCTGCGGCGCGTTCACGAGGCTCTCGGGGGCCGGTACCGACAGCGCGGTGGACCCGACCGTACGGGCAGACGGCCGCACGGTCGAGCGCTCCACCGTGGGCTCGTCGGTTCGGGGATCGGGTAGCCGAACCTCCGTCAGACGCCGCTCCGGTCGCTCGTCCGGGTCGCCGACGCGGTCCCGGGTGGAGCGCTGCTCGCGTCCGGCCCTCAGATCCCGTACCCGGGACGTGAAGTCCTGCTGCTCGTCCACGTCCTCGAAGCCGTGCGGCACGTCCTCGAAGCCGTGCGGCGCGTCCCGACGCCGGTCCGGTGGCGTACGGTCGCCGCGGCCCCGGTCCGCTGTCGGGCGGCCCGCGCGAGGCGGGTCGACGCGCTCACGCTCGGCAAAGCCGCGGTCCGTGGCGCGCAGCGCGGGGCGCGAGCGTTCGGGCACCGCGAAGTCCTCGTCGGCGTACTCGTCGTCGTAGCCGTCGTCCTCGTCCTCGACGAGCCCGAGCCAGACGCCGGCCTTGCGCCATGCACCCATCTGTGCGCCCTCCCTTTCGGCCCCCTGCCGCCAGGACGGGACACGGCGCCTGACATTCGGCGGCCACGAGTTCGCCAGCACCCCTGCTGGGCGGAGACTCGCCGAATGACAGATGTGTCATTCCGGGCGGTGCGAACAGGTTACCTGAGCGGCGGGCGCTCCCCCAGCACCGCACTGCCCACCCGCACATGTGTCGCACCGTGTCGGATTGCCTGCTCAAGGTCACCGCTCATGCCGGCCGAGAGCACGGTGGCGTCCGGGTAGCCGGCGCGCACCCGGTCGACGATGGCGGCGAGTGTTGCGAAGGCCGCATCCGGATCCCAGTGCAGCGGCGCCACCGCCATCAAGCCCCGAAAACGCAGCCCTTGCGCGTTCGCGATCGCGTCCACCACCCGGTCCAGCGCCACGTCCTCGTCGCCACCGCCGAGCACGGCACCACCGCGGGTGGGATCCCCATCAAGGCTCACCTGCACCAGCACGGCGAGGCGATCCGTGGCTGGGCCGGCGTTGGCGGATTCATCCGCGTGCTCGCGCGCGGCATGGTCGAGCGCGCGCGCCAACCGCACGCTGTCGACCGAGTGGACCATGGCGGCGTACCGGACCACCGAGCGGCACTTGTTGCGCTGCAGGTGCCCGACGAAGTGCCACCGCACGTCCGCGCCCGCCGCGCCCGCCGCGGCCACCTTCGCGGCCTTCGCCGCCGCCTCGTGGTCGCGGTTCTCGCCCACGTCGCGGACCCCGAGCCACACGAGGCGCAGCACGTCCGCGGCCGGATAGGTCTTGGTCACCACGACCAGCCGCACCTCGCCCGGGTCCCGGCCCGCGGTGCGGCAGGCGGTCGCGATCCGCTCCCGTACAGCATCGAGGTTCTTTGCCAGCTCTGCCCGCCGGGCATCGCAGTCGTCCGGGGTCACACGTCGACCCTAGTCAGGCCCCGTTCTTGAGGAAGTCAGGCACATCCACGTCGTCGAAGAGCACCCGTCGCGGCGGCTGCACGGGCGGCGTCCGGGTGACGGTCGGCGCCTCCGACGTCGTGGAGAAGACCGAGCGGCGCTGCGCGTCGGCCGGGCGGTAGGCGGGGGCGCCGCCATCGAAGCCTGCCGCGATCACAGTGACCCGCACCTCGTCACCGAGCGCGTCGTCGATGACCGCGCCGAAGATGATGTTGGCATCGGAGTGCGCCGCGTCGGTGACGAGTTGCGCGGCGTCGTTGATCTCGAACAGGCCGAGGTCAGAGCCGCCCGCGATGGAGAGCAGGACGCCCCGGGCGCCGTCCATGCTCTGCTCGAGCAGCGGACTGGAGATCGCCCGTTCGGCAGCCTCGACCGCGCGGTTGTCACCCCGCGCCGCCCCGATCCCCATGAGGGCGCTGCCCGCCCCCGCCATGACGCTGCGGACATCGGCGAAGTCCAGGTTGATCAGGCCGGGCGTGGTGATCAGGTCGGTGATGCCCTGCACGCCGGAGAGCAGCACCTGGTCCGCCTGGCGGAAGGCGTCGATCATGCTGATCCCGCGATCGCCCAGGGCGAGCAGCCGATCGTTGGGGATCACGATGAGGGTGTCGCACTGCTGGCGCAACTCTTCGATGCCGATCTCCGCCTGGCCCGCACGACGCTTGCCCTCAAAGGAGAACGGCCGGGTCACCACGCCAATCGTCAATGCCCCGAGCTTGCGCGCGATGCTCGCGACCACGGGCGCCCCGCCCGTGCCGGTGCCGCCGCCCTCGCCGCACGTCACGAAGCACATGTCCGCCCCCCGCAGCACCTCCTCGATCTCGTCGCGGTGGTCCTCGGCGGCGTTGCGGCCCACGTCGGGATTAGCGCCGGCGCCGAGCCCGCGGGTCAGTTGCCGGCCGACGTCCAGCTTCACGTCGGCATCGCTCATCAGCAGGGCCTGCGCATCAGTATTGATGGCGATGAACTCGACACCCTTGAGGCCGACCTCGATCATGCGGTTGACCGCGTTGACGCCGCCCCCGCCGATGCCGACCACCTTGATGACCGCCAGGTAGTTGTGGGGATGTGTCATCACCGTGGTCCCTTCGCGCTGGCGGCGGTTCGACGTGCCTGCGAACCATGCGCCCGGCACCGGCAGGTGCCGATCCGCAGTAGATCCACAGTAGACAACGGCGGGCCCGGTCGGGAGTGACGCGAAAGACCTCTTCCCCCGCGAAACGGACGCTGCACCGAGCTAAACCCTAACCCTGTACTAGAGACTTGGACGTCTGTCAGACCCACTGTCGGGGACCGTATGCGGGTGCGCCCCATGGGCCAAGCAACCGAGCGGCGTGTCGGCTTGCGGAGCCGACCATCCGACAGGTGCGCCGGTCAGCCCCTGATGGTGGGGACGTCAGGCACGGTCACGTCGATGGTGCGTCCGGGCTGGCCCAACAGGGCGGTGGCGACCTCGGCCTTCAACGCGCTGTCGGACGCGTCGCCCCACACTACGCTGCGTCCATCGGTGAGCGTGAGCGTGATCTGTGTCGCCGAGGGGGCCACCACCTCCGCGAGCACCGTCCGCAGGCGCGCCGTGAGGGCGGAGAGCACCCGCAGCGCCGCGAGCGTCGCCGGATCGTTGGGCCCGGGCGCATCCACCCGGACAACCGCGGCGCCGGGCGGTGCCGCGTGCAGATGCTGGAACACCACCCCATCGGCGGATACGACGGCGAAGCCGCCGGACTCCGGGACCACCGCGGCCACGGCGCGCTCGGTGACGTCGATGCGCAGCGTGTGCGGCAGAGAACGCCGTACGTCGACGTCCGCGACCGACGGCAGGGCATGCACCCGGGCGGCCACCGCGGCCGTGTCCAGGCGCAGCAACGAGGTGCCCGGGGCGACGGCGGCAGCGGCACGCACCTCGTCCGGGCTGGCGATCCGCGATCCGGTAACCACGACCTCGCGGACGCCGAGCACGCTGGTTCCGAAACCGACCCAGGCTCCCGCGCCGAGGAGCAGGACGATCACCAGAACCGGGACGAGTACCCGCCGGTTGGGGCGCCAGCGGCGGCTGGCCGGGTCCGCGGCGGCGCCGGTGGATCGCTGCGACGGAGGTCGTCGCCGCCCGCTCTCTCGGCTGGGTCCCGTCTGCGCCCGGGGCGGGAGCGTCACCGGGTGGTCGTCTCCGCTTGCGGCAGGCCCGATCCACCTGCGGCACCCGGCTCGCCCGTGGTCGGGTCGACGCTGAGCGCGGCCGCCTGGTCCAGCGCCGCGAGCAGCTCGTCCCCCATGAGGGAGATCGGCGGCGCGCCCATGGTCACCACCACGTCGCCCGGACGCGCCCGAGCGACGACCTCCGCGGCGACGTCCTCCCAGGAGGCCACGAAGACCTTCCGCTCGGGCGGCAGATCGATGGCGGCGTGCAGCGCGATGCCACCGTCGCCCGGACCGCGCGCCTCGCCGGGGCCGAAGACCTCCATGACCACGACCTCGTCGGCGATCGCGAGCGCCGTGGCGATCTCGGTGCGCAGGTCGCGGGTGCGATAGACCCGGTACGGCTGGAAGACCACGACCAGGCGTGAGTCACCCGCCACCTCGCGCAGCGTGCGTAGCGCGGCGGTCATGGCGGTCGGGTGGTAGGCGTACTCGTCGTAGACCCGCACTCCGGCGGCGAGGCCCTTCAGCTCGAACCGGCGCCGGACGCCGGGGAAGCTCGCCAGGGCGTCGGCCACCTGGCGTACGGGCACGCCCAGCCGGAGCGTGACCAGCGCGGCCGCCGCGCTGTTGAGCCCGAGGTGCCGGCCCGGCACGGGCAGCCGGAACTCACCGACCGGCTCGCCGTCGAGGGTGGCGCGGTAGCGCACGCTGGTCGCGTCGGAGTGCAGGTCGACGATGCGCAGGGTGGCGTCGGGCGACTCGCCGTACGTCTCGACGACCAGCCCTTCCGCGCGGGCCCGGTCGGCGAGCTCGCGGGTGCGCGGGTCGTCCGTGCAGGTCACGACCCGGCCGTCCGGACCGACGAGCCGGGCGAAGGCGAGGAACGCCTCGGTGAGCCCCGCCATGTCCCCGTAGGTGTTAAGGTGATCGGCATCTATATTCGTGATGATCGCGATGTTCGGGCGGTAGTTGAGGAACGACCGGTCGTGCTCGTCAGCCTCGGCGACGAAGTGGGGACCGGTGCCGTGGTGGGCGTTGGAGCCGACCTCGGCAATCTCCCCACCGATCACAAAGGACGGATCCAGGCCGGCATGCTGAAGGATCGAGGTCACCATCGACGTGGTCGTGGTCTTGCCGTGGGTGCCGGCGACGGCGACCGTCTGCCGCCCGACCATCGCCGCGGCGAGCGCCTCGGAGCGGTGCAGCACACGCAGGCCCCGTGCCCGCGCCTCGACGAGCTCCAGGTGGTCCGCCGGGATCGCACTGGAGTAGACGACCGTGTCCACACCGTCCAGATTGGACGGCTCGTGTCGCATGTGGATGATGCCGCCGAGTGCCCGCAGGCCGGCGAGCGCCGGCCAGTCCTTCAGCTCGCTGCCCGAGGTGGGAATGCCGCGAGTCAACAGGAGCCGGGCCAGCCCGCTCATGCCGACGCCCCCGACGCCGATGAGGTGCACCCGGCCGAGATCCTCCGCCGAGAGCGGCCGGTCCTGCGTCCCCACGCTGCTCGTCGTCACGAAAGCCTCCCCGACACGACGTCCAGCACGAACGCCCGCAGCGCCTCGTCGCCGTCGCGGCGCCCGAACCGCGCCGCCGCCTCGCCCATCGCCGCCAGCCGCGCCGGATCGCTCGCCAACGGGATCACCGTCTTCTCGATCCACTCCGGCGTGAGCTCGGCGTCGTCGACCATGAGTCCGCCCCCCGCCTTGACCACGGGCAGGGCATTGCGACGCTGCTCTCCGTTACCGTACGGCAGCGGGACGTAGATCGCGGGTAGGCCGACCGTGGTCACCTCGGCGAGTGTCATGCCACCGCCCCGCGAGAGCACCAGGTCTGCGGCGGCAAAGCCGAGCTCCATGTCCGCGATGTACGGCAAGGTCACATAGGGCAGCGGAAGGTCGGGCGGCACCTCCACGGGCTCGTTGCGGGCACCCGTCACGTGCAACACCTGGATGCCGGCGGACGTGATCGTCTTCGCCGCCGCGGCGACCGCCTGGTTGATCGAGCGCGACCCCTGTGAGGCGCCGAAGACGAACAGGACCGGCAGGTACGGGTGCAGGCCGAAGTGCTCGCGCGCGCCCTGTTGAACCTGGCGCCGATCGAGCGTGGCGATCGCCGGCCGCAGGGGCACGCCGGTCACCCGCGCGTCGGCGAGCAGGGGTGAGCCCTGCGGCTGGTGCGGGAAACCGACCGCGATGTGCTTGGTGAAGCGCATGCCGAGCCGGTTCGCGACGCCCGGCGGCACGTTCATCTCGTGGATCACGATCGGGGTCCGGCGGCGCCAGGCGGCGAGGTACGCCGGCACCGCCACGTAGCCGCCGAAGCCCACGACGACGTCGGCGTGCACATCGTCCAGGACCGCCCTGCCGGCCCTCATCGAGCGCAGCATCCGCGCCGGCGTGGCGGCGAGTTCGAGGTTGACCGTTCGCGGCAGTTGGTAGGCGGGAACCTGCCGCAGCTCGAATCCCGCCGCCGGGATGAGCTGTCCCTCCAGGCCCTTGGTGCTGCCGACACAGGTGATCCGAAGCTCCGGTTGGTGCCGACGCAGGCACTCGGCGAACGCCAGCAGCGGATAGATGTGCCCGCCTGTACCTCCGCCCGCGAGGACGACCGACCTCAGGACTGAGCCCGCCGGCTCGGGAGGCCGGAACCCTGAGCCCGCCGGCTCGGGAGGCCGGAACCCTGAGCCCGCCGGCTCGGGAGGCCGGAACCCTGAGCCCGCCGGCTCGGGAGGCCGGAACCCAGAGCCCGCCGGCTCGGGAGGCAGCAGCTCCGCCATCTGCTCCTCACCCTCTCCTGCTCGCCGTAGCTGGTTGGGCGCCGCCACGGCCGACGTCAAGCGTCGGGCCCGCGGTGGCCTGCGCCCGGACCAAACCCGCCGGCCGGCTCGTCCGCGTACCGGGAGGCGTCGCGGCGGATGGGCAGGGGCGGCAGCGGTGCCCAGAGTATCCGGCCCACCCGGCCGGGCGGACGGGCGTGCAGGGCTCGGGCCGCGGCGGGCTCGGCGCGGGCGAAGGAGGCGAGCATGCCGATCAACGCGAGCGTGACCACCAGGGCACTGCCTCCGTCGGAGATCAGCGGCAGTGGAACCCCGGTCACCGGGACGAGGCCGACCACGCCCGCGATATTGATCATCGCCTGGCCGGCGATGAGCGCGGTGACACCGGCGGCGGCCAGCTTCCGGTACGGGTTCGTGCACCGCCGCGCGATACGCAGCCCGCTGTACGCCAGGACCGCGAAGAGCGTGAGCACCACGAGGCACCCGACCACGCCGAGCTCCTCACCGATCACGGCGAAGATGAAGTCGTTGTGCCCGTTGGGGAGCCAGCCCCACTTCAGCCGCCCCTCGCCGAGCCCGACCCCGAACCAGCGACCGTTGGCGATGGCGGAGAGCCCCTGCTGCACCTGGTAGGCGTCCTGCTGCTGATAGAGCTCGGGGTTGAGAAACGCCCGTAGCCGCCCGAGCCGGTACTCGTCGCCGGGCAGATAGATCAGCGCGAGCGCCCCGAGCGAGGCGACCAGGAGCAGTCCCGCGAAGACCCGCAGCCGGACCCCGGCGGCCCAGAGCAGCCCGACGAACATCACCAGCATGCAGGCCATGGTGCCGAGGTCGTTGAGGCCGATGAGCAGGAACAGCAGCCCCCCCAAGGTGAACAGCGGCCGGGACAGGTTGCGGAAGGAACCAGCCCCCGGCAGGGGCTGCCCTTCGGCGTCCCACATCCGGCGGACGAGTACGTCCGCGGCCCACACCAGCAGTGCCGCCTTGGCCAGTTCGCCCGGCTGCAGCTGCAACCCTCCGATGTAGAGCCAGAGCTGGTCGGCGTGGACCGGCCCGAAGGTCGGATCGGAGAGCACCTGTCCCCGGGCGAGCAGCGCCAGCACGTCGAGCGCTCCGACGAGCAGGAAGGCGAGGATGAGCACCGGCCGGGCCAGGACACGGTAGGTGCGCAGCGGTAGCCGTTGGCAGAGCCAGAAGGCCACGATGCCCACGCCCGCCGAGATCGCCTGGCGATCGATGGAGGTGAACGCGCTACCGCTCTCGGCATACTGCTCCACGCTCGTCGCGGAGTAGACCATGACCAGGCCGATGACGAGCAGCAGCGCGGTGGTGCTGACGAGCAGGTAATACGAGGCCAACGGTCGGGCCAGCAGCGCCCGGCCTAACGCGACCAGGGCACGTCCGAACTCGCCTGCCGTGCGCGGCACCCGGGGTGCGGGGCCGCCGGTGACGGGCCGGGCGCTGGCGTCGGTCGTCGTGGTCACGGGCGAGCGGTCCCCGCGCAGATCGTCATGGCGACACCTCGAACAGCGACCGCACGGCCTCGGCGAAGGCGTCACCGCGCTGGTCGTAGCCGGTGAACATGTCCTTGCTCGCGGCCGCCGGCGCGAGCAGCACCGTGTCGCCGGCCCGGGCCAACCCGGCGGCCGCACGCACGACATCGACCATGGCCCCATCATCGGTCCTCGAAACGTCCACGACCGGGACGTTCGGGGCGTGTCGCCGCAGTGCCTGCGCCACCTCTGCCCGATCCACCCCGAGCAGTACCGCACCGACGAGCCGGTCGGCCACCGTGGCGACGAGGTCTGACACGTCTACGCCCTTGAGCTGACCTCCCGCCACCCAGACCACCCGGGGGTAGGCCGTGAGCGAGGCGAGCGCGGCGTGCGGGTTCGTCGCCTTGCTGTCGTCCACATAGGACACGTCGGCGACCCGCGCCACGAGCGCGTTGCGGTGCGGTTTCGGTTCGTAGCCGGCAAGAGCCGACCGTATGGCCTGCGTGGACACGCCGTACGAACGCGCCAGGGCTGCCGCGTGCAGCGCGTTGCTCACGTTGTGCGTGCCCGCCGGCCGCACGCCGTCGGCGGGACCCAACTCGGCACCGTCGCCCTCGGCGAACGCGCGGTCCACCAGCACGCCGTCGACGACACCGAGCTCACCGGAATGAGGCTCGCCGAGCGTCACACCGACCCGGCTGAGTCTGCCCCTCGGCGCACCTGCGCGTCGCCCGGATGTGACGGCCCGCAGCTTCGCCGCGACGAGCGGGTCGTCGAGGTTGCCGATGGCGATCCCGTCTGCCGTGCTCGCGGCCCGCCAGATGGCGAGCTTCGCGGTCGCGTAGGAGTCGAAGTCGCCGTGCCACTCGAGGTGGTCGTCGGCGAGGTTGAGCAGGGCGCCGGCCTGCGGGGCCAGCGTCTGCGACCAGTAGAGCTGGAAGCTGGACAGCTCGACGGCGAGCACGTCGAACCGATCGCCGGTCCCGGCGTGCACGAGCGGCTCGCCGATGTTGCCGAGCGCAGCCGTCCGGTGCCCGGCCGCGCGCAGCATCGCCGCGAGCATCGTGGTGGTCGTGGTCTTGCCGTTGGTCCCGGTCACCGCGAGCCAGGTGGGGGCGCTGGGCCCCCGCAGCCGCCAGGCGAGTTCCGGCTCGGAGTAGACGGGCAGCCCGGCCGCGAGAGCGGCGCGCGCCACCGGGGTGTGCGGGGCGAACCCGGGTGAGACGATCACGTCGTCGAGAGCGGCGAGAAGCGCCGGGTCGGGCGCCTCGCCCAGCAGCACCTCGGCACCGGCCTCCTTGAGCCGGACCAGTGCCGCGGACTCGGTCCGGTCCAGCACCACCACCGACGCGCCGAGCTCGAGCAGCACCTCCACGCAGGCAGCTCCCGCGATGCCGGAGCCCGCCACCAGCACGCGGCGACCCGCGTAGCTGGTGTCCCCGTCGCCCGGCGCCGTATTCATCAGCGGAACTCCATCACCCGGAGGAAGTCGGCGTAGAACAGGCCGAGCGCGGAGGCGACGCCGAGCCCGGCGATGATCCAGAACCGGACGACGATGTTGACCTCGCTCCACCCGGCGAGCTCGAAGTGGTGCTGCAACGGGACCATCCGGAACACGCGTCGATGCCAGATCCGGAACGAGCCGATCTGGATGATCCAGGTCAGCGCGATCAACGTGAACAGGACCGCGAGCAGCGGCAGCAGCAGCACGGTCCGGGTGGCGAAGGCCAGGCCCGCCACGAGTCCACCGAGGCCGAGCGCGCCGGTGTCACCCATGAAGATCTTCGCGGGCGAGGCGTTCCACCACAGGAAGCCGAAACATGCCGCGGCGGCGGCACTGGCGATGATGGCGATCTCCAGCGGGTCGCGCACCTCGTACTTGTAGACGCCGGCGTACGCGTCGTCCAGGTCCCAGTGCCGGTACTCCCAGAAGGCGAGCAGCGCGTACGCGCCGAGGACCATCACCGACGCGCCGGAGGCGAGCCCGTCCAGGCCGTCCGTGAGGTTGACGGCGTTCGACATCGAGATCACCACGAAGACGAAGAGCACGAGCATGCCGTACTTGGTGATGTCGAGCCAGTGGATGTCCCGCAGGAACGAGACCGTTGAGTCGGCGACGGTCTCCACCTCGCGGGTGCTGCTCGGGACCCACAGCGCCACCGCGCCGAGCCCGCCGCCGATGATCGTCTGCCCGATGAGCTTCTTGCGAGCGGTCAGCCCGAGGCTGTGGCGCTTGCGCACCTTGAGGTAGTCGTCAATGAAGCCGAGGCCGCCCAGGCCGACGAGCAGACCGAGCAGCACGACGCCCGTGGTGGTCATCCCGGTCGGCGTGCCGAGCTGCTTGGCCGGCAGGGAAGCGAGCACGAAATGACCGGCGATGTACGCGATCACGGTCGCGAGGATGAAGACGACGCCGCCCATGGTCGGCGTGCCCTGCTTGGCCATATGGCCCTTGGGACCGTCATCACGGATCGGCTGCCCGGCCCGCATGCGGGTGAAGAGCCGGATCGCGACGGGGGTGAGCAGGACCGTGACCGTGAACGCCACGACCGCCGCGACGATCACGGCCCTCACGGGGCGACCGCCGAGTGTTCCTCTGTGTGTTCCTCGCCCCGTAGCGTGTCGGCCACCGTCCAGGTGCGGTAGCGCGAACCCTTCACCAGCACCACGTCGCCTGGGCGCAGCGCCGCGCGCAACCAGGCCACGGCCGCGTCCTGATCGGACACCACCACGGACTCTCCTCCCCAGTTCGGTACCGCCACCGCCCCGTCGCGGATCGGCGCTGCTGCCTCGCCGACCACGACGAGCCGGTCCACGCCCAGTTCGGCCGCGACCCGGCCCACCTGCCGGTGACCTTCCTGCTCCTGCTCGCCCAGCTCGGCCATGTAGCCGAGTACCGCGACTCGACGCCGGCCGTCGCCGACCGCGACCAGCGCCCGCAGCGCCGCGGCCGTCGACGACGGGTTCGCGTTGTAGGAATCATCGATGACTGTCACGCCATCCGCCCGGTCGAAGACGTCCATGCGACGCGTCGAGACGCCGACCAGTCGCGACAGCGCCTCGGCCAGGTCGGCCACGGGCATGCCGGCCGCACCCGCCACCGCCGCCGCCAGCAGTGAGTTGCCCACCTGATGCTGCCCGGCGACACGCAAGCGCACCGGCGCCCGCCCCTGCGGCGTGCAGAGCGTGTAGGAGGCGCTGCCACGCTGATCGAGGCTGACGTCAACAGCCCGTACGTCCGCGTCGACGGCTTCGCCCGCGAGGACAACGGCTGCTCCGGATCCGTGCGCCAGCGCCGCCATGGCTCGGACGCGCTCGTCGTCAGCGTTGAGCACCGCAACACCGTCGCCGGACAACGCGGCGACCAGCTCTGACTTCGCGGCCGCGATCGCATCGACTGACCCGAACTCCCCGATGTGGGCGACGCCCACGTTGACCACGACCGCGATCCGCGGCGGCGCGATGCCGCACAGGTAGGTGATGTGGCCGGGCCCGCGGGCGCCCATCTCCAGCACCAGGAACCGGGTCGCCGGGTCCGCCTTGAGCACCGTGTACGGCAGCCCGAGCTCGTTGTTGAACGACCCGGGCGGCCCAACGGTCGCGCCGATGCCGGCCAGCAGCCCCACCACCATGTCCTTTGTGGACGTCTTACCCGAGGATCCGGTGATGCCCACGGTCGTCAGGTGGGGCAACCGGTCGACCACCCAGCGGGCCAACCTGCCGAGGGCCACCAGGGTGTCGTCGACCACGATCGTCGGCGCGACCGTGGGCCGGGTCCCCAGCACCGCGACCGCCCCCCCGGCCACGGCCGCCGCTGCGAAGTCGTGCCCGTCGACCCGCTGGCCGGCGAAGGCCGCGAAGAGCCCGCCGGCACCCACCGCGCGGGAATCGAACTCCACCGAGCCGGTGACCACCGCCGCGGGGTCGGCGTCGACGAGTGCCCCGTCGACCGCGGCCGCGATCTCGGCAAGGGACATCGGGATCACGCGGACACTCCGGCGCGCTGGCGGGACGCCTGGCTCACCCGAGCACCGAACCTTTCGGCGAGCGCGGCGGCAAGCTCGACCCGGTCGTCGAAGGGTGTGATCACGCCGGCGACCTCCTGCCCGCGTTCGTGGCCCTTGCCGAGCACGGCGATCACGTCGCCGGGCGTGGCCATCCGCACGGCGTGCTGGATCGCGTCCTTCCGACCCGGCACCTCCACCACGATCCGAGTCGCGTCGCCCGGCGTTCCCGCGACCTGTTCGGCTGCCTGGACGGCGCCGGCCAGAACCTCCGCACGGATTACCGACGGGTCCTCGGAGCGCGGGTTGTCATCGGTGACCACGACCGCCTCGGCCCCCCGTGCGGCGGCCGCGCCCATGAGCGGGCGCTTGCCCCGGTCGCGGTCCCCACCCGCGCCAATCACGCAGATCACGCGCCCTGACGCGGCGGCGCGGCTCGCGTCGCCGGAGGCGACCTCACGCAGTGCGCCGAGCGCGGCCACGATCGCGTCGGGCTTGTGCGCGTAGTCGACCACGCCGAGCACCGGCCAGGACCCGGGCGATGCGCCCTCGGGTCCGGCCGCCCCGACCAGCTCCAACCGTCCGGGAACTCCCCGGCAGTCGCCGATCCCGTCCGCCGCGACCTGTGGCGACACGCCCGCCTCAACGAGACACGCGATCGCGAGCAACGCGTTGGCCACGTTGTGCCGGCCGGGCATCGCGACCCGGACGTCGACTGCGCCGAACTCGCAATGGATTGCCGTGAATGTCTGGGCGAAACCGTTGCGCCGGACGCCCTCCGCGCGCCAGGTGGCCGCCGAGTCGCCCGAGGCGGAGAACGTCACCTGAGGCCGCGTGCCGTCGCGCGTCGGGGGCGTGGAGGGACGAATGAGCCGCCGTACGGCCGGGTCATCGAGGTTGAGCACCTCGACCCGGCACCGGCCGTCGAAGAGCCGCGCTTTCGCCGCGAAGTACGCGTCCACATCAGCATGGAAGTCGAGGTGGTCCTGCCCGAAGTTGGCGAACCCGCCGACGTCGAAATGCACACCGTCGACCCGGCCGTAGGCCAGGGCGTGGCTGGAGACCTCCATGACGGCAGCGGTCGCGCCCCGCTCCAGCGCGACCGCGAACAGCGCCTGCAGATCGGTCGCCTCGGGAGTCGTCCGCACGCTGTCGATGACCTCGCCCGAGCCGCCCTGGGCTGAGCCGATGCGGGTCTCGACCGTGCCCACCATGCACGTCGTGTGGCCCGCACGGGCGAGGCCGGCCTCGATGAGATACGCCGTTGACGTCTTGCCCGCGGTGCCGGTCAGCCCGAGCACCCGCAGCCCGGCCCGGCCGTCGCGGCGCGCGGTGGGGTCGCCGTACGCCTTGGCGGCCACGACCCCCAGGACGGCGCGGGGGTCGTCGACCACGAGCACTGGCCCGGCCACGCCGCGAGCGAGCACGGCCCCGTCGTCATCGGTCAATATCGCCACAGCGCCATCGACCATGGCCTGGCGTGCGAACTCGGCACCGTGGTGGCTGGCGCCCCGCACGGCGACGTACAGGTCGCCCGGACGCACGAGCGTGCTGTGGTGCGTGACTCCCGTGACCATCACACCACTCTCGGTGCCGGTGACCACCCGCGCATCAGCCGCCACCGCAATCTCCGCGAGTGGAACCGGAACCACGTTGGTGGGGCGCGGATAGCCTTGCACGGCCACTGACCCTACTCGCTCGGAATGGGCGTCTGACGCACGTGACCTCAAACCGACTCCGAGCACCGTCGCTGCCGTTGGGCACGTCTTTTCCCTGGGAGATCGTGTCAGTAGGAGATCATCTCAGTAGTAGATCGTGAAGGTCGGCGGCTTGGTTGCGCTGGGCGGGACCCGGTAGTGCAGCAGGGTCTGCTCCATCATCTGCGAAAAGGCTGGTGCGGCGACCGTGCCGCCGCTGCCGCCCGGCGTGTGGGCGAAGACCGCGACCACGTACCGAGGCGCATCGGCCGGCGCCATGCCGATGAACGAGCCCACCTCGCCGTCGGCGTAATGGCCATTGAGGACCAGCATCCCGGTGCCGGTCTTGCCGGCGACCCGGTAGCCGTCGATCGCTGCCGCGTGACCGGTCGCCCCGGGCGCGGTCACCACCGCTTCGAGCATGCTGCGCAGCGCCGTGGCGTTCTCGGCGGAGATGACCCGTCGGGTGGTCGGCGCCGACGCCGGGTTCACCGTGCCGTCCGGATCGACGATGGCCTTGATCAGGTGCGGCTGGACGTAGAGCCCGCCGTTGGCGATCGTGGCATAGACCGCCGCCATCTGCAGCGGGGTCACCGAGACCCCCAGACCGATCGGGATCGTGCCGTGGGCGTCAGCGCTCCAGTTCTCGGGCGGCTGCACGAGTCCGGCCGCCTCGCCGGGCAGACCCTCCCCGATCGGGTCACCTAGGCCGAACGCGCGCTGGTACTCGTAGAGCTTCTGCGCGCCGAGCCGGTCGGCGAGGGTGATCGCGCCGACATTGGACGACCACGCGAGGATGCCGGGCAGGGTGAACTGCGCCATCGAGGGATGCGAATGCGAATCGTGGAACGTCGTGACACCCTTGGTGATCGATGTCGGCACCGGGACGGTGTCGGTGGGTGTGACGACACCTTCCTGGAGGCATGCCGCGAGCACGATCGCCTTGTGCACCGAGCCCGGGTCGACGAGCATGCCCGAGGCCATGTCGCCGCGGTCGGCCGGGTCGGAGGCGAGCGGGTTCGCCGCGTCGTAGAAGGGGTAGCTCGCCTGCGCCAGCACCTCGCCGGTCACCACGTCGAGCACGACGGCCGAGCCCGTGTAGGCGTGGACCTTCGCCATCTGGGTGGCGAGGATGCGCTGGATCTCGAACTGCAGGTCCCGGTCGATGGTCAGCTCGAGGGACCGCCCGGGCCGTGCCGCGACCTCCTCGTGGTAGCCACCGGGGATCTCCTCGTCCAGGTTGACCACGCCCTGGCCGACCTCGTACTTCCGATAGCCATCGACGCCCTTCAGCACGCTGTCGTAGCTCTCCTCAAGCCCGGCAAGGCCCTGCAGGTCCCGGCCGGTGAACCCGATGAGGTTCGCCGCGAGATCGTGGCCCGGCACCACGCGCGTCTCGTCGCGGCGCACCCCGATCCCCGTGAAGCCCTGCTGCTGCACGAGCTCTCGCACCCGCTCGCCGGTCGCCACGCTCACGCCCCGGGCCAGGTACTCGAAGAGCACCTCGCTGCCGTCGTCACGCCAGTGCGGGGTCAGCTTGGGCAGCAGTTCCGAGCGCGGCACGCCGAGCAGGGGCGAGAGCGCGCCAGCGACGGCCGCGGGATCCTCCACTCTGGACGGATCGGCGTAGACATAGCGCGCCTCGGCGCTGCCGGCCAGCACGGCACCGTTGCGGTCCAGGATGCTGCCCCGGGGAGCGGGCAGGTCAACCGGCTGCAGCCGTGCCTCGAGGCCGCGTGCCGCGATCGCGGGAGCGTCGCGGAACTGGAACTCCACCAGCCGACCGACGATCACCAGCAACAGCACCACGACGACCCAGGTGATCTGGCGCAGTCGCGCCGCCGGCTGCGCCAGCGCGGGGGGCGCCGGGCGAACGACGCTCACCCGACGCCGCGCCGGCCCACCCGGACGCCGCTGCACCTCCCGCGGCGAGTAGATGGCGAAGGCGCCGGTCCGGCCGGCCCATCCGCGCACGCGCGCCGCTCGGCTGGTGCCGGTCCCCCGCGCGGGGCCAGAATCCGCGTGGCGAGCGCCGGTCCGGTCGGGATCACCCGGCTCGGCAGTTGCACGGCGGGTTGTCGGCTCGCCCCTGACGAGGCGCAGCGGCACGGCACCCGTCCGGGCGGCGCGTGGCCTGCTCACTCGCGTGGTCGAGGGCTCCGTCTGGTCGCCGAACGTACGGGCGCGCGGATGGTAGTCCCGGGCCTGAGTGATGCCGTTCGATGCCCGCGGCCCCCCGCGGCCGATCAGGCGCAGGCCACCGTCGGCTGTGGACGGATCACGAAGGTCCGGGTCAGAGGTGGACCGCGTGCCGCGCGCCATCCGTGGTCACCGGCCCGATGCTGGCTGCGGTACGGCCACCACGCGCCCGTCCGGCAGGTTGATGTATCGCGGCGTCCCGGCGGGCACGAGTCCGAGGCGCGCGCCAGCCGCACCGAGGTTGCCGGGCGACTCGAGCTCGTCGAGCTGCTGCTGGAGCTGCTGCTCCTGCAGCGTCAGGTTCGCATTGGTCTGGCGCAGGTCACCGAGCCGGAAGGAGTTCTCGTTGATCTTCGTGTTGAGCACCAGCACCCCCACCACGCCTACCACGACCAGCCCGACCATGAGCGCCACGAACGAGGCCTTCGGCAGCTTCATGGGCAGCGGAGCCGGTGCGATGGACGCCTCCGCGCTCGACGCCCGCGCTACCGACGCCCTGCGCCCCGTGACCGCGTTCCTCGCCGAACCACTCCTCGCGGCCGTACTCCTCGCCGAACCGCTCTTCGCGGCGGTGCTCTTCGCGGCGGTGCTCCTCTCGGCAGCACTCCTCGCGGCGGCGGTCCTTGCCGCAGCGGGCTCGGTACGGCTCGGGCGGGAACCCGGCTCCGGCGCCACCGGGCGGCGGCGGATCTCGTAGGCGATGTCGTCATCATCGAAGTCGGCGTCATCGAAGTCGTCATCATCGAAGTCCGGCGCCACGAAGAGCCGCTCCACCCGCAGCGCGTTCGCCCCCGACGTGTACGCCCCGTAATCGCGCCCGCCACGGACGCCGTACCGCTGCTCGTCCTCGCGGTCGTACCAGCGCTCGTTGCCGACGCGCGGCCGTGCCTGCGTGCTCATGGTCCCCTCCGAATGCTTGAGTCCCCCGACCGTGCCCGGCTCGCATGCCGGCACTGTCCTGTGTGGTCCGTGGCCTGTGTGGTCCGTGCTCTGTCTGCTCGTCTGTCCTGTGTGGTCTATGGGGTCTGTCCGCTGTGGGCGGTGTCCGCCCTTCGGCGGCCCGGCCTGGCGGCCTCGGCCCGCAGCCGGGGCCGGTGCCCGGACGGCTCGCCGATGCGCTCGGCGGCACGCAACTTCACCGACGCGGCCCGGGGGTTCGCCGCCACCTCGGCCGGCCCCGGCGGCTCGGCGCCGCGGGTCAGCAGCCGCAGCGTCGGACCGGCGCCGGGAGGGATCACCGGCAGGTCGACCGGGGCGGTGGACCGGGCGCGCGCGGCGAAGGCCTGCTTCACGATCCGGTCCTCAAGCGAGTGGTACGAAAGCACAACGATCCGGCCGCCCAAAGACAACGCCTCGATCGCCTGCGGAAGTGCGGCGTCCAGTGCGCTCAACTCGCCGTTCACCTCGATCCGCAGCGCCTGGAACGTGCGCTTGGCCGGGTGACCGCCGGTCCGGCGAGCGGGCGCCGGCACCGAGTCGCGAACGAGCTCGGCCAGCCGCGCGGACGAGTTCAGCGGTGCCCTCGCCCGCTCCCGGGCAATGGCGGCCGCGATGCGGGGCGCGAAGCGCTCCTCGCCGTACCGGCGCAGGATCCGCGTGAGGTCGCCGACCGGATAGCTGTTGACGACATCGGCTGCGGAAATCCCCGTGGTGGGGTCCATCCGCATGTCCAGCGGCGCGTCCCGGGCATAGCTGAATCCGCGCTCGACCTGGTCAAGCTGCATCGAGGAGACGCCGAGGTCGAACAGGACGCTGTCCACTGTGTCCAGTTCCAGCCGCGCCAGCACCTCGGAGAGCTGGTCGAAGACGGCATGCTCGAGGCGTACCCGGTCGCCGAACGGCGCCAGCCGGGCCCCGCTGCGGCGCAGTGCGTCCGGGTCGCGGTCGAGTCCAACGAGGCGTACGGCTGGGTTGGCGGCGAGCACAGCCTCGGCGTGGCCACCGAGCCCCACCGTCGCGTCGACATGCACGGGCCGGGGCCGGTCGAGTGCCGGTGCGAGCAGCTCCAGGCACCGGTCGACGAGCACCGGCACGTGTCCGTGGCCCGATGCGGTCGGCTCACCCGTGGCTCGAGGCGCCCCCGGGGCTGGGATGGGTGCGCCTGAGCCGTGGGAAGCATGGCGCTTTCCCACGACGATCCCCCTTGACCGGCGCCTCGGCTTCGCGGACCGCCGCGCCGGAGATTGTGGCCCGGCTCCTCGTCGAGTGACGTGGTGCCGGGCCTGACGTTCGGTGCGCCCGTACGGCGGCCGGTGTGGCCGTACCGCCAGCTACCCCGCCGCCCGGGCCTACGCCTGGCGCCGGGGAAGAGGCGTCAGGTGTAGCCGAGCGGTTGGAGAGCTGGCGGTACGGAAGAACCGGAACCACGTGGCGGTATCGTCCACATCGGACAACCCAGGCTCCACAGTGGTCGTTCCTGCCGCTCCTCCCACGGGCCGTTACAGCCCGCCGGGCAACACCCCTTCCTGAATCCCGGCGAACGAATCTTCATTCGTCGTCAGGTACTGCTCCCATGCTGCCTGGTCCCAGATCTCCACGCGGTTGCTCGCGCCGATCACGGCGACGTCGCGGTCGAGCCCGGCGTACTCCCGCAGCGAGCCCGGGATCGTCACCCGGCCCTGCTTGTCCGGAGCCTCGTCGTGCGCGCCAGCGAAGAACACGCGGCTGTAGGCGCGGGTCACTGGTTGTGCTCTCAATTCGTCCGCGAGGCGCTGAAACTCGGGCGTCGGGAACACGTAGAGGCAGCGTTCCTGCCCCTTCGTGATCACCACATCATCCGCCAGCTCCTCGCGGAACTTCGCCGGAAGGATCAGCCGGCCCTTCTCGTCGAGGCGCTGGTTGTAGGTGCCCAGAAACATGGGACCCACCCCCTCGCCCCTGCGCATGTCCCTTGGGGCCGGTGGAGCCGTCCAGCTCCGCCATTGGGCCCCACTGTACTCCACTTCCTCCCACGGTCAACCCAAATTCTGCCTTAAATGTCCGGGTCATCCCATACGTGTGCTCGCCTCGTTGAGCGCATGAGGCAACCGGGTCGATCCGCGGATCAGCGCCGGGTCGCGGAAAAGCCCGCAGTTGGGCCAGATCGGCGGCATTGCGCCCGCGCGGCAGTCGCGGTGGAGAGAAGTGGAGGTCGCGGAGACGGTCGAGGGCGAGCACGCGTGGTTCGCACGCACGCTCGCCCTCGATCACCGGGCTTGCCGGAGTGGGGTCAGAAGATGCGCCGGAAAACCACGTTCGAGCTCCAGATCGTGTGCAGGCCCACCGGCGTGCTGGAGTTCGGCGCGTCGAGCATCATGTGTCCGCCCGCATAGATCCCCACGTGGTACGCGTAGCCGCCGTCGAGGAAGAAGATCAGATCCCCGGGCGCCGCGTCGGCAGCCGACACCGGCTTGCCGTAGTCGAGCTGGCTGTCCGCGTGGTGTGGCAGCGCGAGCCCGAACTGTGCGGCGACGTACATGACCAGGCCGGAGCAGTCGAAGGCATTGGGGCCGGCGGCGCCATAGACGTACTTCTTGCCGGTCTGTTTCTCGGCCGCGGCCAGGAACGCGACGGCCTTGGCACTGCCCGCGTTGCCGTGCGACCCGATCACCGCGACGCTGGCCGCGACATGGGCAGACCCGGAGGATTTCGGCGCCGAGACGATGTGCGGCTTGACGATCACCGCTAGGACCGACGACACCGACGGGCTCAACGTCATCACACCCGCGTAGGCGAGTCGGTACTTTGTGGACCTGGTCGGCTTGAGGGTGAAGGTCACCGAGCCCCCGCTGTCGGCCAGCGAGCGAGCGACCGTCTGCCAGCCGCTGCCACTGCTGGACTCCAGCCGCAGGGCCTGGTTGGCGGCGGGAGACTGCGTGGCACCGATCGTCAGTCGACCCTGGAACACAATGGACTGTCCATAGGAGATGGTCGGCGCATTGACACTGAGCGAGCTGTGCGTGGCCCGGACAAGTCGTCCGATCCGGGTGACGACCGGCCCGCTGGGATCTGCGGGTGACCCGGCCGAGACCCCCCGGTAGAAGGCCTGTCCACTGTGGGCGAACCGGGGCGGCAGGGAAGCGGCGCCGGCGGCGCCGGGCGTGGCAAGAACGACGCCACCACTAGCGATGAGACTGACAGCGGCCAGGGCAGCCGCACTTCCACGCCCGGACGGGCGAACCCCGCGAGGGGTGTGCGTGAACACGAGTTGTTTTCCTTCCGGCACGTCCACGCCGGTGCGCGGAGTCGGGCGTCAGCTCGCCCTGCCTCCGCGTCGCTCACCCGCGCCCCCGCCGCCGTTCGCGGCCGGTCAAACGGTCCACAACCGACTGTCCACACACAACGGTTGCGGCGAGCGCTGCCCACTCCGGCGACGCCAGGCGTCGACATGCGGAGTGATCCGGCGATCCTGCCCAGATCCGTGTTGAGTTGTCGATGTCAAGTCGCGGCGCTGGGAGGGCAGGACTCGACGTGACCCCGGCGGCGCGGCGCACCCCTGGCGGAGTGCCCGGCAAATTTCTAGCCCACGATCGGCTTCACCCGCCGTCCGCGCACTCTCACCGAACGTGTCGACCATGACGCCAGTGATCCCAGTTGAACCGGCACGCCCGACTTGTGACTACGGCGTGTCACGCTTGACAGCCCGCAGTAATCAACCCTCGTGAATTCAATCACACAAATTCTTGACACCCCGCTTCTCCAGAAAAGGGCGCTTCCTTATATTCGGCACGAAACGCCCCCAGCCCCGCCCCGCCGCGATCTTGGGCTTAGCGCTGTGAGTCGATCTCTATCCACAGCGATACGACCAAGATCGCGGGGCACTTCGGCCAGGTCCCCGGGCGGGGGGCGATAGTCTCGTCGCGAGGTTGGAGCCAATCGGAGTGGAGTGGCCATGACGCTTGACCCGATCGGCGGCCTGCCGTTACGAGCCAAGGTCGCCTCGTCGGTCTCCCGTACCGCAGCCGCGCTGTCGCGTGCGGCTGGGCGCGGGGACGGCTCGGTGATCGGCGGCTGGCTGGGGCTCAAGATCGACCCGGAACTGCTGCGCCACCTCTCCGCGGGCCGGCGCGTGGCGCTCGTCTCCGGCACCAACGGCAAGACCACCACCACCCGGCTCACCGCGGCGGCGATGGGAGTGCTCGGTGAGGTCGCGACCAACTCGTTGGGGGCGAACATGCCCACGGGCCACACCTCGGCCCTGGCCCGTGCAGGGCACACGCCGTACGCCGTTCTCGAGGTCGATGAGCACTACCTGAGCCGGGTCATCGCGGCCACCGACCCGGTCGCGGTCGCGCTGCTCAACCTCAGCCGTGACCAACTCGACCGGGCCAAGGAGGTCGCGATGATGGCGACCCTGTGGCGCGATGCCGTGGCCGACCGCGACACCCACGTGGTCGCCAACGCCGACGACCCGATGGTGGTCTTCGCCGCGCGTGGCGCCCGCCATGTGACCTGGGTGGCCTCCGGGCAGCGCTGGCACGAGGACTCGTGGGTCTGCCCGGCGTGCGGCTCGCACATCGAACGCTCGGACGGCGACTGGCGCTGCGCGGGCTGCGATCTGCGCCGACCTGTTCCACAGTGGACCGTGGAGGCGGATGTCGTGGTCGATCCCGCCGGCGGGCGCCACCCGATCACCCTGCAGTTGCCCGGACGGGTCAACCGGGCCAATGCCGCCACCGCGCTCGCGGTCGCCGCCCAGTTCGGCGTCGACCCCGCCAAGGCGGCCCCACTGTTGGCGCGGGTCGCCTCCATCGCCGGCCGATACGCCACGGTTGAGCGGGACGGCCGGACGGTGCGGCTCCTGCTCGCCAAGAACCCGGCCGGCTGGCTGGAGGCGTTCGACATGGCCGAACCCGCGCCGACCCTGCTCGCGATCAACGCGCGGGACCCAGACGGGCTGGACACCTCCTGGCTCTACGACGTCGACTTCTCGCCGCTGCACGGTCGTCGCGTGCTCATCACCGGCGACCGCGCGATGGATCTGGCCGTACGGCTCGAGGTGAACGAGATCGCGTTCGAGCATGTGAGCAGCTTCGGGCGAGCGCTGGCCGCGGTGCCGCCCGGACGCCTCGAGGTGATCGCCAACTACACCGCTTTCCAGGACATCCGAGCGGAGCTGAACCGTGTCAACTAACGGCCCCCGCCACAGCGCAGTCGGTCGGCTCGGTGAGGATGCCGGCACCGAGTCGGCGCTGCGCATCGTCTGGCTCTGCCCCGACCTGCTGTCGACCTACGGTGACCGCGGCAACATGCTCATCCTGGCCCGGCGAGCGTACGTTCGCGGCATCCCGGTGGAGACGATCGAGGTCCGCTCCGACCAGGCCGTGCCGCAGCATGGCGATATCTACCTGCTGGGCGGCGGCGAGGACGGACCGCAGGCCCTGGCCGCCCAGCGCCTCAACGCCAACCAGGGACTGCACCGAGCGCTGGAGCGGGGCGCGACCGCGCTCGTGGTCTGCGCGGGGTACCAGCTCGTCGGCACCACCTTCTTCGCCAAGGGCGAGAAGTGCGCCGGACTGGGCCTGCTCGACCTCCACTCCGACCGCGGACCCACGCGCGCCGTGGGCGAGGTCGCCGGTACCGCGGAGGCGGCCCTCGGCCTGCCCACGCTCACCGGCTTCGAGAACCACGGCGGCCGTACGCATCTGGGCCCCGGCCTCACGCCACTGGCCCGGGTCACCGCGGGCGTGGGCAACGACGGGACGACCGAGGGTGTCTGGCGCGGCAAGCTCATCGGCACCTACATGCACGGCCCAGTCCTGGCCCGCAATCCCGCTCTCGCCGACCTGCTCATCTCCTGGGCCGTCGGGTCCACAGTGGACGCGATCGACGACACGTGGCCCGCGAAGCTGCGCTCGGAGCGCCTCGCCGCCGTCCGCGCGACGGTACGGGCCGCGCGGCTATGAGCCGAGCACGTCCTCGACTGTGGTCGCCTTGACGGCCCGGCGCAACCACGTGCCGAGAAGCTCCAGGTCGGTGCAGGCGAGGATCGTCTCCCGCGCGTCCTCCGGAACGCGTACTCCGTTCGCGTCGAGCACGGTAAGAACTGCGTGAGCCTCACCCCGAGCCTCACCCCGGGCCTCGCCGACGGCCTCGTGCTCGGCCGCGAGGTTGCGGAGCATCTCGCTACGGTATTTGTCGACGGTGATGCTCATGAAGCTCTCCCAACGCTCACGGCTCATGGAATTCAGGCCGCCCGTCAGAGCACACCGGGCGCGGACCAGTCGACGGGCGGCAGCCCCGCCTGCTGCAGCATGGCGTTGCAGGTGCTGAACGGCCGGCTGCCGCGAAAGCCCCGGGGGTTGGCGGGGCTCGGATGTCCCGCCTCGATCACCACGTGCTGTTCGTTGGTCACGAGAACCGCCTTCTGCCGGGCGTACGCGCCCCACAACAGGAACACGACCCGGGTCGGCCGCTCGTTGAGCGCCCGGATCGCCGCGTCGGTCACGTGCTCCCATCCCCGACCAGTGTGTGAGGCCGGCTTGCCCGACCGTACGGTCAGCACCGCGTTGAGCAGCAGGACGCCCTGGGCCGCCCAGCCGGACAGGTCCCCGCTCGGCGGAGGCGCCACGCCCAGGTCCTCTGACAACTCCTTGAAGATGTTGCGCAGCGATGGCGGCACGGCGACTCCCGGCCGGACGCTGAAGCTCAGGCCGTGCGCCTGTCCTGCCTTGTGGTACGGGTCCTGGCCGAGGATGAGGACGTGGGTGCGTTCGTAGGCCGACATCCGCAGGGCCGCGAACAGATCGGCACGCGGCGGGAAGATCTCGTGGGTGGCGTACTCGTCCTCGATGAACCGGCTCAGCTTGTCGACCACCTCCGGGTCGAGGTAAGGGGCCAACGCCTGCTGCCAGGACCCCGGCAACTCCGCGAGCAGGTCCATGCTCATGGCCGCACCCTAGCCGACCAGTAGGCTCGGACGGTGGGCACGACGGGCCGGCCGGCGGCGGGACTGCGACTGGCCGTGCTCGTGGTTGGCGTTGCGGCGCTCGGGGTCGCCGGCGCGTTGCTGCCCCTGCGCGGCGTGCCCGACGCGGTCGGCGGGCTGGGCCCGGCCGGACCGATTGCTGGCGTGCTCGTCGGCGCGCTGTTGCTGATCGCGCTGGTGCCCCGCACCCCGATCTCTGTCGCATGTGGACTGCTCTTCGGGCCGGCACTGGGCACGGCCTGCGCCATCCTGACCGCGATGATGGCCGCGACCGCCACCTTCGCCCTGGGTCGGCTGCTCGGCCGGGCGTTCGTGCTCGAGCGACTCTCGCGCCGCGAAAAGCTGCGCCGGGCCTGGGCGAACATCGAGCGGTGGATCGCGCAGGAGGGGGTGCTCGCCGTTGCCGCCGTGCGGTCCTGGCCGCTGGGACCGTACGGTCTGGTGGGCTACGTCTATGGCACGTCCGGCGTACGGGTGCGCGACTACGCGATCGGTAGCCTCATCGCCGGGACTCCGTCCGCGGCTGTCTACGCCACGCTCGGCGCGGCCGCGGGCGGCGGTCCGAGCCCGGTGACGTTTGTGCTGCTGCCGTTCGGTCTCGTGCTGACCGCCGTCGTGGCATGGCGGAGCCGCCCGGGCGACCGCGTGCGGTTCGGCCTCAGACGACCACGCTGACCATGCGCCCCGGCACGACGATGACCTTGCGGGGCTCGCGCCCCTCCAGGGCACCGGCGACCTCGGCCAGGGCCGCGGCCCGTACGGCCTCCTCGTTCGCGTCCGCCGCGACCTCGACCCGGCCGCGGACCTTGCCGTTGACCTGGACCGGGTAGGTCACCGACTCCGCGACCAGCAGCGCCGGATCGGCCACCGGAAAGTCCACATAGGTCAGTGACGCGGCATGACCCATGCGCCGCCACAACTCCTCGGCGACGTGCGGTGCGAACGGGGCCAGCATCAGCACCAGCGGTTCGGCCAGCGCGCGCGGTGCGCCGTCGGTGCTGATCGCGGTTGCCCGGTTCGTCAGCTCGATCAGCTTCGCGATCGCGGTGTTGAAGCGCAGACCCTCCATATCGGACCGTACACCGTCGATGATGCGGTGCAGCAGCCGCTCGGTCTGCGGGTCCAGGCTCGACTCGGCGATCCGGGTCGCCCCGGTCTGCTCGTCGACGATCAGCCGCCACACCCGCTGCAGGAAGCGCTGCGAGCCGACCACAGCCCGGGTCTCCCACGGCCGCGACACGTCCAGCGGACCCATCGACATCTCGTACACGCGGAACGTGTCTGCGCCGTAGGCGGCGCACATCTCGTCGGGCGTCACCACGTTCTTCAGCGACTTGCCCATCTTGCCGTACTCGCGCCGCACCCGGACGTCGCCGTGCCAGAAGGCGCCGTCGCGCTCGACGACCTCCTCCGCCGGCAGGTAGGCGCCCCTGCTGTCGGTGTAGGCATATGCCTGGATGTAACCCTGGTTGATCAGGCGCCGGAACGGCTCGAACGACGAGACGTGACCCAGGTCGTACAGAACCTTGTGCCAGAACCGGGAGTACAGCAGGTGCAGCACCGCGTGCTCCACGCCGCCGACGTACAGGTCCACGCCGCCACTGTCCGCGCGCGACCGGCCTGCGGCATCACGCTGCGTGGAGCGTGGGCCCATCCAGTAGCGCTCGTTCACCGGGTCCACCAGGACCTGCTCGTTCGTGGGGTCCAGATAGCGCAGCTCGTACCAGCATGAGCCGGCCCAGTTGGGCATCGTGTTGGTCTCGCGGGTGTACCTGCGCGGCCCGTCGCCCAGGTCCAGCGTCACCTCGACCCAGTCACGCGCCCGCGACAGCGGTGCCTCCGGCTCGGTGTCGGCGTCGTCAGGGTCGAACGTCCGCGGCGAGAAGTCGTCGACGTCGGGCAGTTCCAGCGGCAGCATCGACTCCAGTAGCGCGACCGGCAGCCCGGTCTCGTCGTAGACGATCGGGAACGGCTCACCCCAGTAGCGCTGGCGGCTGAACAGCCAGTCGCGCAGGCGGTAGGTCACCGCACCGGCGCCGTGCCCCTCGGCCTCCAGCCATTCGATGATCTTCTTCTTCGCGGCCGCCACCGGCAGCCCATCCAGAAGCCCCGAGTTGATCGCGGGGCCGTCGCCGACGTACGCCTTGCCGTCGAAGTCGTCCGGTGGCTGCACGGTTCGGATGATGGGCAGGTCGAAGACCTCGGCGAACTCCCAGTCCCGCTCGTCCTGGCCGGGCACTGCCATGATCGCTCCCGTGCCGTAGCCGGCCAGCACGTAGTCGGCGATGAAGATCGGGATCAGCTGGCCGTTGACCGGGTTCGTGGCGAACGCACCAGTGAAGACGCCGGTCTTCTCCCGCGCCTCGGCGGTACGCTCGGCCTCGGTCTCCCGTGACGCGATGGCGCGGTAGGCCCGGATCGCCTCGATCGGGGTCTTGTGGCCACCGGTCCACTTCTTCTTCGTGCCCTTGGGCCAGGTCAGCGGCACCAGTTCGTCCACAATGGCGTGCTCTGGGGCCACGACCATGTAGGTGGCGCCGAACACCGTGTCCGGACGCGTGGTGAAGACGCGGATCGATGGCCCGTCCTCGACGGGGAACGTGATGTGGGCGCCGGTGGAGCGTCCGATCCAGTGCCGCTGCATCAGCTTCACGGGCTCGGGCCAGTCCAGCGCGTCCAGGTCGTCGACCAGCCGGTCGGCGTAGGCGGTGATCCGCATCATCCACTGCTTCAGGCTGCGCTTGAAGACGGGGAAGTTGCCCCGTTCACTGCGCCCCTCGGCGGTGACCTCCTCATTGGCCAGCACGGTGCCCAGGCCCGGGCACCAGTTGACCGGCGCCTCGCTCACGTAGGCCAGGCGGTGGCTGTCCACCACCCGACGACGCTCCACAGCGGACAGGTTTGCCCACGGTCGACCGTCCGGAGTGGAGCGACGCTTGTGCTCGAACGCGGCGACCAGCTCGCTGATCGGCCGGGCCTTACGCTGCGTGGAGTCGTACCAGGAGTTGAAGATCTGCAGGAAGATCCACTGCGTCCAGCGGTAGAACCGCGGGTCGATCGTCGCGACCGAGCGCCGGTTGTCGTAGCCCATGCCCAGCCGGCGCAGCTGCGATCGGAACCGGACGATGTTCTCCTCGGTCACCAGCCGGGGGTGCTTGCCGGTCTGGACCGCGTACTGCTCGGCCGGCAGGCCGAAGGCATCGAATCCCATCGTGTACAGGACGTGGCGCCCCGCCATGCGCTGGTATCTGCCGTAGCAGTCCGTCGCGATGTAGCCCAGCGGGTGGCCGACGTGCAGCCCGGCACCCGAGGGATACGGGAACATGTCCATCACGTACAGCTTCTCGGCCCCCGCCCTGGGGTGCTGCGGGTCGGCCAGCGGGCCGACGGGGTTCGGGGAGTTGAAGGTGCCCGCCTCGTCCCAGATGTCCTGCCACCGTGGCTCGATCTCGTTCGCCATCTCGGCGGTGTACCGGAACGGCGGAACGTCGCTCGGTACCGGCTCGACCACGGGTGCCGCGGCGACGGGTGCCGCGGCGGCTCTGGTCTTCGCTGGGCTCGCCTTCTTCGCGGGGCTCGCCTTCTTCGCAGGGCTCGCCTTCTTCGCGGGGGTCTTCGTGGCCTTGACCGGGGCCGGCCTGCCCGTGCCGCCCTTGCTGCCACCTGCCGTGCTCATCGATCGCTCCTCATGTCTACCGGACGGGTCTGCGGGCACAAAAAAGCCCCTCGCGCAGGAGGGGTCGCCGTGCTGTCGCCAATGATCGCGTCAGCACGGCCCGGTAAGGAGGAGTCTCGCCCCGGTCATGCCCGCAGTGTAACGCCAGACCACTCCGGTGCGTCCACCCGGTTCCGGGCAGCGTCCGCTCACCGACTCCGACGGAGATGGCGCCGCATCGCATCGGCACGAGCCGCGAACTCCCGCGGCCGCAGGATCGGTGTGCCCCGCCACGGCGACATCGACGTGAGATCGGAGTCCTAGGACACCACGAGGAACGCTCCGACTTCGACGAGCAGATCGAGGATCATGTTGTCCTCGACGTCAGGACAGTCGTGAACGGTCCGCGCGGGAACCAGGGTGCCACCCCCACTGTGCTCGGCGAGCCGCCGGATCCGACCGTACGTTTCGGCATCCTCTTTGGACCATTCGGCGTGGTCATGCAGAACGCGCACGGTGTTCTCGAGCTATCGCTGAACGCGTGCCAAATGCGACGAACTGCATCCACCTGCTACCGGTAGGCGGCGGCGGTGATGACGCCGTCGACCGCCCTGATCACCTGACGCACCGTGGTCGAGTTCCCACCGGCCAGGAGGTCCAGCTCAGCGAGCAACTGCTCCGGCGGCATCGACAGCAGCAGCGACTGGTGCAGTCGCAGCGCCGCGACCAGGCCGGCCAGAGCAGCCGTCTGCGGATCCGGCGGCTCGGCGGAGTGCACGCCGAACCGTAGCCGGGCGCGCAGACGAACAAGATCATCGGAGTTGGCCGGCTGGTACCGGAGGACCGGGAGCAGCCCGAGCCGACGCACCGTCGTGCGCACCACGACTCCGGCGGCCGCCAAGGCGGTCCCGGTGCGCTCGTAGATCCCGTCGGAGATCCAACTCACCCACGCGCGCGGCCCGGTGGGGTCGGTGTTGGCGGCGATGGCGCCGACGGTCGCGTCCGCCTCGGGGTCGCCCGTCTGGGTCGGGTCGACGACGTCCAGGCGGCCGTCCACGACCGCGACCTGTCCGCCGAGGAGCAGATCCACGAGCATCGCGCCGGCGAGGCCCGCGCCGATCATCGGCTCGGAGACGATGAGCCGGCCATCGTCGTCGTGCGCGAGGAGGAACAGGTCGTCCCGCAGCATGCCAGGCAAGGTAACCCGGGACGGCGACAAAGGGCCACGTGACCTCGGGGGCCGGCACGATCGGAACCGGGGCCGCGCAGCGGCGCGTCTGTTAGTTAAGGTTCAGCAAACCGCTTACCGCCAACCGACAAACAGGGGCATTCAGGATCGCTTGCCCGTCCGGCCAGCATGCTGCCGCCCGATCACCCCTACGGCATACCACCACAACCCGGTTAGCCTGTGACAGCGACCGCGTTTACGACACCTCTATGAGACGGATACGTTCCGGCACACGAAGCCCGAACGCGCGCCCGACCTGACGAGCAGGAGGAGCCCCGTGACATTTCCAACGACGCCGGCGGAGCGGAACCAGCCGGTGCTTCCCCAGCGCGCGTGGGACGAGCCACCCATGGGCCTCGACGAGTTCGGCGCACATGCCCGGGCGATCGTCACCAACATCGAGCGGGTGATCGAGGGGAAGACAGCGATCGTCCGCCTGGCCCTCGCGGTGCTGCTCGCCGAGGGCCACCTGCTGATCGAGGACGTGCCGGGCGTCGGCAAGACCAAGCTGGCCAAGGCGCTGGCCCGGTCCATTGACTGCACGGTGCGCCGGATCCAGTTCACGCCGGATCTGCTTCCCAGCGATGTCACGGGCGTGAACGTCTACAACCAGGAGACCCGGGACTTCGAGTTCAAGCCGGGCGCGGTCTTCGCGAACCTGGTCGTGGGCGACGAGATCAACCGCGCCTCGCCCAAGACCCAGTCCGCCCTGCTGGAGTGCATGGAGGAACACCAGGTCACGATCGACGGCGTCACCCACGTGCTGCAGGTGCCGTTCATGGTGATCGCGACCCAGAACCCGATCGAGATGGAGGGGACCTACCCGTTGCCCGAGGCACAGCGGGACAGGTTCACGGCCCGGATCGCGGTCGGCTACCCGGACGGCGCGTCCGAGATCGCGATGCTCGACGTGCACTCGTCGCACGATCCGCTCGACGACCTCCAACCGGTGGCCGACGCGACCATGGTGCGCAAGATGATCCAGACGGTCCGGGGAGTCCACGTGGCCGACGCCGTACGGCAGTACGCGGTCAGCCTCGTCACCGCCACGCGGGAGTCGCCGGACCTGCGCCTGGGCGCCTCGCCGCGCTCGACGCTGCAGTTGCTGCGCACGGCCCGCGCGGTGTCGGCGCTCGACGGCCGCGACTACGTGCTGCCCGACGATCTGCAGGCGTTGGCGGTGCCGGTGCTCGCACACCGGCTCATCCCCACGGCCGAGGCACAACTGTCCCGGCGGACGACCGACCTGATCGTGGCCGACCTGGTGCACCGCCTGCCGCTGCCGGTCGACCGGCAGCGCTCGACGTACGACTCCAGGAGGCGGTGAGCGTGCGCGCGGCGCTGCGAGGACTGACCACCCGTGGTCGCTCGTTCCTCGCGGCGGCGGTCGCGGCGGGGATCTCCGCATTCGTGCTCGGGGAGCGCGACCTGCTGCGGGTCGCGATCCTGTTGGCCGCCCTGCCGCTGGCCGCCGTCGCCTACGTGGGCCTGACCCGCTACCGGCTGTCCTGCACCCGTACGGTCGACCCGATCCGCGCGCCGGTCGGCATCCCGGCCCGCGTCATGCTGCGCCTGTCCAACCTCTCCCGCCTGCCCACGGGCACGATGCTGCTCGAGGACCGGCTGCCGTACGCCCTGGGGAGCCGTCCCCGACTGGTGCTGGAGCGACTCGGTGGACAACGGGCGAGCACGGTCGCCTACTCCGTGCGGGCGGAGGTGCGGGGCAGGTACGAGGTCGGACCGCTGATCGTACGGCTGACCGACCCGTTCGGGCTCTGCGAGCTCACCCGCTCGTTCAGCACGGTCTCGCACCTCACGGTCGTTCCGCAGGTGATCCCCCTGCCCAACGTGCGCCTGGCGGGCGAGTACGCCGGCAGCGGCGACAGTCGCTCGCGGTCGGTGGCGGTGCACGGCGAGGACGATGTCGCGACCCGCGAGTACCGGCACGGCGACGACCTGCGACGCGTGCACTGGCGCTCGACGGCCCGGATGGGCGAGCTGATGGTCCGGCGCGAGGAGCAGCCCTGGGAGAGCCGGGCCACGATCGTGCTCGATAACCGGCGCGCGGGACACCGCGGCGAGGGCCCGACCGCGAGCTTCGAGTGGGCGGTCTCGGCCGCGGCGAGCGTGGCGATCCACCTGCGTCACAGCGGGTACCGCATCCGCCTCGTCTCCGGCGGCGGCATCGACATCGACGCGACCGAACGTGACGGCGACGGCGTGCTGCTCGACGCCCTCGCTGAGGCAGAGGTTGAGAGCACCGGCACGGTGCCGGGGCTGGTGGATCTGGTACGCAAGCGCAGCGAGGGTGGCGTCGTCGTCGCGGTGCTCGGCGGCATGACCGTGCCGGAGGCGCAGAGCGTGGCCGCCCTGCGGGCCTCGGGCACCACGTGCGCCGCCCTGCTCATCGATCCGGGAACATGGCTCAACCTCAGTGAGGCGGCGCGGGGGCAGGCCACCGCCGCGCACGACGCCGCAGCGCTGACACTGCTGCGAGCCGGGTGGCGGGTGGTGCCGGTGACGCACGGCGCGAGGCTGAACGTGCTCTGGCCGGCCGTGGCCCTGCGCGGATCTCAGGGCTTCGCCGTTCGGGCCGCGATGGCCGAGACCGTGGCCCCGAGTCAGCTGAGCCGGTGAGGGGGAGCCGATGAAACACCGCCATGGCATGGCACTCGTCGCCGCCTTCGCGACACTGCTCGCGACGATGCCGCTGGCCTCGATCTTCGCGTCCTGGCTGTGGTTGTTCAACGCCATCGTGGCGATCGCCGCGGTGGTGGGGGCAGCGACGGCGGTACGCGCACTGCACGGCCCGGCCGGCGTCCAGGTGCTCGCGGGCATGGCCGCACTGCTGCTCGTGCTCACCTGGCGGTTCCCGAGCGGGCACGAGATCGCCTGGCTGATCCCGAGTGCCGACACCTTCCGGCACTTCACGGACCTGTTGCAGGCCTCGGGTGAGCAGATCCGCAACTCAGCCGTGCCCGTGCCGAACCTCGAAGGGCTGCTGCTGCTCGCGACCGCCGGCATCGGCTTGGTGGCGGTGCTCGTCGACCTCGCGGCGGTCGGGATCCGGCGGCCGGCCCTGGCCGGCCTTCCGATGCTCGCGCTCTACTCAGTCCCGGTGGCCGTACTGCCCAAGGGATTGTCCTTCATCTACTTCGCCTTCGCCTGCGCCGGCTTCCTCTGGCTGCTGGTAAGCGACAGCGTCGACCGGGTGCGGCGGTTCGGCCGCCGATTCTCCGGCGAGGGGCGCGACGTTGACGTGTGGGAGCCGTCTCCGCTCTCCGCGGCGGGCCGCCGCCTCGGGGTGGTCGCGGTCGTCGTGGCGATCGTGCTCCCGCTGGCCGTGCCGGCCATGACCCCCATGCTGCTGAGCCGCTTCGGCCCTGAAGGCAACCCGAACGGGTCTGGGGGCAACGGGGGCAACGCCGACACCCTCGACATGAACGCCCTGCTCGAGGACAACCTCAAGCTCGACGATCCGTTCGAGATGCTGGTCGTCCACACGAATGACCCGGATCCGTACTACCTGCGCATCGGCGTGGCCGAGCAGGTCGACGAGGACGGCTTCCACTCGCAACTGCCCGAGGGTTTGGGCGTGCCCTTCTCCCAGCCGCTACCCAACCGCTTCCCCACCGCACCCGTCGCCACCGTCGGCACCTACACGGCCCAGATCGAGATCAAGGCCCTCAGCGTCCGGCTCGCCCCGGCGTACAGCGTCCTGGTCGGACTCCAGGGCCTGGACGGGAGCTGGACGTTGGACATGAACACCGATGAGGTTTATTCGCAGGGCATGTCCATCAACCACAGCGTCTACACCGCTGACTACACGCGGCTGGCATTCGCGCCCGACGACCTGCGCAAGGCCGGGCCGATCTCGCCCACGGACACCGGCGCCCGAGCGTTGACGGCTGTGCCGTACTCCGACTACGTCGCGAGTGTCGTGAGCGGACTGATCAGCGGGAAGGGCAACGAGTACGACCGCGTCCTCGCGCTCTATGACTACTTCAGCAGCGACAACGGGTTCCGTTACTCACTGGTAACCACGGAGGGAAACAGCGGCAGCGCGATCGTGGACTTCCTGGAGAACAAGAAGGGATTCTGCGTTCAGTACGCCGCGGCGCTGGCCTGGCTGGTGCGCCAGGCCGGGTACCCGGCGCGGGTCGCCTTCGGCTACACCCGCGGCACCCAGGTGCAGGACGGCGTCTACTCGATGAGCAGTCAGAATCTGCACGCGTGGACCGAGGTCTATTTCCCCGACTTCGGATGGGTGCCCTTCGACGCCACCCCGGGAACGTCGGTGCCCGGCTCGACGCGCACGATCTGGGCGCCCGACGTCGAGAAGACCGGGCAGGGGCAGAACACCAGCGCTCCGCCGGTACAGGCAACCGGTGCGCCGCAGACGGTGGACCCCGGCGCCGGCGGGAACACCAACTCGGGCGGTAGCGATAATGGCGGTCTGTCCATCTCCATCAACCCGTGGTACGTGGTCGCCGGGGCCCTGGTGCTACTCCTGCTCGTGCTGCTCGCCGCCCCGAGTGTGCAACGGCGGGTCCGCCGTCGACGCCGCCTGGCGTCCTCGGGCGGGCTGATCGCGCTGACGCCTCCCCCACCGGGTTCGGAGTACCTCGTGACCGATCCGGACGCCATGACGGCCGTGCAGCGCGACGCGCACAACGCGTGGGCGGAGCTGCTCGACACGATGATCGACTACGGGGTCCTCGTCGACCCGGCGGAGACGCCACGGGGGACCGTCGGCCGGCTCGCCGCCACGCCGCAGTTGTCGATCTCGGGCCGTGCCCCGACGGCCGTGCTGGGCAGGGCGGAGGAGCGCGCCCGCTACGCGCCGTCGCCCATCCGTGTCGTGAACCTCGATGACGCCGTACGCGAGGCGCGGCGGGCCTTCGCCGAGGACGCCAGCCGCTGGCAGCAATTCACGGCGTGGCTGTTCCCGCGCTCGGTACTCCTGCACTGGCGACTGTCCTGGTACGGCTTCCTGGCCCGCAGCGTGCGCCGGGTCGCCCGGACCCGCGACGCGCTGCTGCTGGTCGAGTTCCGGGAGCGCCGCCGCGGCAACTGACCGCGATCGTGGGTTGTCGTCGGGAACGGGGCGGTCCAGCGTGACGAGCAGACGAATTGCCGTGATCACCGTGCTGACGATGGCGTTCAGCCTCATGGGCTTCACCGTCTTCTCCAGTCACCACGGCCCTAACAACGCGACGTTGCCCGTCTTCGTCTCGATCCTCGCCGCCGAGGCGACGATCGGGATGGTCTTCGCGTGGCGGACGCGAAATCACTGAGGTCGGTCACGACCGAACGCAACGCCACGATCGTGGTAGGTCCGGCCCGGCAGGTCAGGTCGGCGGGTACGGGTGCGCTTCGGCGACGTCAGGCGCTGTTGTCGGGGCGGTTGCGCCAGCGGTCTTCGAGGCGGGACATGATGCCGCCGCGGCGTCCCCGGGCACGCCGCGTGCCCTTCGTCGGCGTGCTGCCACCGACGACCTTGAGGTCGGGCTCGCGTCCGCGGCGGAACGCGCGGATGCCGAAGACCGCGGCACCGAGCATCACCACGAACCCGGCCACCCCGAGCAGCGGGACCTGGATGACGACGCCGTATATCAGGACCGCGAGCCCGAGCAACACGAGGATCACGGCCAACACAACCCGCCGCCGCGCGTGGAAGCGCGGATCGGTGGAGCGAACCGCCGAGGCGAACTTGGTGTCCTCGGCCAACGACCGCTCGATCTGCTCGAACAGCCGCTGCTCGTGTTCGGACAGCGGCACGGCGTCCCTCCCCGGCCCTCATCGGCCGGCCCGAGGAGCCGGCCAACCGTGCGCAGCCACTTGGCCGCACGGTGCCAGTCTACGAGTGGGGCACCGAGTCGGAAAGCGGATCGAAGGCACGTTCTGCACCCGCAGGGTCACGGCTCGCCGCTGGACACGCCATCAGTCGGCGAGTTTGTCGGATTCGCGCGATCTTCCGCGGAGCGCGGGTTTCCGCGTCGCAGCAGACTCGCCGGCCGGATGACCGACGCCCCGTACCGGTACGCGGCCGCGTCGGCGGCGAGCTCGGCATCGCGCCAGCCATGGGCGCGCTCATCCAGCGCGAGCTGTCGTGGCCCGTCGCCGGTGTCGGACAGCCCTTCGGCACGTACCCCGAGCAGGCGGATGCGCTCTGCCGGCCGCAGCGCGTCGCTCGGCTCGCCGGATCCCTGGCCGAGCTGGGCGAACAGCGCCCACGCGGCCGCGAAGATCTCCCGGGCGACATCCGTCGGGGCGGTGAGCGTGCGCGAGCGGTTCAGCGTGCGAAAGTCGGCGAGCCGTACCTTGATCGCGACCGTACGCCCGGCCTGACCCGCGCCCCGCAGCCGCTCCCCGACCCTGGTCGACAGGCCGAGCAAGGTGCGCCGCAGGACCTGCACATCGGAGACGTCGGTGTCGAACGTGGTCTCCGCACTGATCGACTTCTCCGCGGGCCGCCCGGCGAGCACCGCCCGCGGGTCGCGCCCCCAGGACAGGTCGTGCAGGTGCTGCGCCGTCGCCTCGCCCAGTGCCTGGCGCAGCATGCCGACCGGTGCCTGCGCGACGTCCGCCACCAGACGCAGGCCAAGACGCCGCAGCACCTCGGACGTACGCTCGCCCACGCCCCACAGCGCCTCGACCGGCAGCGGGTGCAGGAACGCCAGGGCGCCATCGAGCGGGACCACGAGCAGCCCGTCGGGCTTGGCCCGCGTGGAGGCGAGCTTGGCCAGGAACTTGGTGCCGGCCACGCCGACCGTGCAGGTCAACCCGAGTTCGTCGGCGACCCGCCGCTTGATCCGGCGGGCGATCGTCGTCGGGGAGCCGAGCAGTCGCTGTGCGCCCGAGACATCGAGGAAAGCCTCATCGATGGAGAGCGGCTCGACCAGCGGTGTGGTATCGGCGAAGACGGCCATCACCTCCTGGGACGCCTCGGCGTAGGCGCTCATGTCCGGAGGGAGGAAGACCGCCTGCGGACAGAACCGCCGAGCCTGCCCGGCGGGCATGGCGCTGCGTACCCCGAATGCCCGCGCCTCATAGCTGGCCGAACTCACCACGCCCCGCGGCCCGGCTCCCCCGACCACCACCGGCCGCCCCCTCAGCTCCGGGTGCCGGCGCACCTCCACCGAGGCGAAGAACGCGTCCATGTCGACGTGCAGGATCGTGCAGCCATCGTCGACGACTGGCTCAGGATCCGTACCGGCGCCCACGCCCGCAGGCTACCCACCCACGTACGACAGTTCCGATCACGCGGCGCGGATCGGCCCGCACGTCAGCGGCGGCCGATGAGCAGGGGGATGTGCATCTCCACGGACGTCGCGGAGCCGTGGAAAGCCACCAGCGTGGCCACGGTCGGCGGGTCGCTGGCACTCGCCAGCACCACGTGATCGCCCGTGCACATCACCACGACGTCGCCCACGCGCTGCAGATGCGCCTCGGGGATCGGCCCGAACCACCCCTCGGCGACCGCCTGCTCCCGTGAGATCACGACGGCCGCGCTGCCCAGCACAGCACGCCACGCGGCGATCACGTCTGGCGCCGCACCCGCGGCCGTGTGCAGGTACCGGACCCGCGCCTCCCCCGCCACGATCTCGACGCCGGCCCGCAGGCGCGGATCGGCGTCGAGGTCGACCCGGCTCTCCTCCGGCACGTTGAGCTGCCCGTGGTCGGCTGTGATCACGAGCGCCGCGCTGCGGGGAAGGCGCTCCAACAGGATCGTGGCGAGGTGGTCCACGTCGGCTACCGCGCGATGCCACTGGGGCGAGCCGACACCATAGACGTGTCCGCAACTGTCCACAGTGGGGTCATAGCCGTAGATGAGGGTCGGGCCGCGCTCGCTGCGAGCCAGCTCGATGATCCGCTCCGCGAGCGCCTCGTTGTCCGGGGCCGGGATGAAGCGTGAGCCCCGGAAGGCGGCCCGGGTCAGGCCGCTGCTGTCGTACTCCGGCCGGCTCACCACGTACGGCGTCACACCGCCGGCCCGAGCGCGCTCGAACTGCGTCGGCAGCGGCTGCCAGCGCATCGGGTCGGGGTCGTCATGCCAGTGAATGTGGTTGAGGATCCGGTCGGTGCCGGGAATCCGCAGGAAGAAGCCGACGACACCGTGCGAGCCCGGGGGCGCGCCCGTGCCGAGGGTCGTCAGCGAGGTCGGAGTCGTGGTGGGGAAGCCCGCGGTCAACACCGGCGCAGCCTCGGCGAGCGCGGCCAGGGTCAGGGCCGAGCGGCGGGCGACCGGCAGCAGTTCGTGCCCGAAGCCGTCGATCAACAGCACGACCACGGTGCGAACCTCGTGCAGCACGTACTCCAGGTGCAGCGTGTCCCGAGCGCCGGGCACACCGAGGCAGGACAGGATGCTGGGCAGCACGTCGGCCAGGCTCGCCTCGCCGTAGCGGGGCCGCACCAGAGCCGGCGGGCTCACGCGCGCCGCGCCAGCAGGTGCAGTTGGGTGGCGATGTCGCGGTAGGGCGAGCGGCCGGCCACGGCCAGCTCGAAGGCGACGAGATTCTCCTGCTCCCGCTCCTCGCCGCGCTGCGCTGCTCCCGGGAACCGGGCGTGACCGCCGGGCACCAGGTCGGCGACCACCCGTACGCCGTGCACCTCCTCGACGGCCAGCCCCGCCTTGGTCAGCAGCGCCGTGGCGGCCTCGACGTCGAAGCGACGCAGCAGCGTGTCCCGGCTCGCCGGTTCGGCACCGCCCAGCCGCTCCGGGATCCGGCCATCGGGGTCAGTGAGCGCGGCGGCAGCGACCTCGAACTGGCCGTTCATCGCCCGGGCGAGCACCGCGGCGGCCCGGTTCGCGACGAGCACGCTCGCCGCGCCACCCGGGCGCAGCGTCGTCGCGAGTGCACTGGCCACATCGGACGGTGAGTCGACGACCTCGAGCACGCTGTGGCAGAGCACGAGGTCGGCGCTGCCCGGCTCGGCGAGCTCGCCCAGAAGATCGGCGTCGCCCTGGACGGCGAGAATCAACCCGGCCACGCCGGCCTCGGCTGCCCGGCGGGTCAGCGCGGCGAGCGCGTCCGGACTCGCATCGACAACTGTCACATGGTGCCCGGCCCTCGCGAGAGGTACCGCGAAGCCACCGGTGCCGCCTCCGACATCGAGCACCCGCAGTGCCGCATCGGGCGTGCTGGTGGTCAGGCGGCCCAGCTCCCGCCGCAACACCTGCCAGACCACGGCGGTGCGGGCGTTCGCGCGCTCCATGGCGCCCATCCCCCCCGCGTTCGGCCCAACCACGGCAGCAGCGTAACGCGCGGGGCGGCGGTGGCTCTGACGCCTGCCGCAGGTCAGTACGCGCCGCGCTGGCTGACCACCGCGCCGAGGGTCTTCCACAGAATCGTGACGTCGACGGCGAGCGACCAGTTCTCGACGTAGTACAGATCCAGCCGGATGCTCTCGTCCAAGGTCAGGTCGGAGCGACCGCTGACCTGCCACAGCCCGGTGATGCCGGGCTTGACCAGCAGCCTGCGCGCGATGTCCGGGTCATACCAGGCGACCTCGGTCGGCAGCGGCGGACGCGGGCCGACGAGGCTCATCTCGCCCCGCAGCACGTTGATCAACTGTGGCAGCTCGTCCAGCGACCACTTGCGCAGCAACGCCCCGACCCGGGTGACCCTCGGATCCGAGCGCATCTTGAAGAGCAGGCCGTTGCCCTCGCTGTGTGCCGCGAGCCGGGTCACCAGCGCCTCCGCGTTGACGACCATCGAGCGGAACTTGAATACCTCGAACTCTTCGCCGCCCAGGCCGACCCGCCGCTGCCGGAACAACGCCGGCCCTGGGTCGTCGAGCTTGATGGCGAGCGCGATCACCAGGAACAGCGGCGCCAGCAGGAGCAACCCGAGCCCCGCGGCCGTGCGGTCGAAGAGCCCCTTGATCCACTTGCGTCGACCCCGGAACTCGGGTGACGAGACGTGGATGAGCGGAAGTCCGGCGATCGGGCGGGTGTGGATGCGCGGACCAGCCACGTCGGTCAGGCTCGGCGCGAGCACCAGGTCGATGCCCGTGCCCTCCATCTGCCAACCCAGGCGCCGTAGCCGCTTGCCGGTCAGCTCTGCCGACCCGGTGATCGCGACCGTGTCGGCACTGACCGCGGCGGCTGCCTCGAGGATGTTGCGGAACGAGCCCACCACGGGAACGCCGTCGAGGTGCTGTGGGGTCGGCGTCAACTCGCCTGCGCGGCCGGACGGAACCACGATCGCGTCAGGCAGACACGCCCCGACCACGCGGTAACCCGCGTACCAGTCCTGGCGCAGCTGGTTGGTCAACTCGACCACGTGCGACGGGTCGCCCACCACGAGGACGCGCCGGGACCACCCACGCTCGCGCCGGCGCTGCCGGTGCAGCCCGCGCCGCACCAGCCAGCGCCCCGCCGGTAGCAGCGCGGTGCCGAGCAGGAACGCGATGCCGAGAAAGCCGCGGGCCACGTTGACACCGTCCAGGTAGGACAGGATTGCCACGCCACCGGCGAGCTTGAGGGTGCCGCCGACGACCCGCCGGTACTCCTCGGCCCCGTAGCCGAGTGCCCGGTCGTCGTAGCAGCGGTTCCAGTAGAGCACCAGCATCCACAACGCGGCCAAGCCGAGGCAGACCACGAGGTAGGGAACGTCCGTGTGCGGATCGCCGCCCCGGAAGCGGAACACGTACCCGAGCGCGACCGCGGTGCCGACCAGCACCACGTCGAGTGCGACGACCTGACGCAGGTATCCGCGCCGATCCCGCTGCGACTGGGCCGCCGCCTCCACGTTGGCCGCGAACGCTTCGCGCCGGAACGCGGTCGTCAGACGCGCGGGCGCGCCGGACCGCGTGCTGCCGCGGGGGCGATTCAGGCCGGCGGTTCGGACCGTATCGTCGAGACGACGGGCCGACGACGCCGGATGCAGGCGTTCCGACATTCGCTATTTCCTCTGGTGAATCGCGACAGAGCACACGTCAGGCGGAGCGATGCTCCGGACGGAATGAGAAATTGGCTTCGTCGAGGTGAAAGCCCCTACGGGCAGGCGAAACCGCACGCAAAGTATCACAGCCGTGCAGCACGGTGATTGGGCGTTCCGGTCAGATCCCGTGTCGCGATTGCGTCCCAACTGCCGGGTCTCGGCTAGCCTTCGCCTCGTGACGAAGACGGACTCACCGCGGGTCGCAGCGCGGGCCCTGTCGAACCGGGTGGCCGCCGGCATCGTCTTTCTCGCGGCGGCCGCGGTGCTGGTGCTCGAGGTGGTGGCGCTGCGGCTTGTCGGGCCGTACGTCGGCATCACCCTGCAGACGAGCAGCGCGGTCATCGGTGTCTCGCTCGCCGCGATCGCCTACGGCGCCTGGGTCGGCGGGGCGTTCGCCGATCGCGCCGACCCGCGCCGGCTCCTGCCCCGGGCCTTCGCGCTCGCGGCGCTCGCCACCGCGTTGACCCTGCCCCTGGTGCGCTGGTTGGGGGAGGTGCTGCGCGGCACCGGGGTCCTAGGCGTGCTCGCGCTCGCCGCGCTGGCCGTGTTCATCCCCGGAGCGCTGCTCTCGGCGATCACGCCGATCGTCGTGAAGCTCCAGCTCGCCGATGTACGCCGTACGGGTCGCGTCGTCGGATCGCTGTCGAGCATCGGCACTCTGGGCGGCATCACCGCGACGCTGGTGACCGGGTTCGTCCTCGTGGCGGCCCTGCCCTCCTCGACGATCCTGCTGGGGCTGGCCGGGCTGCTGGCCGTCGCGGCCGGCCTGCTCTGGTTGCTGCAGCGCCCCGACGGCCAGCCGAGCGCGGCGGCTCCGCTGGCGCGCGTCCGGGGCCTCGGGTCCCTGCTCGGGCGCAACCGGGGCGCTGCCGGGTTCGCGGTCTTGGCGCTCACCGGGGCCGGGCTGACGAGTGCGGTGCCGACCCCGTGCGATGTCGAGACCGCCTACCAGTGCGCGCGGATCGTGGTCGACCCGGACCGACCCGGCGGGCGGACGTTGCTGCTCAACGGCGCCCCGCACTCCTATGTGGACCTCAACGACCCGACCTACCTCCAGTTCGGGTACATCCAGTGGCTCGGCCAGGTCGTGGACCACGTCGCCGCACCGGGGCGGCCGATCCGGGCGCTGCATATCGGCGGCGGCGGCTTCACCCTTCCGGGTTACGTCACCGCCACGCGGCCCGGCTCGACCAACCGGGTGCTGGAGCTCGATGGGGCGCTGGTGCGCCTGGACGAGCAGCGCCTCGGCGTCACGCCCGGCCCGAATCTGTCCATTGTGGTTGGCGACGCCCGGGTCTCGATGACCCGCGAGGCGGCGAGCACGTATGACCTGGTGATCGGCGACGCCTTCGGCCACCTCGCGGTGCCGTGGCACCTGACGACCCGGGAGTTCGTCACCGATATCGCCCGCGTGCTGCGCCCGGGCGGCGTCTACGCCCTCAACGTCATCGACTATCCCCCGGACAAGCTGATCCGGGCCGAGCTCGCCACCATCATGGCGGTCTTCGCCCACGTCGCGTTGATCGCGCCGAACGCGGCGTTGGCCGGCCGTACGGGCTCCAACTTCGTCCTCGTGGCATCCGACGCGCCCCTGCCGGACGACCTCCTCGGCCCTGGGGTCGCGACGGTACCCAGACCGGCCACCCTCGTCGACGGCGATGCCCTGCTCGCGTACCGGGGCACCGCCATGATCCTCACCGACGACTACGCCCCGGTCGACCAGCTCCTCGGCCACCCCTGACATGCCGGCGAGCACGGGTCCCTACCCTGAGACGATGCATGAGCGGCCGATCCACCGCCGTCACGGGTGGGGTTTGCTGGCTGGTGGGCTCGCGGTCGGCTCGGTCTGTGCCCTGCTGGTGATCCAGGCGATCTCCCCGTCCCGGCACGGCACGGCACAGCTTGTCACGGCTACTCGCGAAGCGACGCCCACGCCGACTGGGCAACCGAGCCCATCCGCCACGCCGACGCCGACGCCGGCCCGGACAAAGGCACCTGACCCGTACCCCGGCGCGGCCTACCTGGTCGAGGGTGGCGACCTTCCCGACGTCCCGTACCGGCCCCGCACGAGCGCCGCGAAACACGACCGGCCAGTCACGTACGACAACGGCTGCCACCAGGCCCAGCTCGCGCCAGCAGTCATTACCTGCGCGTTCGGCCCGAAGGACGCGCAGCGCACCATCGCCGTGGTGGGCGACTCGCACTCGGCGGAGTGGTTACCTGCACTGCAGTCTGTCGCCGATGACCTCAGCTGGCGCATCGTGTCGATCACCAAGTCCGGGTGCCGATTCGAGATCTACCCGGCGGACAACGTGAAGCACCAGTCCTGCCGCGACTGGAACGCCGGCGTGCTCAACCGCCTTCGGACCCTGCGGCCCGACGTGGTCTTCACCCTGGCGACGGTGGGGTCGAGCGGGAGCGACTCCATGCACGCGGGCACCGTCTTTTCACGGTGGCGAGCGCTGGAGGAGATGGGGATTCCCGTGGTCGCCATCCGCGACAACCCCTGGTACAAGTTCGATCTCGCGGAGTGCGTCGCGACCTATGGCCCCCGGTCGAGCCGGTGCGGCGGCGACCGCGCGCAGCACGGCCTGACACACCCCATCACGGTCCCTCACGGGTACACCCTGCCGGCCAACGTCCACCTGCTCGACCTCACCAACTACTACTGCGAGCGCACGTTCTGTCCGGCCGTGGTCGGCAACGTGCTGGTCTACCGGGACGACCACCACCTCACGGCGACGTTCGTGAAGACGGCCGCGCCCTACTTGGCCGCGGCCATCATCACGGCGATGGGCTGGCAGCACCCGCGTCCGGCGCGCACGCCGGTCTGACGCGCTCGCGAGTCCGTCGCCGACGGCCAGGTGGCGTCAGCCGCCGGTGACGGCTCTGATCGACTCCCGCAGCGAGCCGAGCGTGGCGATGACGGCCGTCGGCTCGTAGCCGCAGTGCGCCATGCAGTTGGCACAGCGCGGGTCCTTGCCGCGGCCGAAGGCCGACCAGTCGGTGGTCTCGATCAGCTCCCGGTAGGTGGCGGCGTAGCCGTCGTCGAGCAGGTAGCACGGGCGCTGCCAGCCGAGCAGGGAGTACGACGGGATGCCCCACGCCGTGCAGGCCAGGTCGCGACGGCCCTCCAGGAAGTCGAGGAACAGCGGCGAGTGGTTCAGCCGCCAGCGCCGGCGGCGGCCGTCGGCGAACGCCTTGGCGAACAGTTCGCGCGTCTCCTGGACGCCGAGCCAGTGCTCCTGATCGGGCGCCTTGTCGTAGGCGTACGCCGGCGAGATCTGCATGTTGTCGACCTTGAGGTCGTCGTTGAGGTAGTCGAGCACCCCACGCACGTCCTCCGGCGTGTCGGTGTTGAAGAACGTGGTGTTGGTCAACACCCGGAACCCGGCAGCCTGCGCCTGCCGGATCGCCTCGACCGCGCCGTCGAAGCCACCGACCTTGCGGACGGAGTCGTCGTGCCGCTCGCGGAGGCCGTCGATGTGGACCATCCAGGCGAAGTTGCGGTGCGGCCGGAACTTGTGCAGGTGCTTGGGCAGCAGCAACGCGTTCGTGCAGAGAAAGACGATCTTGCGGCGGGCGAGGAGTTGACGGACGATCTCGTCGATCTGCGGGTGCATCAGCGGCTCGCCACCGGCGATGGAGACCATGGGTGCCCCGCTCTCCTCGATCGCGCTGAGCGCCTGGCTCACCGGCATCCGTTGCTTGAGCAGGTTCGCCGGTTGCGCGATCTTCCCGCACCCGGCGCACTTGAGGTTGCAGGCGAAGAGCGGTTCGAGCTCGACCAGGAGCGGGAACTTGTCCCGGCGCAACAGCTTCTGCTTGAGCAGGTAGGTCCCCAGCCTCACGCTCTGACGCAGCGGCATGGCCATCGTCAGCTCACCTCCGATCGTTGCGGGGACGCGCCAGCTGCGGCCGCCCAGATGTCCAGTGCCGGCACCGCCCGGCGCAGGGCGCGCAGGGCGGAGGATCCGTTGGCAACCACGCTTGGGCGCCACAGCGGCTGCGCCTGCGTGTCCGAGATCGCCCGTACCACCGCGAACGGGGTGCCGGCCGGTGGCGCCAGCCACGACGACTCCATGTCGACGGCCAGCGCGCCGGTCTGGGCGAGACGCCGCAGACCGCCGGCGCCGGCGAGCCGGGGAGTGGAGACGATAGGTCCACAGTGGACGGCAAGGCCCAGCCGCCGGAGGTCCACGAAGAGCAACTCGGCCGTCGGGCAGGGCACGACGGTGCCGTCCGGGCCACGGACCTCGCTCGCGACCACGAGGTCCCCGACGCGTACGTCCGGCGCCAGACCACCGGCCACACCCGCCACGAGCACGGCGGCGGCACCAAGCCGGCGCGACGATCGTGCCGCCCGGCGCGGTCCCATCCCGACGTGCACCACGCTCGCGCGAGCCCGTCGCACCGCGAACCACTCGACCCACAGGGGCGCAGCGATGGCCACGGTGCTCACCCGCCCCACCCCGACGTCTGCGAGCGCACGTACCGGCCGAGCGCCGTGATCGGGAAGACGAGCCGGTACAGCCCGTAGTTGATGAAGAAGTCGCCGGGAAACCCGGTGCCAGTGAAGGCCTCCTCATCCCACGTCCCGTCGTCGCGTTGGGTCGCCACCAGGTAGGCCAGGCCCCTCTGCGCGGCCTCGTCCCGGGCGCCAGCGGCGTGCAGCGCCAGCAGCGCCCAGGCGGTCTGCGAGGCGGTCGAGGTTCCCCGGCCTGCCCAGGCGGGATCGTCGTAGGAGCGCAGGTCCTCGCCCCATCCACCGTCGTCGTTCTGGTGCCGGCGCAGCCAGTCGACGCCACGACGCACCTGCTGCGAGTCCGCGGCGAATCCGGCGGCGACCAGGGCCGGCACGACGGCACCCGTGCCGTAGACGAAGTTGGCGCCCCAGCGGCCGAACCACGAGCCGTCCGGCTCCTGGTGGCGCAGCAGCCACGCCACGCCCCGCTGGCAGGCCCTGCTCTCGCCGAGACCCTGCGCGCAGAGCATCTCCACGATGTGCGCGGTCACGTCAGCCGAGGGCGGATCGACAACCGCGCCGAAGTCGCAGAACGGCAGGCGGGCCGGCAGCGTCGAGGTGTTGTCGGCATCGAAGGCGCCCCAGCCCCCGTCACGCGACTGCATGCCGATCGTCCAGGCCACGCCACGCTCCACCGCGCCGAGTACCGTCGCCCGGTCCGGGTGAGCCTCGGCGCCACGCGCCAGTGCGAGCACCACCTCCGCGGTGTCGTCCGTGTCGGGGTAGACGTCGTTGGCGAACTCGAACGCCCAACCGCCCGGCGCGAGGCGCGGCCGGCGCACCGACCAGTCACCCGTAACGGTGATCTCCTCGCCGACCAGCCAATCCACGGCACGGACCACGGCCGGGTCATCGCCACGCACGCCGGCGTCGAGCAGTGCGGTGGTCGCCAGCGCGGTGTCCCAGACCGGAGACTGGCACGCCTCCAGCCATCGGCGCTCACCCTCGGGCGCCCGTTCGCGGACCGTGAAGCCGTCCAGCCCGGCCAGACCTTTGGCGACGACCGGGTGGTCCAGCCCGTACCCGAGCAGGTGCAGCGCCAGCAACGAGTAGACCCACGGTGGCTGGATCCCGCCCCAGCACCCGTCCGCCTCCTGCCGGGCGATGATCCACTCGGCCCCCCGCCGTCGCGCCGCGTCGCGTACCCGCATCACGGCGTGTCGCGAGTACCAGTGCAGGACCCGGTCCAGCCGCTGGAACACCCCGCTCCATGTCCACAGTGGACTCCGGTGCGGCGGCGGTGCCTCGGCCCGCACCGCGTCGAGGCTGAACGGCAGCGGTCGGACCGGGCGCAGGCTGCACACGATGGTCAGCGGCACCACGGTCTGCCTGGCCCAGCATGCCCAGTCGTAGATGTTGAGCGGGAACCACTTCGGCAGGTAGATCAGCTCGGGCGGCAGGTCGGGCAGGTCGTCCCAGGACCACGCGCCGAACAGCGCGAGCCACATGCGGGTGAACACCCGGGTCGCCGCCAGCCCACCGTGGTCGCGGATGAACGCGGCGGCGCGGTCCATGTGCGGCTCGCCGGGGTCATCGCCGGCCAACCGGAGCGCGACCCACGCCTCCACCGTGGTCGACAGGTCGCCCGGCCCGCCGTGGAAGGTCGCCCACGTCCCGTCGTCGCGCTGCTGCGAGCGGATCCAGCGGGCCGACTCCTCGGTTTCGATGGCCGTTCGGATGCCGAGGAACTCGCGCATCAGCAGATCCTCGGCGTCCATCGTGACGTTGGTGGCCAGATCTCCCTTCCACCAGCCGTTCGCGTGCTGCAGGCGCCGCAGGTGGCCGACCGCTCGATCCAGCGCTGCCGCGGCGTCAGCGTCGACCGCCGGTCGCGCCCCGGAGGCGGCACGCGTCATGAGTCACGCTCGACGACGTATCGGGCAAGCTCGATGAGCTCGATCCTGGCCTGCGGCTTGATGTCGACCTCGGAGAGCACGCCTTCGGCCAGCCGCATGCGCCGGGCCGCCTGCCCCAGCGCCCATTCGCGCACGCCCGCCTGGTCGAGCAGCTCCGCGACCCTCGGGTAGCTCAGCTGCGTGGGCGCGCCGACACCGATCAACCACCCCGCGAGGTCGGGATCGAGATCGGCCCGGTCCATCGCGTGCGTGATCGGCAGGGACTTCTTCCGGGCCGCCAGGTCGGAGTGGGCCGGCTTACCGGTGACCGTGGGGTCGCCCCAGATGCCGAGCACGTCGTCGACGAACTGGAACGCCAGACCGACGTGGCGGCCGAACGCCATCAGGGCATCCACAGTGGAGTGCGGCGCGTCCGCGAGGACCGCGCCGATGGCGGCGCTCGCGGCCAGCAGGGAGCCCGTCTTCGCGCCCGCCATGTCGAGGCACTCATCGAGGCCCACCTCGTCGCGCGTCTCGAAGGCGAGATCCGCGACCTGGCCACGCGTCAGCTCCCGGGTCGCCGAGGCGAGCAGCCACGCCGCCCGCCCCGCGCCGGCAGACGGTGACTCGAGCAGGATCTCATGGGCCAACGCCAGCAACGCGTCGCCGGCGAGGATCGCGGTCGCCGCACCCCAGATCGACCAGACCGTACGGCGGTGGCGGCGCTGCGTGTCGCGGTCCATCAGGTCGTCGTGCAACAAGGAGAAGTTGTGCACCAGCTCCACCGCGACCGCGCCGGGCACGGCGACCTCCGGTGGCGCCCCGACGGCCTCGGCCGCGAGCAGCGCCAGCACGGGTCGCACCGCCTTGCCGCCCGAGCCGCTGATCTGGTCGCCGTTCTCGTCGCACCATCCGAGGTGGTAGGCGGCGACGCGGGCCGTCGACGGGTCGAGCCGGTCCACCGCGTCCCGCAGCGCGGGCTCGGTCAGCTCCCGGCCCCTGGCCAGCGTCGCCGGCTGACTCGGGCTCATCGTGCTCATAGGACAGCCTCCTCCTCGCGCGTGACGGCGTGACCAAGGGCGGCTCGCGCTGCCGTGTTGCCACTGCGCACGGCACCCTCCATCGTCGCCGGCCAACCCGTGTCGGTCCACGCCCCGGCCAGGTAGAGCCCGGGCAGTCCGGTCTCGGCGCTGGCCCGCAACGCCGCCTGGCCGGGTGCCGGCCGGAATGTCGCCTCGCGTTCCCGGGTCACGAAGAAGTCCAACACCTTGACGTCGTTCAGGCCGGGCAGCAGGCGCGCGAGCTCCGGCAGGAACACCTCGCGCAGCCGGGCCACCGGCTCGTCGATGTAGGCGTCGGCCGCCGAGACCGACAGGGCCAGGTACTGGCCGTGCGCCAGGCCGGACGATTCGGTACGGTCGAAGACCCATTGGACCGGGGAGCCGACCGCGGCCAGGAACGGCTCGGTGAGGATCGGCTCGGTCAGGACAATGTGGACGTTCACGATCGGGGATGTGCCGAGTCGGGCCGCCCAGCCGGGTGACGCCGTGACCGCCGCCGCCGGAAGCAGCGCCTCGGCTGCCGCGGCGGGCACTGCGACGATGACCCGGTCCGCGGCGTGGTGCTCAACGGCCATTCCCACGAGCCATCGGCGACCATCATGCTCGAGCCGCGTGGCCCTGGTGCCCGGGAGCACCCGGACGCCGGCCCTCGCGAGGCTGTCGTGGGCGGCCTCGCCGTGCAGCCGCTGCAACGGAACGCGCGACCAGCCGACGTCGCCCGCGTTGGCCTGGCCGAGCAGACCCACCTGGAACACCATCGCGGCCAGCGCCAGGGATGCCTGGTCGGCGCGGGCGTTCAGCGTCGCGGTGACGACGAGGTCCCACAGCGCCTCGACCGTACGGTCGTCCTGGCCGTGCTCGCGCAGCCAGGCACCGAAGGTACGAGCATCGCTGGCCGGATCCGCCCGATCCACCCTCTTGAGCGCCAGGGCGGCGCGGATCGCGCTGCGCCGCCGGGTCGGGGTCAGCAGCCGGTAGCCGAGCAGCGACGGGCCCAGATGCAGCGGCGAGGGCAGCGGCACGCGGCGCAGGCGCGTGCTACGACCGTCCGCAGTGGAGCGAACCGGGATGTCGAGGCGGTCCTGCAGCACCGTCAGGTCCGTCACGCCGAGCCGCTCGAGCAGTGCCCGATAGGCCGTGCAGCACCGGAGGAAGACATGCTGGCCGTTGTCCACGTCGAGCTCGCCACGGCGGAAGGAGTACGTCAACCCACCCAGGCGTGGCTTGGATTCGAGCAACGTCACGGCACGGCCGGCATCGGCGCACGCCAGGGCCGCAGCGATGCCAGCCAGCCCTCCCCCGACCACGACGACGTCCTCACTCATGCCCTCTGCCGTCCCATCAACGCCCACGCAGCCACCCGGGCCTTCTGCCAGCCGGTCAGCGACAGCCGCTGGTGGTACACCGCCTCGGGATCGGCCGCGATCCGGTTCAGCAGGTGGCGGTAGATGCCGGCCATCGCGCCGGTGCAGGCGGCGCTGCGCCGGTCCAGCAGGGGCATGAGCCGCAGGCCGTCGCCGTACCACCGGCGGGCTCGTGCGGCGCTCGCCACGACGATCGCGGCGAGCCCACCGTCCTTGTCCACCAGGGCACCGTGCTCGTCCAGGGCCAGCTCCACCCCGAAGGCATCGAGCTCGCGCTGCGGCAGGTACACCCGCCCGTTGCGCAGGTCCTCGCGGATGTCGCGCAGGATGTTGGTCTGCTGCAAGGCGATGCCGAGCGTGTCCGCGTAGTGCGCGGCCTTCGGGTCGGGGCGCGCGGCGAAGACACCCAGGCACAGCCGGCCGACCGTACCGGCCACGCAGCGGCAGTAGCCGACCAGATCGTCGAAGGTGTCATAGCGCCGGCCGGTCACGTCCATCTCCACGCCGTCGACCAGCTCGGCGAACGCGGGCAGCGGCACCGGATACCGGCGGGCCGCGTCACCGACCGCGACGAGCACCGGATCGCCGCTCGCCGCCAGGTCGCGCAGGCTGTCCCGGACCGCTGCGAGCGCCTCGAGCTTCTCGTCGGTGGGCAGGTCGCCGTCACCGATGTCGTCGATGCGACGGGCGAGCGCGTAGAGCGCGCACAGGGCGTCGCGCCGGGATGCCGGCAGCAGGCGGATCCCGTAGTGGAAGTTGCGCGCCTGGGTGCGGGTGATGGACTCGCAGACGCGGTACGCCTGCTCGATCGTCGCGGTCATGAGCTCTCCGTGAGATGCCGTGCCGGCACGCCCAGCCAGAGCCTGAGCAGACCCGCGAGCACATCGCGTCGCCGGCTTCGTGGATGCGAGGGCAGCACCGACCACTCGGCGCGGCGCATCGCGGTCGCTGCCGCGAGTCCTCCCGCGACATAGCCCGCGACCGCGAGCCTGGCCCAGCCGCTGAGCTGGCCCACGAGGGCGCTGCCCCGCACGAGCATGGCCTGCGCTCGTTCGACCTCGAAGCGGACCAGCTCGCGTACGGCGGGGCACGCGACGGCGGCGTCCAGATCCGCGCGGCGTACCCCGAACCGATCGAGGTCCGCCAGCGGCAGGTAGATCCGACCGGCCCGGTGGTCTTCGGCCACGTCCTGACAGTGTTCGATGATCTGCAACGCCGTACACACCTGGTCCGAGAGCGCGGCCCGCTCCGGGCTGCTCGACCCGAACACGGCGAGCACCAGCCGGCCGACGGGGTTCGCCGACAGCTCGCAGTAGCCGAGCAGCTCGTCATACGTGGCATAGACAGATGTCGTCTGATCGCGCAGGTTCGCCTCGATGAGGTCGAGGAAGGGCTGCTCGGGCAGGGCGCAGGTCACCACCGAGTCGGCGAGCTCCCGAACCACACGCTCGTGACCGGCGAGTTCGGGCCCGGCGAGCTCGTGACGGACCGGTGAACGTGCGGTGCCGCCATGCCAGATGCGGTCGAGCTCGGCGCGGAAGGCGAGCAACGCGGCGCTACGGTCGGTCTTCGCCTCGTCGCCGAGGTCGTCGATGACCCGGGCCACGTCGTAGAGGCGGCGCAGGTGCGTGCGGTACCGGGCAGGCAGCACCGCGAGCGCCACGGGAAAGTTCTCCGTATGGGCTCGTTGCCGCAGGTAAGCCTCATCGGTGCCCGACCCCGTCGTGGCATTGTCTGCCACAATTGGTCGGGAATTTCGCATGTCCTGATGGTGTGCCGGATCTGCCCGCGTAGTCTGCACCCTGGGGCGCAAAACAGGCGTCCGCGCTTATCACAACGGAACAAACGCCAGGTCAGATGGGCGGGCCGAAGGCGTGGGCGGGAGAGGCTTGATGGTGCACCGGTTCGTGATGGAGTAGACCAGTAACCGTGAGCGCGAGCAAACAGCGCCAGCGAGCCCCGCAACCCGCGAACGAAGGGGCTGGCGACGGGGGAGCGCCGACAGATCTCAACCGAACGCCGCGCGGCGATCTCGCGCGGCTCATTCCCGTGCTGCACGACCAATTGCCGGCGATCCTCGCCGAGGTCCGCGACCAGTTCGAGGCCGACTGGCCGGAGTACGCCGAGTTCCTCGGCCAGGAGCAGGGCGAGGTCACGACCGCGGCGCGCGCGTTCCTGACCTGGCTCGTCGAACTCGCCGACCGCGCGGGCACTCCCGCCGACCCGGACGTCGCTCCGCACATCGCGTTGTTCGAGAGCATCGGCCGGCTGGAGAGCCTGCAAGGACGTGAACTCTCCTCGCTTCTTTCGGCGTATCAGGCCGGCGGACGCATCGCGTGGCGGCACGTCTCGCGCGCGGCGCTGGATCTCGACGTGCAGCCGGACTCGCTCGCCGCGCTGGCCGAGGCGGTCTTCGTCTTCATCGATCACCTCTCCTCCGCCTCGGCCCGTGGTTTCGTCTGGGAGCAGTCCGAGACGGTGGCCGAGCGCGAACGGCGCCGCGAGGACCTGGTCGACCTGCTGCTCTCCGGTCGCTCCGACGTGGCCGCGGTGCGTGGCGCCGCCGTGCGGGCCGGATGGGCGCTGCCGGCGGAGGTGGCCGTGGTGCTGACCGACCCGGACAACCCGATCGGCAACACGTTCCTGTCCAGATTGGACATTCGGAGCCTGCCGCTGCGGCGACCGGGGCTCGTCGGAGCGATCGTGCCCGACCCCAGCGGCCCCGGCCGGCGTACCCAGTTGGCAAACGTACTGCGGGGCGCCCGGGCGGTCGTCGGCCACGCGGTGCCGCTGGAGCAGTTGCCGGCCAGCATCCCGATCGCGCAGATCGCTGCCGATCTGCAACGCAAGGGCCTGCTCGTGGACGACCCGGTCTTCGTCGACCGGCACCTCGACGCCATCCTGGTGCACCGCGACCCACGGCTGCTCGCCGCCCTGCAGCGCGCGGTGCTCGCCCCGCTCGACGGCCAGGCCCCGGCCACCCGCGAGCGTCTCGTCGAGACCCTGCGCTCGTGGTTGCGGCACTTCGGTGATCGCCGGGCCATCGCCAGCGAGCTGCACGTCCACCCCCAGACGGTCCGGTACCGGATGGGACAGCTGCACACCCTGTTCGGGTCCACATTGGACTCACCCGACTTCCGGGCACGGCTGATGCTCGCCCTGGCGTGGAGCGGCATACCGATCGCCAGCGCCGACCCGCCTACCCCGAGCCCGGCCGAGCAGCGGCAGCCGGACCGGGTGCGCGATCGCCCGGGACGCGCAGCCGCGAACACCGACCGTCGTCAACTGCCGCCGAAGCGGCCGGCGAGCCGTCGGTAGAGTCCGGGCGCGATCGAGCGGACGGCGACGGGCAGCCGGAGCCAACCGGGCAGGTAGGTCTCGGCGCGCCCGGTCTCGATGATCCGCACCAGCGCCGCCGCGGCAGCCTCGGCCGGCAGTGGTCGCGGCTTTGCCCGGCCGTATGGACGGCCACGCCGGTCGAAGAACCGGGTCGCCACGACACCCGGCACGAGCACGCCCACGTCGACGCCGGTGCCGCGCAACTCCAGCCGCAGGCTCTCCGCGAAGATGTCCAGCCCCGCCTTGGTGGCGGCATAGACGGCCTCACCCGCCACACCGGCACGCCCGGCGATCGACGTGACGAAGACGATGCTGCCCCGGCCACGCTCGAGCATGCCGGGCAGCACCAGCCGGGTCAGCTCGACCGGCGCCGTCAGGTTCGCCGCGATCATCCGCTCCGGTGCATCTTCGTCCATTGTGGAGAATTCCCCGGCGAAACCCGCGCCCGCGTTGGCGACCAGGATGTCCACGACGCCTGTGCCGGCGGCGCTGACCTGGTCGGCCAGGCGCCGCGCCGCGCCGGGTTCTGCGAGCTCCTGGATCAGGACGGACCCGCCCGTACGGTCCGCGACCTCGCTCAGTGCGGTGCGGTCACGTCCGTGCAGCAGGAGCGTGGCCCCCCGCCCCGCCAGGGCACACGCGGTTGCCCGGCCCACCCCTGACGACGCACCGGTCACCAGCGCGACCGCACCCGCTATCCGCACCGCGCCATTATCCCGGGTGCTCAGCGGAAGTCGCGGGAGGCGGTGGTGACCGGCATGCGCAGCGCGGCGAGGTTCTCCGCAACGAGATTCGTTACCCCCTCCGCCACCTCAAGCTTGCCCCGGATCACCATCGCGCTCGCCGTGCGGGCCACCCGCCGGAACCGTAACCACAGGCCGGGCGAGCAGACCACGTTGAGCATCCCGGTCTCGTCCTCCAGGTTGAGGAACGTGATGCCGCTCGCGGTCGCGGGGCGCTGCCGATGGGTCACGATCCCCCCGACGAGAACCTTCGTCCCATCGTCCAATGTGGGCAGATCCGCGATGGGGCGAGCGCCGATGCTCGCCAGGTACTCCCGCACGAACTGCACGGGGTGACAGTCCGGGGCGAGCCGGGTCGCCCAGACGTCGGCCACCATCTCCTCGACCACGTCCATGCCCGGCAGTGCCGGAGCCCGGACCCCGAGCGTCGTCCCGGGCAACCGGTCCGGTCGCTCCTGGGCCGCGGCACCGGCCGCCCACAGCGCCTCCCGGCGGGTCAACCGTCCACTGTGCTCCGACGGCAGGCGGGCGAACGCGTCCGCGGTGGCGAGCGCCTCCAGGTTCGCCGCGGTCAGCGGCTTGTCATCCGCGCGTGAGCGCTCCCCCTTCGAGCGAGCATCGCGGCGAGGAACGAGCGAGGAGCGCAGCGAGGGCGGAAGGGAGTCCGCGGCCAGGCGGCGGGCGAGGTCGCGCAGGTCCCGGAACGGGCCGCCGGCGTCCCGCTCGAGCACGATCCGTTCGGCGAGCTCGGTGGAGATCGTCCGTACCTGGGACAGGCCCAGCCGTACGACCGGACCACCCTGGCCCCAGAGCTCCGGTGGCGTGCCGGCGCTGTTGCGGGGACCGCCCGGCTGGCTGGGCGGCTCGAGCGTGCAGGCCGCGCCACTGGCGTTGATGTCCGGGCGGCGCACCGTGACCCCGTGCCGCCGGGCGTCGTCCACAAGGGACTGTACGGGGTAGAAGCCCATGGGCTGGGCGTTGATGAGCGCGGCACAGAACGCCGCCGGATGGTAGCGCTTGAACCAGGCACTGGCGAAGACCAGGTAGGCGAAGCTCATCGCGTGGCTCTCCGGGAACCCGTAGTTGGCGAACGCGGCGAGCTTCACGTAGAGGTCCTCGGCGAGCTCCCCCGTGATGCCCCGCTCCGCCATCCCGTCGAAGAGCCGTTGCTTGAGCCGGTCCATCCGCTCCGCCGAGCGCTTGGATCCCATTGCCCGGCGCAGCTCGTCGGCGCCTGCCGCGTCGAACCCGGCCACGTCGATCGCCATCTGCATGAGCTGCTCCTGGAACAGCGGCACGCCCAGGGTGCGCTTGAGCGCGTTCTCCAGCAACGGGTGCGGCGGGGTCGGCTTCTCCTTCCGCTGAGCCCGGCGGATGTACGGGTGCACCGAGCCGCCCTGGATCGGCCCGGGGCGGATGAGCGCCACCTCCACCACGAGGTCGTAGAACTCGCGCGGCCTGAGCCGGGGCAGGGTCGCCATCTGGGCCCGGCTCTCCACCTGGAACACCCCCACCGCATCGGCGCGGCACAGCATGTCGTAGACCTCGGAGTCGGCGAGGTCGAGCGTGCCGAGGTCCATCCCCGGAGCCACGAACTGCACCGCGTACCGCAGCGCGGAGAGCATGCCGAGCCCGAGCAGGTCGAACTTCACCAGCCCGGTGCTGGCACAGTCATCCTTGTCCCACTGCAGCACGCTGCGGTTGGGCATCCGGGCCCACTCCACCGGACAGACCTCGATGACCGGGCGATCGCAGATCACCATCCCACCGGAGTGGATGCCCAGGTGCCGCGGGAAGGTGAGCAGCTCGTTGGCGTAGTACACGACCTCGGCCGGGACATCGTCCACATCGGAGGATGACACTGAGCCCCAGCGGTCGATCTGCTTGCTCCACGCGTCCTGCTGCCCGGGCGAGTAGCCGAACGCCTTGGCCATATCGCGGATCGCCGACTTGGGCCGGTAGGAGATGACGTTGGCGACCTGCGCGGTGTGATGCCGACCGTACTTGTCGTAGACGTACTGGATCACCTCTTCCCGACGGTCGGACTCGATGTCCACGTCGATGTCGGGTGGCCCGTCCCGTTCGGGCGAGAGGAACCGCTCGAAGAGCATCCCCCAGCGCACGGCGTCCACATTGGTGATCCACAGCGCGTAGCAGACGGCCGAGTTCGCCGCCGACCCGCGCCCCTGGCAGAAGATCTTCTTCTCCCGGCAGAACCGCACGATGTCATAGACCACGAGGAAGTACCCGGGGAAGCCGAGCCGCTCGATGATGTCCAGCTCCCGGTCGACGACCTCGTACGCCGTGGGGTTCTCCGCTCGCGTGCCGTACCGTTCCCGGGCACCGTCCTCGGTGAGCTTGCGCAGCCATGACATCTCGGTGTGCCCCGGCTCGGGGATCGGGTAGTCCGGCAGCTTCGGCGCGACCAGTCGCAGGTCGAAGGCGAGTTCGGCGGCGATGGCGGCCGCGTTGGCCACGGCGCCCGGGTACTGCCTGAAGCGCCGTGCCATCTCCTCCCCGCTGCGCAGGTGGGCGGTCCCGGCCGCGGGCAGCCATCCGTCGATCTCGTCGAGGCTGCGCCTGGCCCGTACCGCCGCCAGCGCGGTGGCCAGGCGCCGGCGGTCAGGCGTGGCGTAGTGCACGTTGTTCGTCGCCACGATCCGCAGCCCTGCTCCCGCGGCCAGTTCGGCGAGGGCATCGTTGCGGTCGCCATCGGTCGGGTCGGCGTGGTCGGTCAGCTCCACCACCACGTGCTCGCGGCCGAAGAGCGCGACCGTGCGCTCCAGTTCCCGTGCGGCCTGGCGCTCGCCACCGGACAGGAGCGCCCGGGGCACCGGACCCTTGCGGCAGCCCGTGAGTACCAGCACGTGGTCCCGCAACTCGCCCGCGACCTGCGCCAGGTCATAGACCGGCCGCCCCTTCTCCTTGCCCGCGAGGTGCGCCTCGGCCAGGACCCGGCTCAGCCGGGCGTACCCCTCCGGGCCCCGGGCGAGCACGAGCAGATGGGCGCCGACGGGGTCGGGCTGTCCGTTCTGGGGGGCGGGCAGGTCGAGGGAGAGCTCCGCGCCGAAGACGGCGGGCAGACGGTGCTCGACCGCCGCCTCGGAGAACCGGACCACCCCATAGAACCCGTCGTGGTCGGTGAGCGCCACCGCGGTCAGGCCGAGCCGCGCCGCCTCTTCGACCAGCTCCTCGGGGTGGCTCGCCCCGTCCAGGAAGCTGAAGTTGGAGTGGCAGTGCAGCTCGGCGTACTCCACTGTGGAGGTCTGCCGGACCAGGGTCGGTGCCTCGTAGGGTGCCCGCTTGCGCGTCCATGCCGGGGTGTCGCCGCCGTCGCCGTGATCGATCGTCACCGGGTCCCGGATGATGCCGCCGGAGAGCTGTCGCTCCAATGTGGACCACTTCACCGGCGGGTTGTTGAATCCCATCGCGTCCCCCGTCAGTCGTAGACAGCCTCGAGCCACCAGGCGCCGCCGCCCCGGGGATCCTCCCGGCGGGCGACGAGCAGCGCGCGGCCGTCGATGAGTCCGAGTTGCAGCCGTACCACCGTGTTCGCCTCCTCCGGCGCCCACCACCGCTCCTGGACCGGCCATGGCCCGGCCCATCCGGTCACGGTGATCGCGGCCTGGCGAGGGCCCTCCCGTACGGTCGCGGGCGGTCCGGTCAGCTCCAGGCGCTCATCGATGTCGAGCGGCGATCCGTCGCCCGTGCAGACGGCGATCGCAGCGGGTTCGTCCAGGACGGTCGCGGGCGCCGGTGAGGGCAACCGCCCCGGCCAGGGCTGGGCCTGGCCCCGCGGCTCGCGTTCGTCGCCCCAGGGGATGAGGCGGGCACGCTCGGCGTAGCCGCGAGCGCCCTCGAGCACGGCGGTGTAGACCGACTCCGGCCCGAGCAGGCCCTGGACCCGGACCAGTGCCCGGTGCGCCCGCACATCCGCTTCCCCCAGCTCGCCCCACAGCCCGGGTTGCATGCCGGCGTGGCGGACCAGTCCGTCGGGGACCAGCCGTAGCCGTTCGATGCCGGCCGTCGGTCTGGGCGGCAACCGTCCACTGAAGACACCGGCGCTTGCCCGTGCCGTTCCCCCGCCGGCGAGCCAGCCGTCGAGCTGCCAGCGGACCCGGTCGGCCAGCGCGGCGGCGTCGAGCAGACCGTCGTGGCGCCACACCCGGTGCAGCTCCTCGCCGGCCGCGGTGGAGGCCTCGATGCCGAGCCGGGTCGCGGCGAGCCCGTGCACCGCGAGCCGCTCGTGCAGCCGCTCCGCCAGCGCCCGGGCGGCGAACGCGGCCATGTCCACCCGCTCCAGCGGCGGGTCGTACTCGCCCGTGACCGCCAGGTCCGGTGGCGGCGTACGTACCGCCAACGGACGATCGTCCCTGCCCGCCGCCAACTGGTGGGCGTAGGCCGCGTCGAAGCCGAACCTGGCCAGCACGTCGCTGGCGGGCAGGGCAGCGAAGTCGGCCAGGGTACGGATGCCCAACCGGCGCAGCAGGTCGACCAGCTCCGGTCGCTCCAGAGTGGACACATCCATCCCGCCCAGGAAGGCGGCCGTGGCACCGGCCGGGACGAGCTGCCCGGCCCTGGCCGCGAGCAGGGCAGCGAAGGTGCCGTCGGCGACGCCCGCCTGAGCCTCCACCGCGCAGTGCAACGCGATGTGCTCGACCAACCGCTCCGCCGCCTGCTCCTCGCCGCCGTAGTACCCGGCCGGCCCTTTCGCCGCGACCGCGCAGACGCCGGGACGGATCACCTCCGCGCCGGGAGCGAGTTCCTCGACAGCCGCGACCACCGGTTCGTACGCCCGGGCATCACGCCCGGGGTCGTGCTCAACCACGGTCAGGTAGGGACAACGGCCCTGGGCCTCCCGCTTGCGCAGCCCCCGGCGGACCCCCTCGGCCCGGGCCGCCGGCGAGCAGGCGAGCACCCGGTTCGCGTGCAGTACCGCCACCGGCATGTGCGTGTCCACGCCGTCGGCCAGCCCGGCCGCCGTTACCGGCCAGTCCGGGCACCACAGCATCAGCGTCCGCACGTCTCACCTCCCCGCTCCGAATGCCAGAAAGTCACTTTCGGGGCCCAGGAACCCCCGCGTCCTGCCCCAGAAGTCACTTCCAGGGCTCGCGAACCCCCGCCCGGCCCTCAGGGGATCAACTCGCCCACCGCTGCTCCTCGACGCGATAGTCATCGACAGATACCGATGTGAGTGCCGGTGCCGCCGGGGCCGCAGCCCCCGACGATCCGGGCAGCCACAGGCGGGCCCGCCGGGGCCGGACCGCGGCGCCCCGGCCGGACGCCACGACCTCGACCTCCCGGCGGCGCAGCCGGCCCACGCCCTGGCCCAGGCCGTGCCAGCGGGCACGGACGACATCAAGGGTGGTATCGACGCCAGGCCATGCGCCCACGGCGACGAGAACCGCGCCCCGCTGCCGGGCCCGGGCGACGATCCGGGCAGCGAGCTGGGGCGCCACGCCGCCCGGGGTAGCCAGTGCGACGATGTCGACCCCGTCGAGGAGAGCACCCACCGTGTCGACCCAGTCCGGGCCGGGATGGGGCACCAGGGCGAGCCGGTCCACCGCCACCCCCGCCTCGGCGGCGGCGACCAGGCCGAGCCGGGGCATCCCCACCGCGGCGCACCACGACCCGGCCGTCGATGCCTGCGCCAGCAACGCGAACAGCAGTGACGTCGCCCCACTGCCCGTAACGCCCGCGGAGCCGTCCCCCGGGCCGGTCGATGTGGCGGCGCGGATGGCGACGGTGCCACCGCGGCGCAGGCATCCACCGGGCAGCAGCGCACGCAGGGCCGCCGTCACCGGCAGGGACCGCTCGACTCCCTCGTCGACGCGGTCGCTGGCCCGACGGACCAGCCCGGCCGCACGCAGCGAGTCCAGCCGGGTGGTTCCGCCAGCACCGCGGCCACCCGCGATGTCACGGAGGTGGCCACCACCGCCGACCTCCGGCGGCCCTACCCGCGGCCATGGGCGTGAAGCAAGTGATGTGCTCATATGTGCTGCTCGGTTCTGTACGCACGGTCTTGCCTAGACCAGGGTCGGCTGATAGGTCAGGTCGAGCGTGCCGGCCACCAGCTCGACGAACTCCCCGGCCGTACGCACCAGGTCATCGGCCTCCCGGGAGGTGACGGCCCGCCGGATCCCCGCCTCTGCCGCGGCTCGCTTGGATGCGCCGGCCGCGAAGAACTCGGCCCACTCCGCAAACTCCGGTGCCACGGCGCTCAGCAGCGTCCAGACACTGGTGATGCGGTTACGGCGATGGGGCTCCGGCCTGGCCCGCGCGGCGAGTACCGCCGCGGCGGCCCGGAGCGCGGCGAGATGCGCTGCCGCGAACCGCAGCCCGTCGGCGGAGGTGTGCTCGGCCTCGGCCAGTCCCTGCCGGGCCATGACCAGCAACTGCACCGGACCGCGCTGAGGCAGCACGCGTGCGGGAACCGCCACCCCGCTCTGCGCACGGGCACGGCCCGTCGCAGGCGCGGCGACCATGAGGGTCGTGGCCGTGGGGGACGTGAGGGTTGTCGCCGTCATCTTCTCGTCTCTCCTCCGTACGAGACGCGCCTCGGGCACGCCGTCTGGTGATCGGTGGCCGGGCCACCATGGACCGCTGCTGGAGGAAGGCCGCAGCGCTGCGGTCGGCGGGCCGGTGTGGCCGGGCAGGGGCGCTTCCCCACGCCTCCGCCCGACCACCGGTCCGGCCATCGCCAGCACCAGGGGGTAAGGGGCGGGCGATACCGACCTCGGCCCGGACCCGCGAAGTCCGGTCCATCGAGGTTCGGTGCCGCGAACACCTCTCCCCGGGCTGTTCGAACAAGTGAACCATATTCGAACACGGGTACAGAGTAAAGCCGCCCCCCGACATTTACCCGCGGGCGTGTCGCGACAAGCGCCAGGGCACATTCGCCGATCTTGGAGTTATCGCCTCTAGTCGATCTCCGATCACGACGATACGACCAAGATCGCGGGGCACGCGACACTACGGAGGGTCCGACCGGGTGGTGGAGCCCCCCCGGGGCGAGCCGCCACGGGTGCCGGCCGGAAGATAGGTACCGGGCCGCGTCGAGGAGGATCCTGCATGCACCCGAACGTTCACGCCGTCCAGGACGCGCTCGTGGCGGCCGGCGCGCAGGGGCAGGTGATCGTGCTGCCCGACGCCGTCACCACCGCGGCGCAGGCCGCGGCGGCGCTGAACGTCGAGGTCGGCCAGATCGCCAACTCCCTGATCTTCGAAGCCGTAGCGACCCCGCAGGAGGGCGGCACCCCCCTGCTCGTGCTGACCTCCGGCGCCCACCGCGTGGACACCGCGAAGGTGGCCGCACTGCTCGGCTACGCCACCGTCAAACGCGCCACGCCCGAGTTCGTGCGGGAGCACACCGGTCAGCCGATCGGTGGCGTCGCCCCACTCGGGCACCCCAAACCCGTACCCACGCTCGTCGATGTCGCCCTGGGCGCCTACCCGGTGATCTGGGCAGCCGGCGGTATTCCGCACGCCGTCTTCCCCACGACATACGACGAGTTGGTACGGATCACCGGCGGCACCCCGGCCGAGGTCGCGTGAGCGTGTCACAGGTGGTCGTGTGGGGGCCGGACGACCTGGTCCACCGCCTCGACGAGGTTATCTACGTCTATGGGCAGGCCATGGGCTACTCCTCGGACATGCTCCTGACCCGGCGAAGCTACATGGGCTCCCATGTGCACCGCCGGGACTTCCACGCGGTCGCGTCGCTCGACGAGACCGGCCGCGTGCTCGGCTTCGGCTACGGATACCACTCCGAGCCCGGGCAGTGGTGGCACGACCAGGTCCGCGGCGCGATGCGACGCGACGCCCGAGCGTTCTGGCTGGCGGACTGCTTCGAGGTCGTCGAGTTGCACGTGCTGCCCTCGGCCCAGGGACACGGACTCGGCGCGAACCAACTGCGCACGCTGCTCGGCCTGGTCAGCGGCGCGACCACACTCCTGTCCACACCGGAGGCCGATGAGCGGACCTCGCGAGCATGGCGGCTCTACCGCCGGTTCGGCTTCGTCGATGTCGTGCGCAACTTCCTCTTCCCCGGCGACGCCCGCCCCTTCGCGGTGCTGGGCCGTACCCTCCCCCTCGACGCCTAGCCCGGGGAGCGGCACTGCGCGGCGGCACTAGGAGCGCAACGCCGCGCGGATGGCGCCGAGCAGCCGGGCGGCGCCGATCAGCCCGAGCACCAGCCAGACCGCCAGGGCCACGGTGACGATCCCCGCGGCGAGCCGCGCGCTGACCACCCCGCCCGCGGCGCCGAGCAGCATCGCCGCGACGACCACGAGGACCCGGGTGGGTCGCTCGGCCACCGTGATCGCACCGACGCCCGGCATCCCGGCGAGCGCCGCGCGAGACCGCGCGTACTCGTGCAGGAGCGCGAGGAAACCGCAGGCGGCCACGACGGGACCGAGCCCGCCGAGCAGCCAGAGCGCCACCAGCCAGGCGATCTCCGCGCACCGGTCGGCGACGGCGTCGTACCAGGAACCGAGCCCGGTCGTACGGCCGGAGAGGACCGCCACGCCGCTGTCAGCCGAGTCGGCCAGTGCCGAGACCAGCACCAGCGTCGCCGCCAGGAAGACCCATGGCCCGCCGGGCAGCACGGCCACGGGGACGGCGAACGAGCAGACCAGACCGATCGTCGTCACCGTGCTGGGGGCCAGGCCGAGGCGGTGCAGCCCTCGCGACGCCGCGAATGCCAGGCGCTGCCATCGTCGCACCAGCTTCGGTCCGCGGCGCGGGTCGAAGCCACCGTGCAAAGAGGACCAGCGGGCGCAGTACTCGTCCCACCCGAGAGCGGGCGCGCCCCCCGCGCGGCGTCTGCGCCCGATCCAGGGCACGCTACGTACGCTCAGACCGGTGCCCCCGAAGCCAGTTGTGCCGGTCCGACCACGCCGACACGCTCAACGACCCTCACCCGGACTCTACCTGTGGATCATCGCCCGCCGGCCCGGATGAGGCCAAGCTCAGCCAGCCGCCGACCGGAGCACGGCCAGGGCTGACCGCAGGTGGCGCACTCCCCGTCGCTCGAGCGCGGCTCGTGGTCCTGGTAGAGGCGCGCCGCAAGCCGCCACAGCAACTCGGAGCGGACCCGCTCGGGCGGCTCCCCCGGCGCAATCCGTGCCGGCCTTTGGCAAGCCGGTCGTGCGTCATCACCACTCATCGATGCCCCCCGTCCCATCGTCCGACCCGTACCTCCTACCGTGGCGGTCCGACAGGCTTGCCTCAGCACCGACCGGCGCGATCCCCGCCGAGGGCGACGGTCAGGCTGTGTGACGGCACCGTTACCTTGGGATACGTGAGCCCCATGGAGTCGGCCGGTTTGAAGGAACGGGTCGAGAAGGCGCTCGCGCGTTTCCTGCTCGATCAACGCACCATTTTGTCGGGCATCGACCCGGCGCTGGAGACCGTTGCCGAGACGATCGAACGCTTCGTGCTGCACGGCGGAAAGCGGCTGCGGCCGGCCTTCGCCTACTGGGGCTTCCGCGGTGCCGGCGGCGAGGACTCCGAGCAGATCGTCGCGGCGGTCGCGGCGCTGGAGTTCGTGCAGGCCAGCGCACTGATGCACGACGATCTCATGGACGCCTCCGACACCCGCCGCGGCGAGCCGTCCGTGCATCGCCGGTTCGAGGTGGTGCACAGCGCCAGCGGCTGGGACGGTGACCCGAAGGTCTTCGGCGCTGGCGCGGCGATCCTGCTCGGAGACTTCTGCCTGGCCTGGTCCGACGAGTTGCTGCGTCGCTCCGGCATCGACGTGGACGTCCTGCTACGGGCGCGGCCGGTCTTCGACCTCATGCGCACCGAGGTGATCGCCGGGCAGTACCTCGATGTGCACGCCCAGGTCACGGGCGACACCTCCATGCAGCGGGCGTCCACGGTGGCGCGCTACAAGTCGGCGAAGTACACGGTGGAGCGACCGCTGCTGCTCGGCGCGGCGATGGCGGACGCGCCGCCGGAGATCCGAGCCGCCTACTCGGGGTACGGCCTGCCGCTCGGCGAGGCGTTCCAGCTCCGCGACGACATCCTCGGTGTCTTCGGCAACCCCGCGCAGACGGGCAAGCCGGCCGGCGACGACCTGCGGGAGGGCAAGCGCACCTACCTCATCGCGTGCGCATTCGCCGCGGCCGATGTCGTGGCCGCCGACCGGCTGCGTGCCGGCCTGGGCAACCCGCGCCTGGATGCCACCGGCATCGCGGAGCTGCGCGAGATCATCATCGACACCGGCGCCCTTGCCCGGACGGAGGAGCGCATCGCGAACCTCACCGAGGCATCGCTGCGTGCGTTGCGCAGCGTCACGCTCGCCGACGACACCGCGGGGATGCTGGAGAGCCTGGCCCAGGCCGCGACCAGCCGCAGCGGCTGATCCACGGTCGTCGGTCAGGACGGGGACCTTCCTTGCCGGGCCCAGACGCAGAGCGTGCTCAGCACCAGGGCAAAGCCGAATCCAAGATCCTCGATCGGCGCATGGAACAGGCGGGGACCGAGAACAGCGGCGGGGTCGTACCGGACGACGCCGGTGCCCGTGAGCACCCCGTTGGCGAGGACCTGGAAGACCAGGATGATCGCGTAGCTGAGCCAGAAGACGCGCCCGAGCACCAGTCGGGTGCGCAACAGCACCAGGTCGAGCGTGAGGGCGGCCACCACGCCGAGCCCGTCCGCGACGGTGTACGTCACCGCCGCAGGACCTTCCGTACGGCCTCGAAGCCGAGCACCGAGCAGAGCGGCACGACCAGGAAGAACAGGAGCTCCTCCACGGGCAGGCCGCCGGGCAGCCACACGCCCACGACCCGGTCCGGGTCGAACGACCAGTGCCCGGCGGCGACCGCGGCCAGGTCCCATGCGAGGAAGACCGCCGCCACCGGCACCAGCGTGAGCACCAGCCGTCGCCACTGTCGCAGCACGCCGACGCGCAGCACGGGCTCGAGCCAGCCGGCGGCGAGCAGACAGCCGCCCAGGACGGCAAGGTATGTCAACACGCCCATCGGCAGCCGTACGGTTTGCCCATCCCTATACCCTGCCACGACCATCCGTGATCGCCGGGCCACGGATGGGCGCAGTGGCCGCCCCGGGCGGTGCGTCGCACCACAGCGATGCGGCCTCGCCGCCGGTAGACTGCCCCGCGATGGACACCATGGGCGGGCATCTTCGTGGGCGGGACGATGTCACCGCCGCCGATGCGCTGCGGGGCGTGCTGATCAGCGGGCGCTACCGGGTCGTGGGGCGCCTGGCTCGGGGCGGAACGACCACCGTCTACCAGGCCCGTGACGAGCGGCTCGACCGGTCGGTCGCGATCAGGATCATCAACCCCGAGCACGTGCTCGACGCGGCGGTGCTCGATCGACTCGCGGCGGAGGCGCAGACGGTCGCCCACCTGTCGCATCCGAACATCGTCGCCGTCTTCGACCAGGGCTCCTACGAGGGTGCGCCCTTCGTGGTCACCGAGTACGTCCACGGCCGGAGTCTGCGCGAGGTGGTCCGGGACCGGGGCCGGCTCGACCCGACGGAGTCGCTCGCGGTCATCGAGCAGGTACTCGCCGCGCTCGCCGTGGCGCACCGGGACGGGTTGGTCCACCGGGCCGTGAAGCCGGAGAACATCCTCGTGGCGCCCCCGCCCAACGGCTCCGGTGACCTGATCGACGCCGTGGTGAAGGTCGCCGACTTCGGCCTGGCCCGCAGCGCGGACATCGGTCGCAGCCAGACCAGCCCGCTGCTCGGCCCGGCCGCATACCTGGCGCCTGAACTGATCACCGATGGCCGCGCCGACACCCGGGCGGACGTGTACTCGGTGGGGATCGTGCTCTTTGAGATGCTCACCGGTCGGATCCCGTTCACCCCCCACTCGGAGACGGCGGAACAGGTCCAGCGCTACCCCGGCGGGCTCGACACCGAACCGGCCGCGGTCACGGCAGCATGGCGCCACGTGGACGAGGAGGTTCCCCCGCCGTCCCGGTTCGCCGAGGGCGTGCCGGACCGACTGGACGACATCGTGGTGCGGGCGACCCGGCGCGACCCACAGGCACGACCGCGCGACGCTGACGCGCTGCTCGCGCAGATCCAGGCCACGCGGGAGGAGATGGGCGCGCTGGGCGGTCCGACCCGAGCGATCGCGCACCCGACGGTGGCCGTGCCATCGCTGTCGGGACGGCCGCCTCGTTCCGGGGGCTCGCGACTGCCGGAGCAGCGCGCGAGCGGACGCGCGGCCGCTGCCGTCGGAGCCCGGGTCCGCGGCGCCGACGAGCCGGCCAGCATGGGTGAGCGGGTCGGCTCCGGCATCGCGGCCGCGGTGGGGTGGCTGCGGCTGACCGCCAACCGCCTGCGGTACACGGCCAAGGGGCGGCGCATCCTCACCATCGTGATCGTCGTGCTCGGCCTGTTGCTGATCACCGGTGGCTGGTGGCTCGGCGCCGGTCGCTACACCAAGGCACCGAACCTGCTCAACTTCTCCAAGGACAACGCGATCGCGGAGGCGCAACGGCAGGGCTTCGGGGTCACGTTCGGCGCGCCGATCTACAGCGAGGTCGTGCCGGCGGACACCGTGTTGAACCAGCAGCCGGCGCCGGGCGGACGGATCGTCCGCGGCGGCACGGTCATCGTGTACCTGTCGCTGGGCCCCGAGCGCTACGCGGTGCCGGACATCACCGGGCAGGAGCTGGAGTACGCGCTGACCCGGATCCCGAAGCAGCTCCTGGTGGACCAGGTCGACGGGTACTCCGACACTCTCCCCAAGGGATATGTCGCGGGCACCAAGCCGGTCGCCGGCGAAATCCTCGCGCCCGGCCAGACGGTGACGGTCACGGTCGTGAAGGGCCCCTTCCCCGTGCACGTGCCCGAAGTGGTGACCAAGCTGCTCGGCGATGCCGAGAACGACCTGCACGCCGCCGGCTTCACCGACATCGTCGTGCAGAACCGTGACAGCGACCAGCCGAAGGACACCGTGCTCGAGCAGACCCCGGACGGCAACACAGGCCTCGCCTCCGCGTCGGGCCAGACCGTGACGCTGGTCGTCTCCAATGGCCCCGCCCTGCCGATGCCGAACTTCGTCGGCCTGACCACCTGCCAGATCGCGGTGGGCCAGCTTCAGGCCATGGGGATGATCGTCGCCACCGCGCCGCTGCCACCGGAGCAGTTGCCGGGCGATTGGACCGTCACCGCCCAGAGCCCCGGCGCGGGCCAGGCACTCACGCCCGGGCAGACCATCGACCTCACGTGCGCACCGCCGCCGCCACCGGTAACGCCCTGATCGGGGCGCACACGCCGACGGCAGGCGGGCTGGCGAAGGCGGCGCTGCCCTACCTCGACGCCGCGGGGGCGGGTGTGGTGCAGGTCTTCGTCTCCAACCCGCGGGGATGGGCGCTCTCCGACGGCGACCCGGCCCAGGACGACTCGTTCGTGCTCGGGCTCGAGGAACGCCGGGTACCGGCATTCGTGCACGCCTCGCTGCTGGTCAACCTCGGCTCGCCGACAGCGGCCACGGTGGAGCACTCATCGGCCGCCCTGGCCCACGGTCTGCGGCGAGCCGCCGCGATCGGGGCGCGCGGCCTGGTCTTCCACGCCGGCTCAGCGGTCGACGAGTCCCATCTCGCCTCGGCGCTGCGCCAGGTCCGCCGCGAGCTGGTTCCCCTGCTCGACGCCGTCGCGGAGACGGGTGGGCCGAAGCTGCTCGTGGAGCCCAGCGCCGGCGGAGGGCGCAGTCTCGCCGCACGGGTGGAGGATCTCACGGGCTATCTCGACGCGGTCGACGGGCACCCGTGGCTCGGCGTCTGTCTGGACACGTGCCACGCATGGGCGGCGGGCCATGACGTCGCCACGCCTGGTGGCATGAGGCAGACTCTCGATGCCCTGATCGCCACCATCGGGCCCGGACGGCTGCTCCTGGTGCACGCCAACGACTCGCGGGATCCGTGCGGCTCACGCCGGGACCGTCACGAGAACATCGGCGCCGGCAACCTGGGTGAGGCCGCGTTCGCCGAGATGCTGGCTCACCCGGCGCTGGCGGGCGTGCCGGTCGTGGTCGAGACACCGAGCACGGGCCACACGGGCCATGCCGCCGACATCGCTACGCTGCGCCGCCTCGCCCCGCGACCTACGCTCGCCACCAAGCCCCGCCGCGCAACCCGTACGCCCTGATCGGCCTATCCGCGCAGAATGGCGGCGAGCACCTCGATGGCACGGTCGATGCCGTCGTCGTCGACGTCGAGGTGGGTGATCAGGCGGCCCAGCGCGGGACCCAGCACCGATACCAGGACCCCCGCCTCCCGGGCTCGCGCGGCCAGGGTCACAGCGTCCACAGTGGACTTCGTCAGGTCGAGCAGGACGATGTTGGTCCGTACGGCTTCGGCGTCGACGACGCCGAAGGGCGCCAACGCGTCGGCGAGACGGCGCGCGCGGGCGTGGTCGTCGGCGAGCCGCTGCATGTGATGGGCCAGCGCGTACTGCCCGGCGGCGGCGAGGATGCCCGCCTGCCGCATGCCGCCACCGAGACGTTTGCGGATCACCCGGCCGGCGGCGACGCGCTCGCCGGTCGAGAGGAAGACCGAGCCGACCGGGGCACCCAGCCCCTTGGAGAGGCAGACCGACATCGTGTCGAAGAGCGCTCCGTAGGTCGCCAACGGCACCCCGTCGGCGATGTGGGCATGCCAGATGCGGGCACCGTCGCAGTGCAGCGCGAGCCCGGACGCGTCGGCGATGGCCCGCAGCTCCTGAAGTGTCGAGAGTGGAATGACCGCGCCACCGGCCCGGTTATGGGTCTGCTCGACGGCGATGGCACGGGTCGGCACGGCGTGATAGCCGTCGAGGCGCACCATCGCCGCGACCTGCGTCGGATCGATGCCGGCGCCGACCGCAGGCCAGGTGCGGGTCGAGATACCACCGACGGCCGCGGCGGCACCGACCTCATAGGTCACCACATGGGCGTCGGCGTCGCAGAGCAGCTCGTGGGCGGGCGGAACCAGGGTCTGGATCGCGGTCTGGTTGCCCATCGAGCCCGACGGCACGAACATGCCGGCCTGCTTGCCGAACAGCGCCGCGACCTGCGCCTCCAGCGCGTTGACGGTCGGGTCCTCGCCGTAGACGTCGTCACCGACCTCGGCGCTCGCCATCGCCTCCCGCATCGCCGGCGTGGGTCGGGTGACCGTGTCGCTGCGCAGGTCGATCATGCGTGCTCCTCCATACACAGTGGACGGTCCCTAGTCGCGCAGCATCTCCGCGACGAGGAACGCGAGCTCGAGCGCCTGCTGGGTGTTCAGGCGCGGATCGCAGGCCGTCTCGTACCGGCTCTCGAGGTCAGCCTCGTTGATGTCCTGGGCTCCGCCGAGGCACTCGGTCACATCCTCACCGGTCAGCTCCACGTGCAGCCCACCCGGGTGGGTCTCCAGCGACTTATGCACCTCGAAGTAGCCGAGCACCTCGTCGACGATCCGGTCGAAGTGGCGGGTCTTGTACCCGTTGGATGACTCGATGGTGTTGCCGTGCATCGGATCGCACTGCCACACCACACGGTGGCCAGCCGCGGTGACCTTCTCCACGATCGGGGGCAGCGTGTCGCGCACCCGGTGGTTGCCCATCCGGGAGACGAGCGTCAGCCGACCCGGGATGTTGTCGGGGTTGAGCCGTTCGCACACTTCGATGGCTGTCTCGGGCGTGGTGGAGGGTCCGAGTTTGACGCCGATCGGGTTGGCGATCCGGGACGCGAAGTCGATGTGCGCGCCGTCGAGTTGCCGGGTGCGCTCGCCGACCCATAGGAAGTGTCCGGACAGGGCGTACGCCCGCCCACTGACCACGCGGGTCAGGGCCCGGTCGTACTCCAGGGCCAAGGCCTCGTGCGAGCAGTACAGGGTGACCGTACGCAGCGCCTCGTCGTCGGTGAGGCCACAGGCCCGGATGAACGCCAGGGCCCGGTCGATCTCCCGCGCGAGCGCCTCGTAGCGTTCGCCGAACGCCGACGTGCGGACGAAATCGCGATTCCAGTCGTGCACGGCGTGCAGATCCGCCAGTCCGCCCCCGACATAGGCCCGCAACATGTTCATGGCCGACGACGAGTTCGCGTACGCCCGGATCATCCGGGCCGGATCGGCGACCCGCGCCTCCCCGGTCGGGATCAGCGAGTTGATCATGTCGCCGCGGTACGCGGGCAGACCCAGCGAGTCGGTCTCCTGGGTACGCGGCTTGGTGTACTGGCCCGCGACCCGGGCAACCTTCACCACCGGCAGGCTCGCGCCATAGGTGAGCACGACCGCCATCTGCAGCAGGGTGCGCGAGTTGGAGAGCAGGTGTGCCTCGGTGTTGTCGGCGAAGGTCTCGGCGCAGTCACCGCCCTGCAGCAGGAACGCCTTGCCATCCGCGACCTCGGACAGGCGGTCGCGCAGCCCGTCGACCTCGTACGGGGCCACCACCGACGGCACCGTGGCCAGGACCGAGCAGACCTCGTCGACGGCGGCCTGGTCCGGCCACGGCGGGGTCTGCGCCCGCGGCAGGTCGCGCCAGCGGTCCAGCCCCAGCGCCTCGATCTCGGCGGGGTCGTGGGCCGGGCGGCCGATCTCGAAGCCCGGATCCCGGAACCGGTGCCACTCCTGGCGCATCACAGGCCTTCCGCTCGTCGTTGCCGGGTGGGTGACGCCCTCAGCCTACGGCTGCGGCCGACCGTGATCCGGACCGCCCGGCCCCGGCGAAGCACCGGTGCTCAGACCCGGCGGCGGCCGGCGAAGCCGGCGTCGAGGCGGTGGTACCAGGCGACGTCGTCGTCGCCCTCGAGCCAGCACCACAGGACGGGCTCGCCGCCCCGCTCGCCGGGCAGGTCGAGCAGGAGCGGCGCGAACCCCTTGACCTGCGCACCGGCCTCGGCGAAGTACTCCAGGTCGGCGAAGAGGCGTGCCTCGAGCCCCTTCGCCTCGGCGAGCCCGCCCAGGGTGCTGGTGCCGCTGCCCGCGAGGTCCGCGCGCAACTCCGCCAGGTCCGCCCGGGCGAGGAGAAATGCGTCGATGCGTGGACGTAGCTGGCGAACCACGGCGCGGGCTTCGTCGAGCAGCACCCGAACCTCCCTCGTCGTACGGTCAGGCGTTGGCCGCGAGCTCCCGCGCCCTGTCCCGAGCCGCCTCGATGGCGGCGAGCATCGCCGCGCGCACGCCGTGGTTCTCCATCTCGCGGATGGCCGCGATCGTGGTGCCACCGGGCGAGGTGACCGCCTCACGCAGCTTCACCGGATGCTCCCCCGAGTCGCGCAGCATGATCGCCGAACCGATCGCGGTCTGCACGAGCAGGTCGTGGGCCACCTGCCGGGGCAGGCCGAGCAGGATGCCGGCATCGGTCATCGCCTCGACGAGGTAGAAGAAGTACGCCGGACCCGACCCCGACAGCGCCGTCACCGCGTCCTGCTGGGTCTCGGGCAGCCGGATCGTCTTGCCGAGCGGCGTGAACATCTCCTCGGCGAGGTCCAGGTGCTCGGCGGTGGCGTGCGGGCCGGCGGAGATCGCGGTCATCGCCTCGTCGACGAACGCCGGGGTGTTGGTCATCACCCGCACCACCGGCGTGCCCTCGGGCAACCACTTGGCGAAGAACGAGATCGGCAGGCCCGCGCAGAGCGTCACGAGCAGCTTGTCCGACGGCATCAACGGTCCGAGCTCGGTCATCAGCGCGGCGGCATCCTGCGGCTTCACGGCGATCGCGAGCACGTCGGCGACCTTCACCACCTCGGCGTTGTCGACCATGCGGATGCCGTACTGCTCGGCGAGCTCGGCGGCCCGCTCCGGGCGGCGCTCGGTCGCGACGAGCGTCTGCGCCGGCCGCCCCGAGCGCAGCAGCCCCGCGAGCAGGGTCTCGCCGATCTGCCCCGCCCCGATCACCGCGATCGTGTGCATCGTCGCCTCCCAGATCTTCCGTTGATCTAGGGCGGCGGACCGTGAGTTGATCTCCAACCACGGTCCCACGCCCTAGATCAACACGTGATGGGTCACGAGCCGAAGAAGACCTCGGCCTCGGTGTAGCGCTCCAGGGGCACGGTCTTGAGCTCACGGGTTCCCTCGACGAGCGGCACCCGGATGATGTCGGTGCCCCGCAACGCCATCATCGTGCCCCAGTCACCCTCGTGCACGGCGTCGATGGCGTGCAGGCCGAACCTCGTGGCGAGCACCCGGTCGTACGCCGTCGGGGTGCCGCCGCGCTGGATGTGCCCGAGCACGACCGTGCGGGCCTCCTTGCCCGTCTTCGCCTCCAACTGCTCGGCGAGCCATTGCCCGATGCCGCCCAGCCGGACGTGCCCGAACGCGTCCAGCTCCTGGTTCTGCAGCACCATCTGGCCCTCCAGGGGCAGCGCGCCCTCGGAGACCACAACGATCGGCGCGTACTGGTGCTGGAACCGCTTCTCGACGTACCCGGCCACCTGGTCGACATCGAACTGCCGCTCCGGCAACAGGATCACGTTCGCGCCACCGGCGAGCCCGGCGTGCAGGGCGATCCAGCCGGCATGGCGGCCCATGACCTCCACCACGAGCGTGCGGTGGTGCGACTCGGCGGTCGTGTGCAACCGATCGATCGCCTCCATCGCGATGTTCACCGCGGTGTCGAAGCCGAAGGTGTAGTCGGTAGCGGAGAGGTCATTGTCGATCGTCTTCGGCACGCCCACGACGTGCACCCCGAGGTCGTACAGCTTGGTCGCCACCCCGAGCGTGTCCTCGCCACCGATTGCCACGAGGGCGTCGACCGCGAGGTCCGCGAGGTTCGTCTTGATCCGCTCGACACCGCTGTCGATCTTGAACGGGTTCGTCCGCGAGGACCCCAGGATCGTCCCGCCCCGCGGCAGGATGCCCCGGACGTCCTTGACGCCCAGCGGCATCGTCTGGCCCTCCAACGGGCCGCGCCATCCGTCCCGGAAGCCGACGAACTCGTGACCGTATGTGTCCACGCCCTTGCGGACCACCGCCCGGATCACCGCGTTGAGACCGGGGCAGTCGCCGCCGCCGGTCAGCACTCCGATTCGCATGCTCTGCTGACCTCCAGTCAGTCAAAGGCTCGATGCAGCCCGAGACATCGACCGCCGACGCAGCGCTCGCTCGTCCGGCGTGCGGAGTGGCCCCGTGTGCTCCGGCCCGGCTTGCGCCTGGCGGAGTTTGGCACCCTTGCCAGCCCGGGGTGTGGGCCGCAACCGGACTGTAGTACGTCTCTCACGCTAAACGGTCGTTCACCCCGAGGGGTCCCGTCGAGGGTTGCGTCGTCATCGCGGAGAGCACCCGCCAGCGGGCCAGGTTGTGCCGGGCATCGACGAGCGCGTCGTGGCGCTGCTCCGCCTGGGGCAGTGCCGGGCGGCCGCGCTCGTCCCAGAGCTGGCGCAGATCCTTGGTGAAGCGTGGGATCTCCCGGGGCAGGTCCGGCATCCGCCCCCAGAGTTGGGCGAGCACCACGTGGTCGTACGCGGCGTACCAGGCCCACAGCTCAAGCTCACCAGGGCGGCCGGTCCCGGCCCGGGCGATCTGCTGGCCCGCCATTGGCTCGACGAGGAACGCGTAGAGATCGTCCCGGATGCGGGCGCGGGAACGCCAGGCCGGGTGCGCGGGCGAGGGGAGTCGGTCGAGCACGTTGCGCCGGACCCACGGCACCGCCGGGGCTGGATCGAACTCCGTGGAGATCGCGTAGAACTCGCGTCCATGCTCGTCCACCACGCCGATCGACACGAGGTCGATGGTGCGGCCATCCTCGATGAACTCACAGTCATAGAAGTAGCGGTACGACATCACCGCCCATGATGACCCATCACGCCACGCCACCCCCGAGAACAAGCCCGTACGGTGGGCACCGGCATGGCCCGGACGGCCGCGCGGCACGGTACGGACGGTCACGAGTGAGCGACACAGGCCCGGCACGCGAGTTGTGCTAGGCGGTGTGGCGAACGCGTAATAGCGTGGCCGTCACCGGACGGTACGTCACCAAGGCGACAAGACCGCCCCCAAGTGGCCCGGGAGGGATGACCACCGTGGATGTTCGGGTGACCGACACCGGCGACGTGCTCGCTGGCGTCGAGATGTTCGCAGGGCTCGAGCCGGAGGCCCGCCAACGGGTGATGGCCGCGGCCGTGCCCCGGACCTACCGCAAGGGACAGCTCCTGTTCGTCGAGGGCGACCCCGGCGAGTCGTTGATCATCCTGCGTCGCGGCGCCGTGCTCGTGTTCCGCACCGCGCCCACCGGCGAACGTGCCGTGCTCTCGGTGGTCCGCCCGCCGGATGTGCTCGGCGAGGTCTCGCTGCTCGATGGCTCGGCCCGGTCGGCCTCGGCGGAGGCGGTCGAGGACTGCACGGCACTCGCGCTGTCCCGGGGCGCCTTCATCGAGCTCGTCCACGGCAGCCCCCGCATGCTCGACGCGGTCATGCGCTCGCTCGGCGGCCTGATCCGCCGCCTCACCGAGCAGAACGCCGACCACGTCTTCCTCGACCTGCCGGGCAGGGTGGCCAAGACGCTGGTCCGGCTCGCTGGTGACTCGTCCGCGCCGATGGTGACGATCGAGCTCAACCAGAGCCAACTGGCCGAGATGGCCGGTGGCTCGCGGCAGAGCGTGAACCAGGCCATCGGCTCGTTCGCCAACCGGGGCTGGCTGCGTACCGAGGGCCGCCGGATCGTGGTCACCGATCTGCCCGCGCTGCGGCGGCGGGCGGGCATGACCGAACGGTCGTAACAGATAGTCCGGAGCTGGTGCGGGCGTGCCACGATGACCCGCAAGTCGTACGCCGCCTGCGACCCCGCTGCCCCGGAGGAACACCATCGCCCACCCGGCCTGCCCCGCTTGCGGCCGTGCCGCTGGTCCCGAGGACCGGTTCTGCGGCCGGTGCGGCGTCGCGCTGCCGGTGGACTGCCCGCGCTGCGGCGGGGCGGTGGCACCGGACCTCGCGTACTGCACGAGCTGCGGCCACCCGCTGAGCTCGGAGACAGCCCGAGAGGAGCGACGGCGGGTCAGCGTGCTCTTCGTCGACGCGGTCGGCTCGACACCCTTCGCCGAACACTCCGACCCGGAGACCGTACGGGCTGCGCAGACCGGGTTCTTCGCGACCGTCCGGCGCATCGTGCACCAGTACGGCGGCGTGGTGGAGAAGTACATCGGCGACGCGGCCATGGTGCTCTTCGGCGCGCCGGTGGCCACGGAGGCCGACGCGGTACGGGCGGTGCGCGCCGGGCTGGACCTGCAGCGGGCGCTGCGCCATGCCGAGCACGGGTGGTCGTACCGGGTCGGCGTCGCCACCGGAGAGGCGCTCGTCGACATCGAGGCAGCACACGATGGCGGGCAGGCGATCGTGGCGGGCGACGTGGTGAACACCGCCGCCCGGTTGCAGGCGGAGGCGCCGGCCGGCGGCGTGCTCGTGTGCGCGACCACCCACGCCGCGGCCCGGGTGCAGATCCGCTTCGCGGCCCACCCCCCGCTCACCCTGCGCGGCCGCTCCGCCCCGAGCGAGGTCTGGCTGGCCCTCGCTCCCGTGCCGGAGCAACTCGACGAGGACGGGGCCGACGCGCCGCTCGTCGGCCGCGACCACGAGCTGGGCCTGCTCACCTCGGCACTACACCACGCGATCGCCCACCGTGAGCCGCGACTGGTGGTGTTGCTGGGCCCCGCCGGCATCGGCAAGAGCCGACTCGTGCGCGAGCTTTACCACCACGCCAGGCCGCCGGCCGGGCCGGGCAGCGCGGATGTCTGCTGGCGCAGCGGTCGGTGTCCGCCGTACGGCGAGAACACCGCGTACGGAGCGTTGGCCGCGATCGTGAAGGCGCAGGTCGGGGTGCTCGTGACCGATCCCCCGGAGGTGGCGCGGCGACGCCTCGACGATGCCCTGCGCGACCTCGTCGGCGAGGGCGAGGCCGGCCGGCTCTCCGACGCGCTGCGCCCACTCGTCGGCCTGCCCGGCTCGCCTCTGTCCACTGAGGACGCCGAGGCGGCCTGGCGGCGGTTCGTCCTCGCTCTTGTGCAGCGCGGCCCCACGGTGCTCGTCTTCGAGGACCTGCACTGGGCCGACTCCCGCATGATCCGCTTCGTGGAGCTCGTTGCCACCACGATCCGCGACGCGCCACTGCTCATCGTCTGCTCGGCCCGTCCCGAGCTGCTCGACCGCGAGCCCGGCTTCATGGGCGCCGTGCCCGGCATGCTGACGTTGAGCCTGTTCCCGCTGCGCGACGAGGAGATCGCGAGTATCTACGCGGGCATGTTCGGCGGCGTCGCGTTGCCGGCGGATCTGCTGCAGCCGCTCGTCGAGCGGGCGGGCGGGATGCCGTTGTATGCCCAGGAGTACGGCCGCATGCTGGTCGAACGGGGAACGCTGCGGCAGTCCGAGGATGCTTGGACGCTCGACCCGAGTGCGCCGCTGCCGACGCCGGAGAGCGTGCACGCCGTCATCGCGAACCGGGTCGATCTGCTCGACGGCGCGGAGCGCGGGGTGCTGCAGGCAGCCGCTGTCGTCGGAGCCCGGTTCTGGCCCGGTGCCGTGGCCGCCGCCCTTCGGACCACTGAGGACACAGTGGACAGAGCACTTCGGACCCTCGTGCAACGCGACCTCGTGCGGGAGCAGCCGGAGACGTCCATGGCGAGCGAGGCCGAGTACCGGTTCCGGCACGTGCTCGTCGCGGATGTCTGCTACGAGCGTCTTCCGCTCGGCGAACGGGTCGCCCGGCACGTGCGGACTGCGGACTGGATCGAGGCTCGGCTGGATCACCGCGGCACCGACCTGACCGAGGTCGTGGCGCACCACCGGTTTACCGCGTACCAGACCGCGGTCGCGCTCGGCACCGATCCGCGGCCTTATGCCGGTCCCGCCCTGGGCGCCCTGCGCCGCGCCGCGCGGCGGGCCGCGATGCTCAACGCCGTCGATGCCGCCGCCACGCACCTGGCCCGGGCGTCCCGTCTGCTGATGTCCACATCGGAGACAGGACCGGCCACCACGGAGTCCGACGCCCGGCTCGCAAGCTTCGCCGCTGAGTCTGATGCTCGGCTCGCAAGCTTCGCCGAGGTAGACCGCCTTGGGGTGGAGCTGCTGAGCCTGGAGCTGGGCATGCAGACGCAGGGCGCTGGCTACCTGACCGGGCCCGGGCCCGCGCGCCTGGCGGAACTGGCCACGCTGCTCTACCGGGCCCGGGACCACGATGGCGCTGCCCGGGCCTGGACGCTGCTCGGCCAGACCGCGTGGATGCGCGAGGACCGGGCCGAGGCGCTGCGCAGTCTCGACCGGGCCGTGGAGTTGTTCGACTCGTGCCCGGACACGCCGGAGAAGGCCCAGGCCTACGCCGAGCTGGGGCGGTTGCACATGCTCAACTACGAGCACGGCCCGGCACTGGGTGCAGCCCAGATCGCGGCCGAGATCGCCGAACGCCTCGGCCTCGTCGAGATGCACGCGAATGCCCGCATCACCATCGGCATGTGCCACTATCTCGCGGGCCAGCCAACCGGGCTCGGGGAGCTGCGTGAGGCGCTGGAGTTCTGTCGCGCCCAGCGCCTGCCGAGCCTGCGCCGCGCGCGTGGCATGGTGGCGGATGCCCTCGTCGAGGAGGGCGACCTCGCCGGTGCCCGGGCACTGTTCGACACCCCGGGGCCCATGCCGGCGATCGAGGCACTCTACGCCGGCGACTGGGACCGCTTCCTCGACGTGGCCGAGTCGTTTCTGGCGAGCCCCGACGGCGACCGGGACCTGCGGGTACGGGGAGCCAGAGGCTGGCTGCGCGCACTGCGCGGCGACGGTGAAGGGGCATCGGACGACGCCGCGATCGTCCTGCGTACGGCTCGTTCATCCGGCTTGAAGCGTCCGATGTGGATCGCGCTGGGCAATGGGGCGTTGAGCGAGGCCGTGCTGGGACGCGGCGCGCAGGCCGAACATCTGCTGCGCGAGCTCGGCCAGAGCTGGCAACGGATGCGCACCATCGCCAGCGGTGGCTGGGTGACCGCGGCGGCCCACGCGGCGGACCGGGTCTCTCCCGACGCGGCCCAGGCGCTGCGCGACGTGCTGGGCAACGCGCCCCACCACACGGCCTGGTCCCGCGCGGCGATGTCCTGTGTGGACGGTACGCTCGCCGCGGGGCGGGGCGAGTACACCACGGCGGCCCTGCGTTACCTGGACGGGGCGCAGCGCTTCGCGGACGTGGGCAGCACGACCGACCGCATGCTCGCCCTCGGCGGGGTGGTCCGGGCGCTCTCGACGGCCGCCCGCACGGTCACCGACGCCCGAGCCGCGACGGAATCGCCGCTGGCGGTTGGCCAGGTCCACGACGAGCTCGCAGATTTCGTACGCCGCAACCGCATCGTCTCGCCGTTGTAGGACCGCGTCATCGGCCCCAGCTACGCCGCGATGTCGGCGGGCGGCCTGGCGGCACCGGTGACCGGCGCAGGTGCCGCGGGTGAGACCGCGATGCCGGCCTTGACCTGCGCCGCGTAGACATCGACGTACTCCCGGGCCGAGAGCACCATGAGCTCGTACATGATCTCGTCGGTGATCGTCCGCTCGACGAACCGGTCGCCGGCCATGCCCGCGTGGCGGGAGAAGTCCAGCGCCGTGCCGAACCGGATGTGCACCCGGCGCAGGCGCGGGATGAGCTTGCCGATCGGTTGGATCTCGTCAGAGTTCAGCATCGCGACCGGGATGACCGGTGCACCGCTCTCCAGGGCGAGCCGGGCCACCCCGGTCTTGCCCCGATGCAGCCTGCCGTCCGGCGAACGCGTCCCCTCCGGATAGATGCCGAAGAGCCGACCCTCGCGCAGCACACGCAGTCCCGTGTCGATGGCCGCACGAGCCGCCTGGCCGCCGGAACGGTCCACCGGGATGGTGCCCGTCCCGGCGAAGAAGAGCTTCGTGAGCCTCCCCTTGAGGCCCCTGCCAGTGAAGTACTCCTGCTTGGCGACGAACGTGACCCGGCGCGGCACGACCAGGGGCGCGAAGATCGAGTCGCAGAACGAGAGATGGTTGCCGGCCAGGATGGCGGGACCCCGCCGGGGCAGGTTCGCGCGCCCCTCGACCCTCGGGCGAAAGATCAGACGCAGCCACGGTCCGAGCACGACGTACTTGAGCAGCCAGTAGAGCATCGATGCCCCTCGCGCCGGCGGACGGTACCGGATGCTCGGCAGCGTAGGCCGTCCGCTCTCATGATCGCATCGGGCGTCCGGACCTGCCCCGGCCGAGCGCCGCGCCCGCTGGCGCCGATAGGCCAGCTTGGCGATCAGGGCGTACCGTTGCCGGGAAGGTACCCCCAGGCAGGTGCGGAGGGAGCCCGGTGAGCGTGGGTGACGCGCGGTACGGCCGCCGCGACAACGGACTCGTCGCGGCGGCCTACGCGGCGGCGGGCGATGTCGACCCACGTGTCGGCGAGCACCTGCTCGACGTCCTGGCGCTCGAGGGCATCGCGGCGTACCTTCGCCCATCGAGCGACCTGCATCCGGTGACCCGCTCCACGACGCTGCCCAAGCGCCCCACGGACCGGCTCTATGTCGACCGGGAGCACGTACGGACCGCGCGCGCCTACCTCGCGCGCCTGGCCCGGGAAGAGAGCGAGGCCGAGACGGATTCCGGTACCCCGGCAGCCCGCACGGACGGCACGGACCCCGCGCTGTCTTCCCCGGCCCGTGCGGACCCGACCCGCACGGACCAGACGGCCGACTCGTCCCCGGCCGGCACCCGGTCGTGGACCGAGCCGACGAGCGATGAGGTCGAGCGCGCGTTCGCCGAGATCATCGCCGGCTATGCCCGCACGGCCCCGGGACCTGTGCTGCCGCCAGCCGAGCCGCGCAGCAACGAGGAGCCCCCGCCCGGGCTGGCCCGGCGAAAGCAGGCCGACGAGCCGGCGCCGGAGCACGGACCCTCCTTGTTGGACGGGCTCGACACGTTCGGCGCCGATCTGGCCGAGGACGAGGACGAGTCGTTCGTCCCGCCGGAGCCTCCCCCAGTCCCCCGCCCGTCACTGCCGACCGTGCTCGGGGTCGTCGGCGTCGTCGCGGGTCTCACGATCTTCCTCAAGCCGAACCTGCTCGGGTTCCTGCACGAGAGCCTCGCGATGTTCCTCGGCTTCGCTGCTGTGGTCAGCGGCTTCGGCACGCTGATCTGGCGCCTGCGTCCCGGCGACGACGACGAGCCCGACACCGACGACGGCGCCCGCGTCTAGCCCGATCACCCGCTGAACTTGTCGAGCCAGTCGACGATCGCGTCGATCGGCTCGCGCCACCGGGCGTCGAGCATCAGGTCGTGGCCCATGCCCGGAAAGAGCAGCGGCGCGCTGCCGTAGTGGCGCGCGACCCGCTCCAGCGATCGCCTCGGCACGACCCGATCGTCCGGCGATCCGAGGACCAGCACCGGCGCGTCGCCCACCGGTCGGGGCGGAGTGTGCCGCCGGGCAAGCTGCCAGACGACGCGACGCGCGTTCGGGTCGTCGAGCCGGTCGACGTAAGCACGGCCCTCGGCCACAGAGAGTTCGCGACCGAAGAGTTGACGCCGGCGCAGCCGCAGCGGAGCACCGAAGAGCCCGGGCAGCGTACCGGTCGGGTTGTGGGCGAGCGCGGCCAGCACCGTGCGAGCACCGCCCATGACCGGGGCGACGAGCACACCCGCACGCGCGGGGTAGCGAGCCAACGCCTGGGCCACGGCCAGACCACCGACGCCGTGTCCGATGAGGACGGCCTGCCGGGGCAGTCGCGCCGCGACCTGGACCACGTCGTGGGCGTAGGCACGCAGGGTCGTCTTCGGCGCCGATCCGCTCTCCCCGTGGCCACGCAGGCTCATCGCGTACGCCGGGTACCCGCGCCCTGCGGCGTGCTCCAGCCACATCTGCGCGAAGGCCCAGGCCGCGTGCGCGTAGCCGGGGACGAAGAGCAGCGGGGGCCGGCCCGGTTCCGGCTGGTCCACGGGCTGCGAGGTGAGCACCTCGCGCTGCACCGGGGCGACCGGGGACGACCACTCTCGCCATCGAAACACGTCGAGGTTTGTCACGATGCCGGCTCCAGCTCTCGCAGCGCTCGCCGCACGGCTCGAAGGTAGTCGATGTGGCTGACCTCGAACCAGTGCCGCGTGGACTCCTTCAGCCTGGCCCGGGTGTAGCGCCGGCTGAACTGGTGGTAGTGCGAGCGCCAGTAGTTCGCTGCCCGCTCGGGCGCCTGCTCGCGCTGCCGCAGCCAGGTTGCCACCAGCACCGCCTGCCAGTGCATCAGCGAGAAGACGCCGGAGTCTGGCTGGAGCAGACCCACCACCGCAAGCGTGGGGAAGGACGGCGCGAACGTGTGCAGCAACAGACGTGGCCGGCCCTCGGCGTCCACATTGAGCAGTTCGGGGGCGAGGAACTCGAACTGGGGCAGGTAGCCGGTCGCGAAGATCACGAGCTCCGGCTCGACGACCCGGCCATCGACGAGCTCCACCCCGTTGTGCGTGAACCTCGCGATGTCGGGCACCGGCGTGATCGACCCGTGCCCGAGGTAGTGGATGAGCTGGCTGTTCACGATCGGGTGGGTCTCCAGGAGCTTGTGATCGGGCTTGGGCAGCCCGAAATGCCGCAGGTCCCCGACCACCCGGCGCAAGGTGCGCTGCAGCAGTCGCTGGCGCAGCCACAACGGCAGCCGGAACGCGGCCACCAGGTCGTTGACCTGGTCCGCCGGACGGCCGTACGCGAACTTCGGCGTGTACCAGTACCCCCGGCGACTGGAGTGCCAGCACCGCGCGGCCTGCTGGGCAGCGTCGACCGCGATGTCGCAGCCGGTGTTGCCGGCGCCGACGACGAGCACGCGCTTGCCCCTGAGCTGGGCCGGGTCCTTGTACGCGCTGGCGTGCATGATCTGCCCGCCGTACGACTCCTGACCCTCATAGGTGGGCATCTTCGGCGACCAGTTGTGACCGTTCGCGACGACCACGGCCGCGTAGCGCTGGGTACGGTCGGCGCCGCCACCGCGCGCCCCGCTGATTGTGACCTCCCACTGCCCGTCCTCGGTCGGCACGACCCGGGTCACCTCGGTACCGAACCAGATCTGCTGGCGTACCCCGAAGTGGTCGGCGTAGCGCTCGAGGTACGCCAGGACCTGGCTGTGGTGCGGGTAGTCCGGCCAGGAATCCGGCATGGGGAAATCCGGGAACTGGGTGAATGGCTTCGACGAGATCAGATGCGTGGTCGCGTAGACCGGGCTGCGGTCGTGACGCCAGTTCCAGGCGCCGCCGACGCCGGTCTCCCGCTCATAGCAGTCGACGCCGAACCCCGCCTCGCGCAGGTTCTTCACCGCGGTCAGCCCAGCGGCGCCCGCGCCGATGACACAGACGCTCTCGACCCGTCCGGTCGCCGGGCCACGCGACGGTGGCAGCGGCGGCGCCGAGTTGCTCAGGTCGAAGCTCACTGCGGGCTCCCTCCCCCTGTCGTCCCCGGCATCCTATGCAGCGCAGGCCGACCGGGCGAGGCGAGCGGCTCGGGGTCGGTCAGGGCGGCTGGCTCAGCGCCGGGCAAGGTCGGCGGCACCCACGACCCCGGCGAGGTTTCCCATGCGCGCCGCGACCACCGGCGCCACGGGCAGCGAGCCGCGTGCGGCAAGTTGGTCGATAAAGGCCGCGCGCGTGGGCGCGAGCAGGAGCTCACCCGCCTCGACCACCCCGCCGCCGACCACGAGCATCTCGACATCGAGCACCTGGACCAGGTCGGCCAGCCCGCTGCCGAGCCAGCGCCCCACCTCGGCGAAGGCGCCGCGGGCCACCGGGTCGCCCTCGCGCGCCGCCTGGGTGACGAGCGGCCCGTTGATCGCGTCGATGACATCCTCGACCCGCGCCGAACCGGTGCCCCCGGCGAGCTCGAGAAGGCGGTGCGCGGTCCGCGGGTCGGCTTGGGCCGCCTCGCGGGCGGCGCGGACCAGGGCAGAGCCGCTGGCGTACTGCTCGAGGCAACCCATGCGGCCGCAACCGCAGAGACGTCCGTTCGGCACGACCCGGGCGTGCCCCATCTCCGCCGCCATGCCATGGGCCCCGCGCCACACCTCGCCCCGCACGACCAGCCCCCCGCCGATGCCGGTCCCGACCGTGAACAGGGCCATGGAGTCCGTCACGTCCCGCGCCGAGCCGTACCGGAACTCGGCCCACGCCGCGGCATTGGCGTCGTTCTCGACCACGACGGGCAGCCCGACCTCGTCGGCGATCTTCTCCCGCAGCGGCTCGTCGCGCCAGGCGAGGTTCGGCGCGAAGAGCACTTTTGATCGAGTTTCGTCGATCCAGCCGGCTGCCCCGATGCCCACCATGCGCGCGGGGTGCAACCGGGTGAGCTCGGTGATCACCTCGACGATGAACTGCAGGGTCTTGCCGACGTCATCGGCGGGCGTCTCCCGGCGTGCGGTGGCGATCACCTCGCCATCCGGCGTCACGACGGCACCCAGGACCTTGGTTCCCCCGACATCGACTCCGATCGCCAGATCGGAGTCGATGCCTGTGCCGGCGCCGGCCGGGCCGGGGGCGGGAGCGCTCTCGCTCACGCACGGCCCTCCGCAGCCCCGGGCACGACCCGACCCGGTGCCTTCTTCGCTACCGCCTTCTTCGCTACCGCCTTCTTCGCCATGGCCTTCGTCGCGGTGGCCTTCTTCGCTACCGGCGTGGACGTGACCGCCTCATCCGCGGGGGCGGGTCGCGGGGGCGCGACCTTCTTCGGCACGGCCTTCGTGGGCACGGTCTTCGTGGGCACGGCCTTCTTGGCAGCAGTCTTCCTCGGCATGGCCGACCCGTTGGCGGCACTCGCCGCGCTGGTCTGCGCGGGTGTCGTCGCCGTCGCGGCGTGCCAGGGGTCCTCGTCCACTGTGGAGCCCGAGGGGCGGTGGACCGTGGCGGTCGCCTTGGCCGCGGCCTTGGCGGCGTCTGCGGCCCTGCGCCGCAGCGACTCCCAGAACTCGTCGCCCTCCCGGGTCGGCGACTCCTGGGCGGGTTCGTGACCGCTGCGCTGGGACAGCGCGCGCAGGATCGCGCTGACGCTGGCAGCGAGATCGCCGACGCCAGAGGCGAGTCGGTCGGCGACCTCTGGCCCCGGCTCACGCAGCGCTGCGATGGCACGGCACACCGGACAGACACAGCATTCGGCACTACCCGTGGCGAGCCCGGGCCGGCCTGACGCCGAGAGGCCGCGGGCCGCGTACGAGACCGCCGCGATCGCCGCCGCGACGAGCCGCTCCGCCTCGTCCCGCATCCGGTCACCGGTCATGACCAAGCCCCGCCCCCTCTACCGTGTCGCACCAAGGGATTCGACCCGCCGCTTCAGCTCGTTCAGCGCGGTCTCCATGATCACCCGCTCCGCCTTGCGCTTGAACATGCCCAACATGCCCATGGCGAGCTCGATCGAGAGGGTATAGGTGACCGTCGACGTCCCGTCGGCGTTGTCGACGATGTCGTACGAACCGATCTGGCTCCGCTGCATCTTCGACGGCGCCACCAGGTGCCACTCGATGCGGGAGAGATCCTCAGCGTACTCGTACTGCAGGATGTACTCGTCCGCGACCACCCCGGCGTCGATCTCGAACTCCACCTGACTGGCGTAGCCGTCCTCGTACTCCTCCACCACATCGACCCGCTTCGCGGCGTCGACCCACTCGGGGTAGTGCGCGAAGTCGCAGATCACCGCCGTCACGGCGTCGGGCGGTGCCGCGATCACGATCGACTGCGTCGACGTCTCGGCCATAGGCCGAAGGCTACCGCCACGGTGTCGGCCTTCGGCCCGGTGGGCGCCCAGGATCGCCACGATCGGTCACCGCCGTGGTGATGAGACGGGCTCGGCCGGCGGGGTAGGTTCTAGGCAGCGACCCGACGGGAGGAGGTCAGGTGCGCGAGTTGAGCATCGCCCCGGTCGCGGTCATCCCGGACTCGGCCAACCTGACCGATCCGGTCTGGGACAACGCCGAGCGGTACCGCGATGATCCGCAGTTCGCGCGCCAGGTGGGCGGCGCGTGGCAGGACATCACGTTCGGGCAGTTCCGGGACGAGGTTGTCGCGGTCGCGCGCGGACTGATCGCTGCCGGCGTCCAGCCGGGCGAGCGGGTCGCGCTCATGAGCCGCACGCGGTACGAGTGGACGCTCATCGACTACGCCATCTGGGCGGCGGGCGCCGTCACCGTACCGGTCTACGAGACATCGAGCCCGGAACAGGTGCAGTGGATCCTCAGTGACTGTGGCGCGGTCGCCTGCGTGGTCGAGACCGACGCGCACCTGTCCCACGTCCTGGCGGTCCGCGAGTCGACCCCACAACTGCGCGACGTCTGGCAGATCGAACCCGCCAACTCGGCGCCCGATCGGGACGCTCGGGCCGCGAACGCCCCGTCCGCGAACGCTGTGGGCGCGATCGCGGAGTTGACCGAGGTCGGCCACAGCGTGCCGGTCGAGATGGTCGACGAGCGCCGTCGAGGGATCTGTGCCGACGACCTCGCCACGATGATCTACACCAGCGGTACCACGGGCCGCCCCAAGGGCTGCATGCTCACCCACCGCAATATCCTCACGGACATCAACAACGCCCTGCCGGGGCTCGGCGAGATCCTCTATCCCGGGGCGAGGACCGTGCTCTTCCTGCCCCTGGCGCACAGCTTCGCCCGGCTGATCCAGGCCGGCGTGGTCGCCGCCCGCGTGCACACCGCGCACCTGCCCGACACCAAGGACCTCGTGCCGGTGCTCGGCTCGTATCGCCCGACGTTCGTGCTCGCCGTCCCCCGGGTCTTCGAGAAGGTCTTCAACGGCGCCAGGCAAAAGGCACAGTCCGAGGGCAAAGGTAAGATCTTCGATGCCGCAGCCGACGCGGCGATCGGGTACAGCGAGGCCCTGGACGGGGCCACGGGCCCCGGACTCGGGCTTCGCGTGCGCCATGCCGTGTTCGACCGGCTCGTCTACCGCAAGCTGCGCGCGGCACTGGGCGGACGCTGCACGCGGGCGATCTCCGGCGGTGCGCCGCTAGGCCCGCGGCTGGCCCACTTCTTCCGGGGCATCGGCGTCACCGTCTACGAGGGGTACGGCCTGACCGAGACCTCACCCGCGGCGGCGGTCAACCTCAGGGGCGCCTTCCGGATCGGCACGGTCGGCCGGCCGCTGCCCGGCGTGAGCATCCGCGTCGCCGACGACGGTGAGGTCCACGTCAGGGGCGACATCGTCTTTCGCGGCTACTGGCGCAACGACACCGCGACCGCGGAGGTCATCAGCGCCGACGGCTGGTTCGCCACCGGCGACCTGGGCGAGCTCGACGCGGACGGGTACCTGACGATCACCGGACGCAAGAAGGAGCTGATCGTCACCGCCGCCGGCAAGAACGTGGCGCCGGCCGTGCTGGAGGACCGGGTCCGCGGCCATGCGCTGGTCAGCCAGTGCATGGTGGTCGGCGACCGCCAGCCGTTCGTCGCGGCGTTGGTCACGCTCGACGAGGAGGCGCTGCACGCATGGGCGGCCACGCACCACAAGGCCGGGACATCGGTCGCCGCGCTGCGCGAGGACGCGGACCTGCGGGCGGAGATCCAGGGCGCCATCGACGAGGCGAACCGGGCGGTCTCGAAGGCCGAGTCGATCCGGACGTTCCGTATCCTGCCCGGTGACTTCACCGAGGCCAACGGCATGCTGACGCCTTCGATGAAGGTCAAGCGCACCGTGGTCGCCAAGGAGTACGCCGACGAGATCGCAGCGATCTACCACTGAACCCTCGGGTGCCGTCGAGCCGGGCGGCCCCGACGCGATGGGTGCGTCCGATCCCACGGGCGGACCCGCGACGAGTCGCGTGCCCATCCCGCGTCCGGCAGGATCCGACGCCGCACTGATCAGTGGCCGGCTCGACGGGGGCGTGCTGGTGCCCGTGGACGAGCTCGCCGTGGGCGCCGGCGACCTGGACGACCGCCTCGCCGACCGCGCCCCGATCGCGCCGGACGCGGTGGAACGCATCCGCTGGGTGCTGCGCCTGGTGATGCTCGTCCTGGTCGGCATGCTCGTCGTCGTCACCACCCCCGACACGTCCGCCACGGTCTGGGTGTGCCTGCTCGCAGTGGCCGCGCTACCCGCCTGGACGCAGCCCTACCACGCCCCGCTCGCCCTGCTCGGTCGGGTGGCGGAGGTGGTGGTGACGGCCATGGGCGCGAGCACTCTCGCCGCGACCAACACCGGCGCGACCGCGAGCGCCCTGCTGCCCTACCTCGCGGTACCCGTGGTGGTGCCGGCGCTGTCGGGCCGGACTCGCGAGCCGCTGGCCCTGCTCGGTCTCGCGGTGGCGTGCCTGGCGGGTGCGGGCATCCTCGACGGGCAGTTCCACGAGCCGGGGTACGGGCTGGTCGCGGTGGAGTGGGTCGTGATCGCTGGCTTGGCCGCCGGGTTCATCAGCACATTGCAACGACGGGCGTCGGGCTCGACCCGGGCGCCAGGCCCCACGTACGCCGAAGCGACCCGGCTGCTCACCCAGTTGCGTGCCGTGGCACGCCGGCTGCCCGGAGCCACGCTGGACCCGGGCGGGATCGGCGAGCACCTCATCGAGGAGGCGCGCGCGGTCGTCGCGGCCGATCGGGCCGCGGTGCTCTCGGGCAGTGGCGGGGGGCGGCTGGTCGTGCTCGCGCAGTCGGCCGCCGACCGCGTCGACTGGGAGACCTCCCTGGACGCGGACTCCGGCATCGCCGAGGCATGGGCGAGCCAGCAGCCGCAGATCTCGTCGAGATCCCAATCCCGCACGGGCGCGGCGTGCCGGGAGGTGACCAGCCTCGTCCTGCCGCTGGTGGCGGGGGTGCGCACGGTCGGGGTGCTCGCCCTCGAGGCCGATCGCCTCGCGGCATTCCCGCCCTCGGTGGTCGACCGGCTGGCCGCCCTCGCGGAACCGGCGGCGCTGCGCCTGGAGGCGGCGCTGCTCTTCGACGACGTGCGCTCGATCGCGACCAACGAGGAGCGGCAGCGTCTTGCCCGCGAGATCCATGACGGCATCGCGCAGGAGCTCGTGATCATCGGGTACGGCATCGACAACGCGATCGGCGAGCTACCCGAGGGGGCCGACCAGAGCGCGGAGGAGTTGCGCGAGCTCCGCGAAGAGGTGACCCGGGTCATCGAGGAACTGCGGCTGAGCCTGTTCGAGCTGCGTAGCGAGGTGGACCGGCAGGGCGGGCTCACCGCGGCGGTCGCCGACTATGCCCGTACGGTCAGCGCGGCCGGCGGCCTGCGGGTGCACCTGTCGCTGGAGGAGACGCCGGCCCGGTTGCCCGCCTCGATCGAGGCGGAGCTCATGCGCATCGCCCAGGAGGCGATCAACAACGCGCGGCGGCACTCCCACGCCGAGAACCTCTGGGTCACGGTCGAGATCGATCCGCCCTACGCGCGCATCGAGATCTCCGACGATGGCACTGGCATCGGCCCGCATCGCAAGGACGGCCGGCTCGGTCTTGCGATCATGGCAGAGAGAGCGCAACGTATCCGGGGCCAACTGCACATCAGTCCACGCAACGAGGGCGGTACTGCGGTCGCCGTGGTCCTCGGTACCTCCGCGAGCCGCTCCCCGCGAGCCGAGCAGGCGGGCCCCTCGACTCGACGTCAGCCCACGGGGTAACTTGTGGTCACCTTTCCCCTCGCACCACCCGATAGCACGCACCACCGCACCAACGCAGGTAAACGGGTCCGACCGCCGCGCGGAACCGCCGGTAAGCAACCCGTACCTCAGGGAGACCGACGAGCATGACCGCTCCGACCACCACCCCCGGCACCCGTACGAAGGTGCTCCTCGTCGATGACCACGACCTGATCCGTAAGGGCCTGCGCCACGCCTTCGAGCGCGACCGCAGCTTCGAGGTCGTGGGGGAGGCCGGCTCGGCCGCCGACGCCATCCGCCAGGCCGGGGCCCTGCAGCCCGACGTGGTGATCATGGATCTGCGGCTGGCCGAGAACAGCAGTGGTCTGGAAGCGACGCGCACGCTGCGCAAGTCCAGCGCCACCATGGGCATCGTGGTGCTGACCATGTACGCCGGCGACGACCAGTTGTTCGGCGCCCTCGAAGCGGGCGCGAGCGCCTTCGTCCCGAAGACCGCGCCGGCCGACGAGGTTGTCGCGGCCGCCCGGCACGCGGCCTCCGCGCCGAGCGCGTTCACCGCCGCCGATCTCGCCGAGGCGATGAAGCGCCGGCTCGCGCCGAGCGGACCGCAGCTTTCCCCGCGCGAGGGCCAGGTGCTGCGCCT